>JAAXZI010000161.1 GCA_012719955.1 Phycisphaerae bacterium | reverse complement strand
CGGCAGCGCACCGCCCACCTGGGCCAAGGGGCGCAACCCTCGTTCTCGCAGGCCAGCATCGTGCTGGTACGCAACGACAGTGGTTCGAATCAGAACCGCATGGCGGTCTTGGGCGTCGAGGCCCCGATCATCGATCCATCCGCCAACGAGGAAGAGTTCCGGAACCGCGTGGCCCTTTCCTGCGTTACGCCGGAGGAAGGCACGCACGAGGGCCGGTTCGTCGTCCTGGCCGAACCCATCGCCAACGGCAAGATCGGACGCGCCTACGCCGCCGGGGTTTGCCCCGTGAAGATCGACGTGCCCGACGAGGAGCACGAGTGGCGCTACGCCGAAATCGCCGACGGCATCACCGGCAACCTGAAGGTAAGCATGCAGGGCTCAGCCACTATCCTCTGGCGTGCCGGCGGCACCGGCGTGCAGTGGGCAGTCATTCGCCTGGGCCAGCCGGTGCCGATGCATGTCTTCCCGGTGGAACTGACCCAGGTCGGCGGCGAGCAAGGCGACGAAGAGAATCCGGCGACATGGACCTACGACGTGCTGGACGTGGTGACCGGTGAAACGCTGGCCAGTGGAGTCGATCCGGTCGCCTCTCCGCACAAGTGGCAGCGCCCCAGTGTGGGCCAGATGATCGCCGCGACGTTCGGCTATGCCCACTGTCAGCCCAATGACTCCGGGGAGATGGAACTGGTGTTGGGCTGGATCAACGAGATGGTCGACCAGGAAGCCTGCCCGGACAGTGGAGGTGGATGATGGCCGGTGCGGGGATGGCGGTGGTTCTGGTGGGTGGCAAGCGCGGCCTGCGTCCCGGCGGCAAGGCCGCCGTATTCAACGCCGATGGCGAGTGCCCAGGGTGCTGTCAGTGCGAGCCGTTCGTGCTCGGATCGTTTACCACCAACCGCTACTACAACCCGTGCTGGGACCTGACGCCGTATCAGGGACCGGGGCAAGCGCCGCCCGGTTCGTACTGGCGGCTGATTGAGATCGGCATGTGCTATCCCTACAGCTATCCGTGGTACGGGGCTGGCTGTGTCAACAGTGAAGGTCGGCTGGTGGGTCTGCCGAGCCAGTTCTGCTCGAACTACTACTACGACGGCTACATGGAACTCCAGATCGGCTGCTACGACCCGACGGACAACCGCATCCATTGGCCGGGAACCTGCCAGCCTCTTTCCACGAGGTACTCATGCTGAACGAGCTTCACGAAACCGGTTTGATGACCCACATGCCGTTCCTGACGCCGGGTGAAGACGGCAAGCCCGTGCTGCTGTTCTGCCAGGCGGATGTTTCTCGAATCTGGAAGCTGTGCGCCCAAACCTCCGACGGCCGAATCCTGCGTCTCTCGACGGGCATGCCTGAGGATGTGTGCGAATGCTCGCCCACTGCCTGGCGTGATGAAGTAGGCTGGCATGTGAGCTTTATCGCCGGCGGCGGCAAGCCCAATCCGCTCCACCGTCTCTACCGCATGGATGGCCCGACCCTGGATCGACTCAGCACGCCCGTAGCGCTGCGGGCCACACGGGCGGGGTTCGTCTTCCGCGACCGGGTCGTCCACGCTGACATGGACAACCTGATCCACGTGCGCGACTCGGCCGGCGACTACGACATCGAGTTGCCTGGTGCGTTCATCTACCGCGTGGCCTACCGCGCCGACCGGCCGGACACGCTGTTGATCAGCGGCCAATGGCAGACCGAAGACGACGTATTCACCCTCGAATACGACCTGCGCACCGGCCAGCAGAACATGATCGAATGCGACGGCCACCCGGCCTACAAATGCACCATCCTGGGCGACCAGATGCTCTACGCCCAGCGCATCGGCGAGCAGTTCGAGCACCGCCGCGTCACTGCCGCCAAGTCCGTTGCCCGGCGCAGTGTCGCCAGCGCCGTCCGCCACCAGGCGGGTCAGGTCCAGCCCATCGCCACCCAGCCCATGGGCAACTGCGGCTGTCGTGACCGCTCCGCGCCGGGTGGCCCGATGGTGACACGCGCATCGTGTGTCGAGTGCGTGGAAAAGCATCTCGGTGCTGCCTACGTCCTACTGACCGAAACCCGCGACGGCTACGCCCACCGCCTCCGCGCCATCGGCCATCTGCACGAGGCCGAGGATGAATCGCAGGAGTGGCCAGAACTGCACAACGCTATTCGCGCCGCTCGCAAGGCGTATCAGATCAACGGCACTATGCCGGATTGGGAATCGCTGGCGGGGACGATGGCCCGCACATCGGCAGTAAAGACGTGATGTGCGGGGAGGCGCAGAACGCGAAAATGGGCGATTCTGACAGTTTCGCCCGTAACCCCTTGTCAGAACTGGGGCCGATCTGGTGTCACGTCTCTGCCAACAGACGCATTCGTAACCCCCTGATCGAACGTCAGGCACTTCCAGAGTCGGCGTTGCTTTCGCCAGTCCGGCTCGGCGGCGATGGGCCGAACATGGTGCTCGCGGATCGGATCACGGCCCTTGGTGGTGCGCGGCAGGAACAGGATCGCCTCCTGGATGTCCGGCGCGAGCTGCAGCAGGTTCATGATCTGCGTCACACGGGCGCGGGTCACGTTGCCCAGACGCGCCAGGTCCGCCTGGTCGGTGATCTCGCCCGACTTAATGAGCCGATCGAAGCGGATCGCCAAGGCCATGAGCCGCGAGATGCGTGGGATCGTACCCTCCGGTGTCGCGCTTGGTTCCGGCGGCGGGCCTTCCTGAATGACCTTACGTGTCCGCTGGCCCCGCGTGAAATGCACTTCTCTTTCGATGGTCAAACCCTTCATGCCGTGACCTCCTGTTGATTCAATTCATCCGCCAAGGTCTTGATGCCCGTGGGGTGGAAGGTGATGGCGACCTTTCCGTTAGGGCCGTCGTAGTCCACCCGTTCGATCAGCAGATGCAGGATGCGGGCCTGTTCGCGGGCGCTGAGCGTCTCCCACACCGGGTCGAATAGCGCACATGCCTCACCCACCTCGCGGGCGTCCACCAGTTCGCGGGACAAGGCGATGATCTGCTCGCGCACCTGGGTGGCGCGCTGCTCGGCGGTACGGATGCGGTCCTGAATGTCGGCCATGCGATCGGTCGCCAGACCATCCTTGCCCGCCAGCTTGCGAAGTTCGTTGTTATGACGTTGCAGTTCGCGTTCGAGCGCCCGCTTCTCAACCTCCAACTTCCCGATGGCCTCCTCGCGTTGGCGGCGGCTCTCGGCAAGCGTCTCGGCCAGCAGGTCGGTGTCCTTGCCGATGACCTTGATCTGCTCGACCACGAACCGCTCCAGTTCGGGCGCTGGTACGGATGGCGTCGGACAGACGTGCCAGCCGCGTTTCTGGGCGTTGGTGCAGCAGTAGTAGCGGTAGACCTTCGTGCCGTTCTTCACCGTATGGGCCGGGGCCATCGCGCAATCGCAGGTCACGCAGCGCACCAAGCCCTTGAGCAAGGCCCCGTGGCGGTTCTTCACATGCGCACCGCCCGTGCGGCCGTTGCGTTTGAGCATGCGTTGCACACGCTCGAAGATTTCCTCATCAACGATGGCCGGGTGCTCGCCCTCGTGAACCTCGTCCTTGTAGGTGATCTTGCCCAGGTAGATGCGGTTGGTCAGCATCTTGAAGAGGTTGTTCTTGCCGAACGGCTTGCCGCCCATCTCGCGGCCTTTTTTCGTGACCCATCGCTTGGTGGTCCAGCCGCGCCGCTCCAACTCCGCTGCCGTGGTGATGAGCGACTGGCGGTCGAGGTAGAGTTCGAAGATCTCCCGCACGCGGGCCGCCTCCTCCTCGTTGACCAGCAAGCGCCCGCCCCGTGTGTCCACGTCGTAACCCAATAGCGGCATGCCGCCGGTCCACTTGCCCTTGCGGCGCGTGGCGGCGATCTTGTCGCGCGTGCGTTCGGAGATCATCTCCCGCTCGAACTGGGCGAAGCTCAGCAGCACGTTGAGCATGAGCCGGCCCATTGACGTGCTGGTGTTGAACTGCTGGGTGACCGAGACGAACGACACCTTGTGTCGCTCCAAAACCTCCATGATCTTCGAGAAGTCGATGAGGCTGCGGCTGAGTCGGTCCACCTTATAGACCACGATGCAGTCGATCTTCCCCGCCTCGATGTCCGCCAGGAGACGCTGGAGTGCCGGGCGGTCCATGTTGCCGCCGGAAAAGCCGCCGTCGTCGTAGTGGTCCGGCAGGCAGACCCAGCCTTCGGACTTCTGGCTGGCGATGTACGCCTCGCCTGCCTCGCGCTGGGCGTCAAGGCTGTTGAACTCCTGCTCCAGGCCATCCTCGGTGCTCTTGCGGGTGTAGATGGCGCACCGGAACGTCACAGGCGTATTGGCGGCGGTCCTACTCATTGGCGACTCCATTCTTGCCGGATTTCAGGTTGAAGAAGTGGTAGCCGTTCCAATGCGTGCCGGTGATGGCCCTGGCGACGGCTGAGAGAGTGCGGTAAACCTCGCCCTCGTATTCAAAGCCGCGCGGCAGGACGCGAACCACGATCTCGCGGCCCTTGTATGGCCGCCGCAGGATCGCCCCCGGCATGGGCAGCCGTGAGTCGTGGTTGAAGGCGACCGACGCCGTGGTGGTGATGGCGACCTGGTCTGCCTTCACCTTCGGAGCAGTGGTCCGCAGGTCGGCGTCGTTGGCCAGTTCCTCGGCCCGTCGCCTGGCCCGCTCGGACAGGTCGCCGTGGGCGTTGGCCTGGATGCGCCAGGCGATCCGCTTACGCAAGTAGTCCTTGTTGCCCGAGCGCGTCGCCTCGCCGAATACCTCGACGTGTTTCTCCCGCAGCTGTTTGACCGTCATCCGGCCAAGCGCTGCGAGCTCCTTGGCCATGTTCACACTCATGCTTTTCGAGCTCCTTTCAGGCATCGCCCGTGACTATCGAGCGGGCACATGAGGGCTCGTTCTTCGCCCCACATCAAGGCCGTTTTGCCTCTGTTTCGCGGGATTTTCGGGCGTGCGAGAGAAACGCGAACCGGGGCATGTTTGGCCTGCCTGGCGGAGGCGCAACACGCCCCGGGCAAGGATGGCGGCGATCTCACGACGGCGCTCGTGCGGAGTCATCGCGGTCGGGTCAGCGAAGGGTTCATCCATTGCGGGCTCCTTGCGGATGCGCCCACAACGGCCTTCGCCTGGCGACCGGCGCGCTGTCTGGCTAGGTTGTGCTCTTCGTCCTTCTCTTACTTACCCGGCGGAAGTTCGAAATGGCGGTGGGGTGCGGGAGGAACCGGCTGATAACTGATGCCGGTTGGTGTGGAGTTTTCTTGTGGCGGACAGATAATAGTAGCCGCACAAGTTCTGAGACAGGAGACGGGCAATGCCACTTACTGAGCAGGAGCAGATCAGCTATCTGGCCAACGTTATCGCCTTGGCCCATTCGGATGCTTCTCTATCCCCGAAGGAGACGGCAGCTATTGAGGAAATCAGGATTGCTCTTGGCGCTAAGAAAGGCATTCTCAACTCGGCGACGAAGGCCGTTGAAAGTGGAAACTACACCATTGCACCAGTTGGAGACTTCGCCACTCGGGTACGGAACATCGCAGACATGCTGTATGTGTGCTATGTGGACGGCGAGTTGGCAGATAGCGAGAAGAAGGCGATGGCCACTGTGTGTCGTGCGGTCGGGCTGACGCAAGAACAACTGAACGTGATGGTGAAGGAGGCGATTGCTCGTTCAACATCCGCCAAAGCGGCTTGTCCGAAATGTGGTGCTGAAGCGAGCGGTGATTTTAAGTTCTGCCCCAAGTGCGGTGAGGCTATTAGCAATATCGAAGCCGCTCCAGTGCGCACGGATTTCGATGTTCCGTCGACCGGTTACGCGATCCAGTTCTGTGAATCTACAGCCGCTGATTTCGACGCAGCTCTTACCAAGGCTAAAGCCGCTCCCGCGTTCACTTCATGTGTCCGCAACAAGAAGACGTGGTACATGGCCTGTTGGCCAGAGCATGATTTCTCCGGAGTGTGCGATCTTGCACAATCGCTTGGGAGCCTTCGCAACAAGAAGGTCTATCGTTCGGGAACAGAAGTGGCGTGGAACGAACTGTTCGGGTTCCTCTGGTGCGCTGGCGAGAGGAGGTCCGCCTATCGACCGGTCGAATACTGCTTCGGCAAAGATGAGAACCGAATCAATCCTTGGGGTTGTCGCCAGGCCAGAATGGAATGGACGGAATGGGCGCGATGGTTCTCCTATGGGCAATTCCGCCAAGCAGGGCTGCTTAAGAAGTCGGCAGTGTGGGTTTTCGACAAGGCCCGTATCCGCCACGAACTGATGACCAACCTGCACCAGTGCCGGCATTGTCCCCACATGCGAACTGCGTTGATGGAAGCTGTTCTTGATGCCATACCGGACGAGGTTCAGGTAACGGCCAATGGCCCTTGGAAATACAGCCAGGCTTACGAGCAGGTACCGGGATCGATCAAAGTCGTCGAGATCGAGCGGCAGGATGGCTTTGAGTATAAGCATGAGTACTTCGCGGACGGCGTGCGACCCCGTGGGCCTCAAGCTCTGTCGGACGTGCTCCGTAAGGCTTTTGCAGCGGCAGGCGTTTCCGACATCGACGCCGCAGATTTGTTGAAATAGCCGGGGCGTGCCCAACCACGGGTTCGAAATCGCCCTGGGGTCCGAGACGAACGGGTCTGTTAACTGGGCGAGGGCTGTTTACGAGAGAGTCAGAGAGTTCGGTCCGTTGCTCTCGGCGGCCGGGCGAGAACGTATAGGTTCACTGCCGCAACGCGGTGGAGGCCGTTTGAAACAGAGAACGCGGCTCGCGAGGGCCGATTCGCCGTAACCCTTTGCGGGCATAGAGATACGCGAACGCCCGGCCATTCTCATGGTCGGGCGATCGCGTTAACTGAGTCAGCCGAATTGGTTCGGCTGGATAGTTCAAGCTCCCCGAGTAGGACTCGAACCTACAACAACCCGGTTAACAGCCGGGTGCTCTACCATTGAGCTATCGGGGAATCGATGCTCCGGTCCGTAGTATGGCCGTATCGGCCGGGAAACCACGTGACTTTGGTTACCCGAGAGTGTAGCGGTTTTTGTGGCTCAGTCAAGCCAGTCCGCCGGGATATACGCGGGGCCGGCGGGCCTCCTTTCAACCACGGCAGTGCCCCCGGCCAGTGGGGGCGCCGCCGGGCGGGGGCCGATGGGGCTGTCGCCGGGCGAGAGCCGGCCGGAGCCGGCGGCAGAGGCCCAAATGACACTGACAGGCTGCGGGGACGGGTTTCCAGGCTGCAGGGACGAGTCTCACCGGCCAGTACGCCCTAGGCCGCCTGGCCGACGCGCACCCCGCACCGCCTGGCCGGCATGCCCCTGCACCGCTTGCTTAAGAAGCAGCCGCCAGAGAGTCTCGACGCCCTATAACCTTGCCCGAATTCCGCCTGGAGTGTATCTTATACCCTAATGCCGGCAACCGTGCTTCAATCCAAAGGCAAGTTTCCGGCCACAGATCGCCTGAAGATTCCAACGCTGAAAGGGAGCTTGACCATGCCCCCTCTCACTGGCCGAACGCTCGGCCTGGTCCTGTCTCTTGTCCTGAATTCACTCGGCATCTGCCTCGCCGGGCCGGCTGTCCAGAACGGGCCAGTCGCCCCCACGGGGCATGTTCGGTCACCGCTTCCACGTCGGCAGCAGGCCGGGCCCGGTCCTGCACCCGCGACGACCAGGCCAACGTCTTCAGCCCCGCACACCCAACCGGCTACCCAGCCGTCCCGGGCCGACCGGGCTGTTCCGCCCCACCATCCCGCCGGGTCGGCCGCCAGACGCCCCGACCGCCAGCACGTCCGCTTCGTAACCAAAGACAACTTCGTCATCGCCGGCACATACACGCCGCCGCCCCGAAAGGCCGGTCGCGCCCCCATCGCCATCCTGATCCACGCTTACGGCTCCGACAGCTACGCCTTCGACCCGCTGGTGCCGGCCATCCATTCGGCCGGTTTTGCATGTTTGGCGATCGACCTGCGCGGCCACGGCCAAAGCCTGGGACAGCCGGAGATGCGGCTGGCTGACCGAGCGGCGGAACGCGACCGGAAGCTGTTTTCGGCCATGGACCGCGACGTGGAAGCCGCTTATGGCTGGCTCTCGCGCCGGCCGGGGGTAGACCCGGCCCGTTTCGTGCTCGTCGGGATCGGCATGGGATGCAACATTGCCTTGAAATATGCGGCCCGCGACCGCTCGGTCGATGGCATCGCCTGCCTGGCACCGGGCCCGCTCACGCTGGAGCCGGATTCACGTTCGAACGTGCGTAAGTACGGAGAGCGGCCGATCTTACTGATAGCCGGCGAAGACAAAAGAGCCGCCTGTGAGGAGCTGGCAGAGTTGGTCCCTGGCGCGGTCCTGCACATCCTGCCCACGGCCGACAATATCACATCGAAAGCACCATTGAATAACATTCATCCCCACAACCAGAATCCCCACATTGAGCGCATTCTGACGGCCTTCCTGCTCCAGGCGGCCGGGCCGGTTCAGGCTGAACCGGTCCTGGCCAGTGTTCAGGGCAAGGTGTACCACCCCGCCGCCACCGGGGGTTCCAAACACGTCAATCCTGACAACATCCGCTGGTTCAGTTCGGCAGAAGAGGCCGAATCACGGGGTTTACGTCCAGCCAAGGCGGCCTCGCCCAAAGTCGAAGCCACAGGGCGTAAACCACCGGCCCCACCCCAAAAACTCGGCACCTCAACTGCAATTCGACGCCAAATCGGTGCGGCCGGCCGATAATAACCGGCAGCGGTTCGGCGTGTTGGGGCGGTCCGGGAACAGCCTACACCTAAGCCAGAAATTATATACGCTTCCTTGCATCCGCCGCTGAGATTGGTATGCTGATAGGGCACGGTTCGAATTCGAATCTCAAGTGCTGTAGAGTGCAATTCAATTAACGCTTGGTCTTGAGGGTGCGATTATGAACTCCGCTCCGAATGGTCGGCGCCGGTCCACGAGCCCCTGTTGTCGCCCCGGTTTCACCCTGATCGAGGTTCTCGTCGTCGTGGCCATCATTGCCCTGCTGGTCTCGATTCTGTTGCCCTCTCTCAAAGAGGCGCGCGAGCAGGCCCTGAAGGTCACCTGCCTGGCGAATCAAAGCACGCTCGGAAAAGCCGTTACATCTTACCTGAATTCGGAAAAGAATCAGTTCCCGTGGGGAACCGGCAAACGCAAGACCGATACTTCGACCACCATCAACGAGAGTACTACCGAACCCTGGCTGCGAACCTGGGGGTATGGCGGCAACCGGGGCACCCTGGGCCACCCGAGCAACTTCTACGTCGCCGCCAGCGACTGGTATCCAAACGAACGGCCGCTGAATCGGTACGTCTATGCAAGTGCCAAGATCGCACCCAACGCCAAGCTGGAGGTATATCGCTGCCCATCAGACAAAGGCGTCCGCCTGAATGCCGACCCGGACAGCGACAGTTCCACGCTCACGGCTTACGAGCTTCTCGGCACCAGCTATCAGGCCAACCACAACTGGCGGTATTACTCCGAGCTGGTGGAGGGGGGCGATTCCAGGCGCCGTTGGTACCTCATGCGGAACATCTGCAAGATCATGGAAAGATACGGGCCGAGCCGATTCATCTTGCTCTATGAAGACCCGGCCGACTGGGCTCTGACTACCGCTGATAACCTCCCCGACTCGTACAAGGTCAGCTCCTGGCATGGCAAAGCCAATTTCCACAGCATGTTGTTCATGGACGGGCATGCGGCCAACATTTACGTAGATTTTCGCAAGAACCGGTACAATCTGCCCCGTGGCGCCGCAGGTACTTGGATTGCCCGGCACAACCGAGGGGACCAGTAATCACCTATGGCAACTGCACAGTCACAAGTGGAGGAGAGCAAGCGCGGCCTTGTCGTCAAGATCGGTGTCGCCGTGCTGGCTATCCTGGGCGCAGGCTACTTTGCGTTCCTGCGGGGGAACCCCGAGAATGAGCAACTGGACACGCCTGAATCGGCCGCTCCTTACGCGTGCCGGTCTTGTGGGCATGGCATGCTGGTAACACCGGCCGAATTCGATCGCCTGCTCCAGCAAGGGGCGATGGGTGCGGATGGCGCAGAGCGCGGCCGGTCCGCGTTACGCTGCCCAAAATGCCAGAAAATGGCCATTCGTCGCGGCGTACGCTGTCCGAAAGACGGACAAATCTTCCTGCCGGTCAAGGACGGGAAAACAGTGCTGTGTCCCCAGTGCAAGTGGAGACCGCCGGAGAATTATTAGAGCGGGTCAGAAGACAGTTGAGTTTCCGCAGGGGCGGGTGGATAGTCTGGCGGCCGGCATAATAGCCGGCCGCGGTCGTTTTGGTTACATGGCTGATGCGTTGCCGCCTCGACGGGACAGGCTTTTAGAGGCGGCTGGGGCCCAGGGTCCGGCCAATGCGACGCTGCCGGTTCAGCAGCTTGCGACCCTTGGACGTGCGCATGCGGGCGCGGAAGCCTTGTTTCCGTGCTTTCTTGATTCTGCTGATCTTACGCGGGTAATGCATGGTTATCTTCTCGCTGCTTATCCAGTCTCATCGTCCTTTTAACGAGCCCGGCAGTTTAGCATGTTCAAGTCCGCTTGCCAAGAGCCGCCCGCCCTGGAGCCCGAAACACAGAACTGGCAAAGACTTATGGTAAAGCGGCCGGCCGCATCAGGGGAGCGGGCATCCTGTCCGCCTTCCTGAATCCGAACGGGGGCAGCCGTCTCGTCCGGGGAACGGCCGGCACCTGGCTTTCGCCGGGCCCCACCCGGCCACTGTACAGAAAACGGCCGGTACAGAGTCCAACCGCTACAGAAGTCATGGAAAACGGCGAGTCAACCAGCCTTCGGTCGGATTGAATTGCGTTACAGGCTCCAGGGTTGATTCCGCCACATGCCTCAGGGATTGAAGCCGCCATAGCCGGACTCTAAGATGCCGGCGTGAGCAGACTTTCCACCACAACCACACCGGACACGGAAAAGACGAATGAGCCCGGATCGCCATGCCCCGTGCGTGCCGGCTCTTTCTGGACGCGATTCGCCGCCGACCTGCGTGCGCCGCTCTGGGCCCTGGTCGTGCTGGCCGTGCTGATGAACGTCGTGTTTCCCGCCTGGCGTGTGGTCGCTTCCCGGGAAGGCTACATCCTTCACTTCTCGGATGACGCCTACTACTACTTCAGCGTCGTGCCCCATATTGCCGCCGGGCAAGGCCCCACGGCCGATGGCGTGACCCGCACCACCGGCTGGCATCCGCTGTATGGTTTTGTGCTGACCGGTCTTTACCGTCTGTTCGAACCCTCGCTGGACGGCCTTCCCAGGCTGGCCATCGCGCTGAATGCCGTTCTCTACCTGCTCTCCGCCTACGTTCTGTACCTGGCCGGAAAATGCTGGTGGGGCAAGACCGCGGGGCTCATCGCCGCCCTGCTGTGGCTGACCTGCGCGCATGCCGTCTACATCGCCGCCGCCGGGCTGGAGACCAGCACATACGCGCTGTGCCTGGCCCTGCTGATCTGGCGGCTGGCCGACCTCGTGACCCGCCCGCGGACATCCGCCGGATGGATGGGGGCTTGCGCCCTCATCGGCCTGTGCGCCGGCCTGACCGTCCTGAGCCGCACCGACTCCATTCTGTTCATGCCGGTGGTAGCCCTCATCCTGCTTGTGGCCGGCCTGCGAGGCCCCGGCGCTCCAGTGGCAGCCGCTCTTGGCACGAACCGCTCCCTTGGCACTGGAAAACGCGAGCCAGGGCCCGGACCGGCGGAATCCGCCCCGGACATAGACAAGGTCCCCGCCTCTGCACTGGCGGGGAACACGAAGATCTCCTGGTCGGTTCGTCTGTCGGGCGTCGCCCTCTTCGGCCTCCTGACCATGGCCGCCTACGGGGCGTGGATCCTCTACGTCTGGCACTATACCGGCGAACCCAACCAGGGCAGCGCGGCCGTCAAGATGGAATGGCGCAAGTTCCTCATGCGCGACCGCTCGCAATGGGCCGTGCTCGGCTTCACGCTGGGCGTGTGGGGCGAGTTTGTGCTGGGATCCTTGCTCAAGGTGTCGGCACTCAAGTGGGTACTGAGCGGCCTGCCGCTGCTGTGGGCGACGGCCAGGAGCCGCGCCGAGCGCGGCCTGATCCACCTTCTCTGGCTGGTGCCCGTCATCCTGGGCCTGGCTTACGGCCTGCTGTTGGACTGGACCCGGGCCTGGTATTGCGTGCCGGCCCTGCTGACGCTGACGCTCTTATCGGCCGGTGCGGCCGCGGCTCTGCGGGGCGTGCCGCCGGCACCGGGCGGGCGCGGATGGCGATGGCTCCAGGGCCTGGCCGCGAGCACGCTGGGCCTGATCGCCTGGGCGGTGGTGGCGGAATCCGCGGTAACCTTCGCGCTGAAGACGCACAAGGAGTTCGATGACGACTCGGAGAAGTTGAAGGCCCTTCGCGTCGCCGCCTGGCTGGAGAAAAACGCCGAGCCCGGTTTGCGGATCGGTTGCTGGCACAGCGGCATTATCAGTTATTACACGCCGAGCCTGTGCGTGATTAACCTCGACGGGCTCAACAACAACGACATCCTGGCGATTCTGCGCGGCGACCGGATCCTGAACCCCTATTGGGAACGGATCGGACTGGCCGCGGTCATCCCGCCGAGCGACGTCGATCCGAAAACCGGCGAAGTATGCAAGAAGATGGGCCGCATGCAGCGGGAATGGGATGGCAAGCGGCTCGTCCAGTGGCGTCATGCACCGGGCGTCCGGAAGCCCGCGGCCTCGCTGGACGTCTACGAACAGGCTCTGCCGCAATTCGTCTACCGCATCCTCGAGGCCGCCCCGGCCACGAGCGCCCCGTAGCCGGCGGGACCGTAATACAGTTTCCGCTGCAAACCTGGATAAGTTCCTGCCTGGTTGTTGGTCGCGCCGCAGCGTTGTTTGTTGCTCCGCCGCGTTGTTGGCCGCGCCGCTGCTGATCGCTTGAATCTTCGCGCAATGGACGATGAAGACTTGAAATCTGGCATCCGAAATCTGCCATTGGGAATCTGAAGATCTGAAATTTGAAATTTCAAAATCTACAATCCCCAATCCGGCATCATCTAGAATCCCCAACCCGACATCATCTGAAATCCCCAATCCAACATCATCTGACATTCCCAACCCGACATCTGATCTCCGCCCTGTCCTGCGGGCCGCAGCGGCGATGAAGAACCCCAGCCTCATCCCTTGAAAGGGCGTTCCCTCGCTGCGAAAGAGCGTTCCTTCGCTGCGCCGGGCCGGTCAGGCGGCGATGCTGCCGGCCGCGTTGCAGGATGTTGACCTGCCCGCGCCGAGCCATATAATCGGTTCTCAGACGGGTCGAACATCTGAGCGGCAACAGCGTATTCTGAGCGGCAACTGTAAGTCTGTCCGGAGGACCACACCGTGTCCGAAGCGCCCGGTTATCCGGCAGCCCGGCAGGAGTTTCTCCTGCGTCGGCTGCACTCCCTGGCCGGTCTTATTCCGGTCGGCGCGTTTCTTACGTTTCACCTGTTCACCAACGCCACCATCCTGTTCGATCAGAACGGCGATTTCTACCAGCGCCAGGTGGACAAGATCCATGCTTTCGGGCCATTGCTGGGGCCGATTGAAATCGCCTTCATTTTCATCCCTTTGGCCTTCCATGCCGGCCTGGGCGTCAAAATGTGGCTCCAGGGCCAGCCCAACACCCTGCAGTATCCTTTCTGGGGCAACATCCGTTACTGGCTCCAGCGGGTTACGGGCGTGATTGCGCTGGTGTTTATCCTGATCCACGTCTGGCAGATGCACTGGCTCGGCGCGCTCCTGCCGAACGGCGGCTACTTTGAGGTGGAAAAGGCCTCCGGCACCACCGCGTGGGTGCTTCAGCATTACCGGATCTGGGCCGGGCCGGTCTACCTGATCGGCATTCTCTGCTCGGTGTTCCACTTCGCCAACGGCATCTGGACCGGTCTGATCACCTGGGGTATTACGGTCGGCCGGAATGCCCAGCGCAGAGCCGGCTACGTGTGCGCGATCATCGGCCTGGGTCTCGGGATCGCGGGCGTCGGTTCATTGTGGGGCTTTCTGCGATTTCCCCATCCCGTTGTCCCGGAAAAGTATCATTCGCCGGCGGATGTGGCCGTCCGCGCCCCTGATGCGGAAGGAATGCTGTTCAGCAAGTAGCACCTGTAAACAGAGAGCGAATCCATCATGGCACAGCAGCGTGTAATCGTAGTCGGCGGCGGGCTCGCGGGACTGGCCGCCACCATGCGTCTGGCCGAGCTGGGCCGGCACGTCGATCTCATCAGCATGGTTCCCGTCAAACGCTCCCACAGCGTCTGCGCCCAGGGTGGCATCAACGCGGTGAACTCGCTCACCCGCCTGCAGGGCGACAGCGAATGGAAGCACTTCGACGACTCGGTGTACGGCGGCGACTTCCTGCAGAATCAGCCGCCGGTCAAGGAGATGTGCGAGTGGGGTCCGCGGATCGTGGACATGATGGACCGCCTGGGCGTCATGTTCAATCGCACCCCCGAGGGCAAGCGCGACCAGCGCCGCTTCGGCGGCACGCTGTATAAACGAACCGCCTTCGCCGGAGCCACCACCGGCCAGCAGCTCCTCTACGCGCTGGACGAGCAGGTTCGCCGCTGGGAGGTCGAGGGCAAGGTCAAGAAATACGAGTTTTGGGAGTTCCTCGGCCCCATCGTGGACGGCAAGGGCATCTGCCGCGGAGCGGTGGCCCAGGACATGTTCTCCATGGAAATCCGGGCCTTTCCCGGCGACGCCGTCGTGCTGGCCACCGGCGGCTGCGGGATGATCTTCGGCAAGTCCACCATGTCGATGATCTGTACCGGCGGGGCCGCGGCCCGAGCCTTCAAGGCCGGCGTCAAGTACGCCAACGGCGAATTCATCCAGGTTCATCCCACTGCCATCCCCGGTTCCGACAAGCATCGCCTCATGAGCGAGTCGGCCCGCGGCGAGGGCGGTCGGGTCTGGGTCCCCCGGCGGAAGGGCGATGATCGCGACCCGCGACAGATCCCCATGGAGGAGCGCTGGTATTTCCTCGAAGAGCGCTATCCCAAGTACGGCAACCTCGTGCCCCGCGACATCGCCACCCGCGAGATCTTCAACGTCTGCGTGAACGAGGGCCTCTCCGTCGATCCCAACGAATACTGCGTCTACCTCGACGTCACCGAACTGCCGTCCACCACGCAGCACAAGCTCGAGGGCATCCTCGAAATCTATGAAAAGTTCCGCGGGCTCGACCCCCGGGTGATGCCCATGAAGATCTTCCCCGCGGTGCATTACTCCATGGGCGGCCTATGGTGCGACTTCGAGAAAGATCCGCACACCGGCGGGCTGGTCCTCGATTCGCCACGCAACCAGATGACCAACATCCCCGGCCTGTACGTGATCGGCGAGGCCGACTACCAGTATCACGGGGCCAACCGGCTGGGCGCCAATTCGCTGCTGAGTTGCATCTTCGCGGGGCTGATCGTCGGGCCGGCCATCGATAGCTGGCTCAATGCGCTGCCCGCCGGGTCCGCGGCCGCCCAGCCGTCCTCGCTCTTCGAGGGTGAGGCGGCCCGGCACAAGGAACAGTATGAGCAACTGATCAACTCCAAGGGCGATCAGAACCCCTACCTGCTGCATCGCGAGCTGGGCCAGACCATGACCAAGAACGTCACCGTGGTCCGCTACAACCAGGGCATCGAGGAGACGCTGGCCAAAATCGACGAGCTGGCGGAACGGTACAAGAGGGTCGCCATCGCGGACACCTCCAACTGGACCAACCAGAACTTGAGCTTCACCCGGGCCCTGGGCGACATGCTGATTATGGCCCGGGTGATCGCCCGGGGCGCCCTGCTGCGCAATGAGTGCCGCGGGGCCCACTACAAGCCCGACTACGCGATCCCCGCTCCCAAGGGCGGCGATCCGGAGACCGTCCGCACGGAAGCGGTCCGCTGGGTGCAGGCATTCCGCAAGCAGACGCAGGAATGGCTCAAGACGACCATCGCGGAATATACGCCCGACGGACCTAAAATCTCCTACGAGCAGGTGGACACCTCGCTGATTCCACCCCGGCCGCGAACCTACGGGCTGGTCGGTGCGGAGATCATCGAGCAGGTCTGGCGGGACACGCAGAGCGCGGACGAAAAGGCAGCCCAACAGGCCCAGCCCGCCGGCGCGTAGGTGGAAGACATCAGACACCAACGGGTGCGCTGCCGATCCAGGAGTGAACCAACGATCGCCGGGCACCGATGCGAGGACGTAACAAGGACGAAACGGTCATGGCCCACGAACGAACCGTCAAGCTCCGTGTGAAGCGCCAGGATACCCCCGGAAGCCCCTCTTACTGGCAGGAGTTCGAGGTTCCTTACGAACCGCAGATGAACATCACCACCTGTCTACAGTTGATCGCCGCCCATGGCCGGACGGCCCAGGGCCAGCAGGCCGCCCCGGTGGCCTATGACGCCAACTGCCTGGAAGAGGTGTGCGGCTCATGCACCATGCTCATCAATGGCCGGGTCCGTCAGGCCTGCAGCGCCCTGGTGGATGATCTGCTGTCCACCCCGGACGACGTCATCACCCTGGAACCGATGACCAAGTTTCCCGTGGTCCGCGACCTCTTCGTGGACCGCTCACGGATGTTCGAGCACCTCAAGCGCGTCCGGGCATGGGTGCCGGTGGACAACAGCGTAGACGACACTCCCCCGCCGCTGATGTCCCAGAAGGTCCAGGAACAGGGCTACCCGTTGCAGCGGTGCATGACCTGCGGGTGCTGCGTGGAGGCCTGTCCCCAGGTCAACGAACATAACGCCTTCATCGGTCCGGCCGCCATCGGGCAGGCCATGCTCTACCAGAAGCACGGCATCGGCCAGAATCTCGCCGAGGAACGCCTGGAGGCCCTGCGGGACACCGGCGGAGTGGCCGGGTGCGGCAACGCTCAGAACTGCGTGAAGGTCTGCCCGAAGGGCGTGCCGCTGACCGACGCCATCGCCCGGGCGAACCGGCAGTTGACGATCTACTCCCTTCGGCGGTGGTTCGATCGGTAAGCGCCTGTACCGGGTGACGCCATCTCGTCGGCACGGGCACAGGTGGAACGCCCGCCCCAGACACGACTGATACGGATTTGGAATGAACCTTGTGCGTTGGGCGCCCCGCCTCTTCAGAGGTGGAGCGCGAAGATTCAAGCGATCAGCCACGGGGCGACCCACAACCAAGCAGGAACCTACCCAAGTTCACAACGGAAACCGTGTAAGACAGGCTTCAGCCCACCGCCCCCCCTGGCTCTGCAGACTCCATGAGCCGGCGACTCTTTACCCCTATCCTACTCGTGGGGTATAGTGCCGCGGCCGGCGGATACCCCGATGCCTTGAAATCAACCGGGTCGCACGAAGCCGGCAGCCTGGGAGCACTCCGACGGATGAGTCCGGACAAGAAGACACTCGACGCTCTGCGCATTGACCGCACCCATGCGTCGCGGAGCCGGTGGCCGGCCGTGCTGGTTGTGGCCGTGCTGGTGGCCGGCGCGGCGGCGGGCGGCGTGGCCTGGTGGCTGGGCCGGCCGAAGGCGGCCGTCGTGCGCACGGCCGTGGTTCAGGCCTCGGCCCCGGGCGTGGAGCGGACGCTCCTGAATGCTTCCGGCTACGTGACCGCCCGGCGCGAAGCGACCGTCTCCTCCAAGGTGACCGGCAAGGTGATCGAAGTCCTCGTCGAAGAGGGCATGAGGGTCGAGGCCGGCCAGGTGCTCGCGCGGATCGATTCGTCCAACGTGGAACGGAGCCTCCGGCTGGCAGAGGCGCAACTCGAATCGTCCCGCAAAGCCCTGGGAGAGACCCGGGCCAACCTCGAACATGCCGAGCGCGAGGTGCGGCGGCTCTCACGCCTGCTCTCTGAGCAGGCCGCCAGCCAGGTCGAAACCGACCGGGCCGAGACGGAAGCAAGGGCGCTGCGGGCCCGGCTGGAACGGCAACTGGCCGAGATCGCGGTCTATGAACGCGAAGTGGCCGTGTGGCAGCAGCAGCTTGAAGATACGGTCATTCGCGCGCCGTTTGCCGGCGTGGTGACCGCCAAGAACGCCCAGCCGGGCGAGATGATCTCGCCCCTGTCGGTGGGCGGCTTCACCCGGACGGGTATCTGCACCATCGTGGACATGAGCTCGCTGGAGATCGAGGTGGACGTGAGCGAGAGCTACATCAATCGCGTTCAACCAGGCCAGCCGGTGGAGGCTACGCTGGACTCGTATCCCAACTGGCCCATTCCCGCGAAGGTGATCGCGATTATTCCCACGGCCGACCGGCAAAAGGCCACGGTGAAGGTGCGCGTAGGGTTCGAGAAGCTCGACCCGCGCATCCTGCCGGACATGAGCGTGAAGGTGGCGTTTCAAAGTCCTGAAGCCGCGCGCAGGGACGCTCCCACCGGCTCCGGGAGCGCGGACGGGACGACGGCCACCCGCCCCAGTCTGACCGTGCCCAAAGCGGCCGTCCGCCATGTCGACGGACGGGACATCGTGTGGATCGTCCGCGACGGGAAAGTCGAACGGCGGGCAGTGAAGGTCGGGACCGAACAAGGCGACCGCATCGCCATTGAGGCCGGCGTCAGCGACGGCGAGCGCGTGGTGGTGGAAGGGCCGGACGATCTGACGGACGGGGCCGCGGTAACGGAGGCAAAGAGATGAGTGGCCAGAATGGGATCCTGGTAAAGGTCAAGGACGTCGAAAAAACCTTCCGCCGGGGCTCCGAAGAAATTCACGTGCTCTCCGGGCTGAACCTCGAAGTGGCCGAGGGCGAATTCCTGGCCCTGATGGGGCCCTCAGGCTCCGGCAAGACCACGCTACTCAACCTGATCGGCGGGCTGGACCGGCCGACGAGCGGCTCGCTGGAAGTGAGCGGCGAGCGCATCGACCAGATGTCCGGCCGGCAACTGGCCGAGTGGCGGGCACGGCACGTGGGGTTCGTGTTTCAGTTTTACAACCTGCTGCCGGTGTTGACGGCCGAGCGAAATGTGGAGCTGCCGTTGCTGCTGACGCACCTGACCAAGGCCCAGCGCCGCCGGCACGTGCACACCGCCCTGGAGGTGGTCGGCCTGTCGCACCGCGCCCGGCACTACCCGCACACGCTCTCGGGCGGCGAGCAGCAGCGCGTGGGCATCGCCCGGGCCATCGTCACAGACCCGACTATGATCCTGGCTGACGAACCCACCGGCGACTTGGACCGCAAGTCGGGCGATGAGATCCTCAGCCTCCTGCAGGCCCTCAACCGCGAACACGGCAAGACCATCATCATGGTCACGCACGACCCGCACGCCTCGGCGCGGGCCACGCGCACCGTGCACCTGGACAAGGGGCAGCTTTCCATGGAGGCGCCGGCATGAAGCTGCTCTTTCTGGTCTGGAGTAACCTCAAGCGCAGAAAGCTGCGTACGTCGCTGACGCTGTTGTCGATCTTCGTAGCCTTCCTGCTGTTCGGGCTGCTGTGCACGATCGAAAACGCCTTTACGGCCGGCGTGACCATGGCCGGCGCCGACCGGCTGATCGTGCGGCACAAGGTGTCGCTCCTGGTGTCCCTTCCGATGACTTACGGACCACGTATGGAGCGGATTCCCGGCGTGGTCTCGGCCACCCATAGCACCTGGTTCAACGGTATCTACCAGAACGAACCCAAGAACTTCTTCCCCAGTATCCCGGTGGAGCCGGAGCCGTTTCTGGAGATGTACCCGGAGTACGTGCTGCCGGCGGATCAGAAGCAGGCATGGCTCCAGACGCGCACGGGCGCGGTGATCGGGCGGCAACTGGCGGAACGGTTCGGGTGGAAGATCGGCGACCGCGTGCCGCTGACCTCGCCGATCTGGCCGCGTAAAGAGGAGGGGGCCTGGGAGTTCGACATCGTCGGCATCTACGACGCCGGCAAGAAGAGCACCGACACCTCGGGGTTCTTCTTTCGATACGACTACTTCGACGAGGCCCGGGCCTACGGCCAGGGGGAGGTCGGCTGGTACTATGTCCAGGTCGAGAATCCCGAGCGGGCCGACGAAGTGGCCAGGGCGATTGACGCCGAGTTCGCCAACTCGCCCTATGAGACCAAGACCGAGCCGGAAGGCGCATTCGCCCAGGGCTTCATTCAGCAGGTGGGCAATATCGGAACCATCCTGATCGCCATTCTCAGCGCGGTGTTCTTCACCATTCTGCTGGTGGCCGGCAACACCATGGCCCAGGCCGTGCGCGAACGGACCGGCGAGTTGGGCGTGCTCAAGGCGGTAGGTTTTTCTGATGGGCTCGTGCTGGCCCTGGTGCTGGCGGAGTCGTGCCTGCTGGCGGCGCTCGGCGGCCTGACCGGCCTGGGCGCGGCCTGGCTGGTGACCGTCCGCGGAAGCCCCGTGCCCACCATGCTGCCGGTGTTTTATCTGCCCAATGAGGACCTGCTACTGGGCGTGGGGCTGGTCGTGGTCCTCGGTGTGGTAACGGGCATCGTGCCGGCAATACAGGCCATGCGGCTCCCGGTAGCCGTGGCCTTGAGGAGAAACGCGTGATCAACTGGCTGGTGCAGATCTTCTCACTGACGCTCTTCAATCTGCGCACGATCCCCGAGCGCAAGGGAGCGGCCGTCGCGGCGGCTGTCGGCATTGCGGGGGTCGTGGCGGTGCTGGTCGGCGTGTTGTCCATCGCCGAAGGTTTCCGCGCGGCAATGACCGCGACCGGGGCGGACGACATCGTCATTGTCCTGCGCAGCAATGCGGACAACGAGATGACCAGCATCCTCTCGCGCGAGGAGGCCCGCCTGGTCACGAACGCGCCGGGCATCGCCTGGAGCGCCGCCGGGCCGCTGGCTTCCGCCGAGCTGTTCGTGATCATCAACCTGCCCAAACGCTCGACGGGCACGGACGCGCACGTGCCGCTGCGCGGCGTGCAGCAGGCGGCCCGGGCGGTACGAGGCGACATCACTATCTCGCAGGGCAGGATGTTCGAGCCCGGGCGAAACGAGGTCATCGTCGGGGCCGGCACGGCCAGGGCCTTTGCCGGGCTGGACGTGGGCGGGACGATCCGCGTGGGGCAGAGCGACTGGGCCGTGGTGGGCATCTTTTCGGGGGGCGGGGGCGCGGCGGAATCGGAGATCTGGACGGATGCCGCCGTTCTCCAGCCGGCCTATCACCGCGGCGATTCGTTCCAGTCCGTCTTCGTCAAGCTGGCCTCGCCGGAGAAGTTCAAAGAGTTCAAAGACGCGCTGACCGCCAATCCGCAGCTCAAGGTCAAAGCCGTCCGTCAGGCTGATCTGCTGGCGGATCAGTCCAGCATGCTGACCACCTTCATCGAAACCTTCGGCTTCGCAATCGCGGGCCTGATGGCCCTGGGGGCCCTGTTCGGCGCGCTCAACACCATGTACAGCGCGGTGGCGGCACGAACCCGTGAGATCGCCACCCTGCGGGCCCTGGGTTTCGGCGCCAGCCCGATTATCTGTTCCGTGCTGTTCGAATCGCTGGTTCTGGCCCTGGTCGGCGGCGCGGTGGGCGCCACCGCGGCCTACTTCGCCTTCAACGGCTTCCAGGCGGCCACCATCAACTGGCAGACGTTCAGCCAAGTGGCCTTTGCCTTCCGGGTCAGCCCGCGTCTGCTGGCCAACGCCATCCTGTGGGCTGCGGTCATCGGGTTGATCGGAGGATTGTTCCCCGCCATCCGGGCAGCGCGCCTGCCGGTGGCGACGGCCTTGAGAGAGACGTGATCGGGCGGCCAGAAGTCGCTGCGGCCCTCCGGTCAATTTGCGCAAGGGTGTCTGGCTCGAAGCCAGGTGTGCCGGTCAGAAGCTTCACACGGTATGGGAGATGACAATCCGCACGCCGATGGCCACCAGAACCAGGCCGCCGGTGATCTGGGCCCATTTGCCGCACCGTCCCCCCAGACGATGGCCGGAGCGGATGCCGATGGTCACCAGTGAGGCGGTGATCAATCCGATCACCAGGCTCGGCCCCCAGACCAGCACCTTCAGAAACGCCATCGTCAATCCCACCGCCAGCGCGTCCAGACTGGTGGCAATGGACAGCGTTACCAGCAGCCACCCGCGCGTAGGATCCTGGACGCTTTTCTCTTCGCCCCCCGTACAGGCCTCCCAGAGCATCCGACCGCCGATAAAGGCCAGCAGACAGAAGGCGATCCAGTGATCGTACGCGCCGATCCAATCCGCCAGACTCTTACCGGCCATCCATCCCAGCACCGGCATCAACGACTGAAATAATCCGAAGTGAAAAGCCAGCCGAAACACGTGCCGATACGTCAACACCGGCAGACTCATCCCCGTAGCGATCGAAACGGCAAAGGCATCCATCGAAAGCCCGAGAGCAATTGCTATGACTTGAATCCAGCTCATTGCCTGCTGTCGCGTCGAAAGGCGTCTCTCAGTGTCGCTTCCGCAAGGTTGTGTGCCGTTGCTGCCAAGCAGTGCTGGACCGTGATTGACGCGGGCCTAACGGCATGAACGCCTCACCCAGCGCTGACCTCGTGATCAGCTCATGGGGCCAACTTCCCGGTTCCCGCGCGGTTCCGCCGGCAAGCCGGCTGAACGCACGGCAACAACTCCAAGTGCAAAGCGATACGATAGCAGCGTTCATCCTCTTCGGCAATCAATAAGTACGGCCTCGGCATGGGGCACACACCCCAGAATGCAACCAGCAGGCAGCGCGAAGCTTACCTAATTCCACAAAATGATATTAAGAGCGATAAACACGCGTCCGAAAAAAAGCCTGTAGAGGCAGTTGGTAGTCGGACCAGGATGGCGACATCACCGGCACGCCCGCTGCCGTCAGCGCCGGAGCCAAGTCGTGGATATCCCGCACGTTCAGGTCATCCTCGATCAGAACCAAGTTCCCGGAGCCCTCAGAACCGCTCTCAACCGGGTCAAGGCCCGCGTGTCGCTGCGGTCGCTGGACAAGGCCCTGGCTGACGGTATCTCGCCTACGGCCGATATCTGCGTGATTCTGCCCCGGAAGCAAAGCAGTCCGGATGTGCTCGACCGGATCCTGGCCAACGCCACCGAGCGCGCCTGTGCGACCCTGGTACTCGAATCGACGGACGAACTCGTCGGCGAAGGCGCTGAAGAAAGCGCATGGCCCGCGCCGTGCCCGCAGGGCCCTTCCGCCACCATCAACCCCGGCGTCCTTCCCGATCCGCTCCGCCGGTTGATGACCCGCAATGAAGAGACATCGGCCCTCAACGCGGATGAACTGACCGGGCGTATCAAGGCCCTGTGCGAGATTCGCTCCCCCATGCGGCGGATGAGCGAAGAGCTGGCCCGGCTCCGTCGCCGGGATGCGGAAGGCGGCCAGGACGTTCTCCACCTGGATGAACAGCTTCGACTGGCCGGCCAGATTCAACGAGATCTGCTGCCCGGCACCTTGCCGGACACCAGCCCGCTGACCATCGAGACCTTGTACCTGCCCGCGAACTTCGTCAGCGGCGACACCTACGACGTGAGCCGGCTGGACGAGGATCACAGCTCTTTCTCTGTCGCGGACGCGACCGGTCATGGCCTGCCCGCGGCATTGTTGACCACTTTCGTGAAGAACTCGTTTCGCGGAAAGGAAGTAACCGGGACAACCAGCCGGATCCTCGAGCCTGACGAGGTCCTCCGCCGCCTGAACGCCGAGCTGTTCAACGCTCGTCTGAGCGGAGGCCAGTTCATCACCGGCCTGCACGCGGTTTTCACCCACAGCACGGGCCAGATCCGCTGGGCCCGCGGCGGCTTGCCTTACCCTGTGCTGGTTCGTGCGGGCCAGGCGCCCCGCAGACTGGCCAGCTACGGCGGATTGATGGGAGCATTCGAGAGTGCCGACTTCGAGGTAGTGAGCCATCAGTTCGCGCCGGGCGACACGCTGCTGTTTTTCACGGACGGCCTGGAAGCGCTGCTGCTCCGGCACGATGAGGCCTTCAGCGCCGGCAACATCGAGGATTCCACCTGGATCCGCCGTCTGATCGAAGCGGGAGCGGCCGCCGCGATCCAGGAGATTCGTGAACTGGCCACCCGGACGCCGGACGAGAAGTGGCGAAAGGACGACATCACCCTGCTGGTGGTGAGTATGGCGAGCCAATGACCGCTGGTCACCCGATCCCCCCGCCCACCGACCTCCAATCCTTCGACTGAGTATGTTTCGCTACGGCCCCCACACCCGCGTCGCGCGCCCGGTCGTGGAACTGATGGTGATGGTGACGATCTCAGAACCCGCCTGCAACATGATCGTCCCCCCGCTCTGGGGCAAGCCCAGGCGGTTGAAGATCACCTCGGGCGGGTTGAAACTGCTCCCCACCAGCCGTACCCCCTCGTAGGGTGACACGTTCAGCGCGACCGTGTGGGTTCGGTTGGTGCCGCCGTGCTGCGGCATCGTGTATTGTTGCAGCGACAGGTCGAGCATCAGCTTGCGCTCGGCGGAATCGCGGATGGCCTGCGAACGCGTCAGTTGCAGATCCGCCAGCAGCCGCCGGGAGGCCAGGTCGAGCCGGCTGCGGCGAAGCATATTACCCGTCCGGGGCACGGCCACGGCCGACAGGAGGGCCAGAATCACCAGCACCATGATCAGCTCGACCAGGCTGAAGCCACGGACAGCACGCGGCAGGCGTGCCCAGCGGCCGGAACGCAAGATGCAACCATTCCTCATGGTCGCCCCTCCCGGATCGATCCCTGTTCAACGGACATCGCGCTGTCCACGAAACCGGGGCACGACGTATCCAGCAGAGCCAGGTCGTTGTCCACGTTCACTCCGTGGTCAACGGTGATTCGGTTGCCGATCAAACAACCGCTGAAAGACCATTGCTGGTACTCCAGGACCACATGGGCGGCGTTGCTCCAGACGAGCCCCCGAACCTGCGAGGGAATCGTGTCCAGCTTATCCCCATCCTCGTTCATATCGACGCCCAGCAGGCCAATGCCGGGGACGTATGGAGTGATGGTAATAAGGGTTTCCAGCATGCCGGAATCCGGAGAGATTCGCAGTGTGCCCCACGGGCAGTCCACCAGGAGAACCGGATAGGACAGCGGGCCGGGCTCTACCATGAGTCCCTTCTGAAAGGTCACGCCGTTCGTGCCGGTTTCGCTGATGATCAGCGTTCCCCGCAGATGCAGATTTTCGATCAGGACCTCCCGACCGCCGGCGCGCAACCAGTAAATACCGTGCGGATTAGGCGTGCCGCCGGGATTGCTGGTCGGGGTCAGATTAAAGCCCTTGAGTTCGCAGTGGCTGCCGGAGCTGCCGGTGATGACCGTGGCCATAGATTGATAGAAGGCCATCGGCGGCTGCGGAGCCGGAATCGCCGTGTCCACGAACCGCTTGGGCGCCAGCGGATCTGCGATCGCGTAACCCGTCATGGTCTCAAAGCTGGCATCATCCTGCACCTGGTTACCGGCATTCGCGAGGATCGGACCGTGCGCTCGAACCGGCCCGCTGACGGTGGCTTGGGCTCTGAACTCGATCGGCTCCACACCCGTTCCGAAGAGCGCGTAGCGCAGCGCCCGATGCGGTCGCGGACGCAGACGGGCCTCCAGGCACGACTGGGCCCCGTCGCGGCTGGCCACCACCTTGATGCGCAGCGGATCGGCATCATTGTTGGCGCTCTGGCCATCCGGATCGTCAAACACTTGCACGGTCACCTTGCCCTTCCCGACCGGCAAGTCCTTGAAGAGCTCATCGCCCACCATCGTCGCGCGCCAATCCGGCTTCTGTTCCATCACCGCCAGGGCTATTTCGATCCCGGCACGGGCACACCATTTCAGCTCATCGGTGCAGGCCAGATTTTGTTGCAGTCGCCGGTCCGCCCGCTGAATGGTGATGAGCGTAAAACCGACCCCAACCAGCAGCATGGAAATGGACAGCGTCAACAGGTAGACGGCGGCGGCTCGACGACTATGCGTCCGCCACACGCTCCGCCCACCAGCTCGAAGAAACCGACTCATCTCCACCACCACCAGGACCAACCTTGAGACTGCTCGCGCTCACCGCCGTCCCTCGAAGGACGGCCCGCTTCATTCACCGATTGTTGAACCGTTCATCACGTCGGCCTGACGCGCCCGCACAGTCACCAGCCGGGCCAGCACCTTGTTATCCTTCGAAATGGTGACCGTGATCTTCTTGAAAGTGCCCGCCTCAAAATCGACGGCCAGGGGCTCGCCGAGCGCGTCGTCATACGCTACGGCAACCTGCTGCCGGAAGCCGCTATAGGCGGTCAATGCCGTCCCGGAGGCATCCTGCGGCGGTGAAGCCTCCCAGCCGTGATAATCATCAATGTCGTCAAAGGTGGTTCGATCCGCGGCGGTCTCACCGGGATCGCACCCGATCACGTTGCCCCCATCCGGATCGGCGAAGGGAAGCGTCGTAATCTCGCTCATAAGGGCATTGGCCAGTTCCATGGCCACGCTGCGTTCCGCCCAGGCCTTGCTGCTGGTCGCGAAGCTGCCCAGCGTGCGCACCCCGGCGGTAATGGCCACGCCAAGGATGATCAGGCTGATAGTCACTTCGACCATCGTCAGGCCCCGGCGAGTCCGCACCGATCGGGGCCACCGCATCGACCAGACGCCGTCGCCACCCTTCTCGCCGTAGCGGTCGGGCGCCGCGCCGGTTATTCCCGCTGATGGTTCACGAAACTGTGAAACTAAAGCGGACATCACCCCTCCATCCCTGGTCGATTCACCAGGTTCACGGCCCCATCCAGTCGCACCGGGACCTCGGCCGATCCGGCCTCAATGCCGATGTCGATCCGCCACAGGCCCATGGACGCGCCTTGATCCTCAGTGGAGGTATGGTCCGTCCAGTTATCGATCACGAGCATGCCGTTCACCCAGAGCCGAACGCCATCATCGGAGGTGACATAAAAGGTGTACTCGCCGGTGATTGCGGGGCAAACCTGCCCGGTCCACCGAATCGAGAAGGTATTGTCATCGATCAGGAGCGCGGGCCGCGAATAGCCCCAGTCGAAGTCCACCACCGCATCGGTGCGGGTCAGCCTGAGATCGGTGAAATCAATGTTGTCATAGTACTGACCGGTAAGGCCGGCCCCTCCGTTGGGTGCCTGGGGATCGATAGATGCGGGGCGCAGACAGGCGCTGGGCACGACCTGCTTGCTGACTCCCCGGGCCGACCATTTGAGAACGCAGGTGGCTAGCCCCGTGTTGTCGTAATACTCCAGTTTCAGCGGGTAACTCCGGCCGGCTATCAGAGTGATCGGCCGCCTTGCGGAGCGAAAGGTCAGGGATCGACACCGATCCAGCACCGGCTGTTTCCCGCCCTCATTGATCTCACGGGTAATGGGATCCCCGCCGACGCCGGACCATTCATAGGTAATGGTGTCTACCTGGTTGTCCCCGTTAACGTCGGGATGCTTGAAGCTGATCCGTTTGGAATCAAGGGCGACAATGGAAGTCGCGTATTCCAGCTCGTTCCTGATGCGAACCATGGCCAGGGCCGCCTCTGTCTGGGCCTGCGAGCGTCGGTCCACGTTGGCCACGCCGGAGGTAATCTGCGTGGTCACGTACCCGACCGTCAGCATGACCGTGCCGGTCAGCATTACGACGATGATGAGCTCCACCAGCGTGACCGCGCGCCGCCGGCGGCGCACGGGGCATGGTCGGCGCGCAAGGGTTTCAAGCCATAGTCGATACCTTCTCACATTGAGGCCATCGGCCAGGATTTGAGCAGGCTTGAACACCGGGCCCGATAACCGGCCGCCGATCAGGCATGAGGCTCCCGCGGGCTGCGAAGGATCACGCCCGGCCAGTCAACACCACACCGCGCCCCGCTGTGGTCAGCACGAAGCCCCCCGCGTCGTGGTGAATCGTCATGGCATGGAATGGCCAATGCCCACACCCCAGGCCACCAGCAAGCGCGAGGGCCGAAAGCTGACCGCGGGCTGCTCCCTGGAAATTACCTCCAGAAACTGGCCACTTGCGGGCCCAGCCTGCCCCGTCCTATACTCTGGTCATGAAACAAACCACGCCGACAGTCACGCTGTATCGCACGCCCGGAGGGAATACGGTCAGTCCCCCCTAGCCTGCTTCCCGACGGTTACACAACGACTGCCTGATGGGATCCCCATGGGAACCCGTCCATCGGCCACAGGATCACTGATAAACAATCATCACGTAACAGCAAAAGACTTGTATCAACATGCCCAGCCTTAATGACCAGATCCGGCGCCGCCGGACCTTCGCGATTATCTCTCACCCGGATGCCGGTAAGACCACCCTGACCGAGAAGTTCCTGCTCTACGGCGGGGCCGTCCAACTGGCCGGTTCGGTCACCGCCCGCAAACACCAGCGCGCCACCGCCTCCGACTGGATGGAGCTCGAAAGGCAGCGCGGCATCTCCGTCAGCTCGACCTTGCTCCAGTTCGAGTACGACGGCTACGTCATCAACCTGCTGGACACCCCCGGCCACAAGGACTTCTCCGAGGACACCTACCGGGTGCTGATGGCCGTCGATTCGGTGATCATGGTCATCGACGCCGCCAAGGGCATCGAGAGCCAGACCCGCAAGCTCTTCGAGGTCTGCCGTCGCCGGCGGATTCCCATCTTTACCTTCATGAACAAGCTCGACCGCCCGGCGCGCGAACCTCTCTGGCTGCTCGACCAGTTGGAAAGCGTCCTCGGGATGCAAGCTTATGCGGTGAACTGGCCGCTGGCCTCCGGCCCGGATTTCCGCGGCGTCTTCGATCGTCTCACCAGCCGGATGCATCTCTTCGAACGCACCCCCGGCGGGGCTTACAAGGCCCCGGTCCAGGTGGCCGGCCTTTCCGATCCGCTGGTCCGCGAGAGAATCCCCGCCCATCTGCTCGATCCGGTTGTCGAGGAGCTGGAGGTGCTTACGGTCGCCGGCGCCACGTTCGACCGCCAGGCTGTGCGACGGGGCGATCTCACGCCGGTGTTCTTCGGCAGCGCGGCCAATAACTTCGGCGTCCAGTTGCTGCTCGACTCCTTCCTGGAGCTGGCCCCCGCCCCCGGTCCGCGCGAGGCCATTGGCCGGTCGGTACCACCCGATCTCGCCCAGTTTTCCGGCTTCATCTTCAAGATCCAGGCCAACATGGATCCCCGGCATCGCGATACGCTGGCTTTCGTCCGCGTCTGCTCCGGACAGTTCAAACGCGACATGACCGTCATTCACCCGCGCACCGGGCGCAGGACGCGCCTGGCCAGCTCCCACAAACTCTTCGGCCAGGACCGCGAGACCATCGACGAAGCCTTCGCCGGCGACATCATCGGCATCGTCGGCCATTCAGAATTTCGCGTGGGCGATACCCTCACCGAGGATGGCAGTCTCATCTATCACGGCATCCCCCCCTTCGCCCCCGAGTGTTTCGCGTATCTGCACGCCGGCACCGCCCAGGCCAAGCAGTTCCGCGAGGGCCTCGGACAACTCGAACGCGAAGGCGTTATCCAGCTTTTCCACGATCCCGACGAGGCGCGCCGGGTATCCATCCTCGGCGCGGTGGGCGCTCTCCAGTTCGACGTGGCCCAGTACCGCCTCCAAACCGAGTACAACGTCGAAACCCGCCTGGAGCCGGCTCCCTGGACCGTCCTGCGCTGGGTTTCCCCGGAGGTATCCGGCAATCAGCTTCGCGAATTGATCCTGCCCGGCGGCGTCAAACTGGCCCGGGATGCGTCCGACAACGCCGTCCTGCTCTTTCCGAATGACTGGACGCTGCGCTACTTCGCCTCCAAACACCCGGAAATCCCTCTGCAGGAGATCCCCTTCGGCCGAGACCTGCCCGATGGCCCGACAGCGACTGCCGGTCCGCCGGTCGCTCAGGCGGCGCACATGGCCTCGGACAGCCGCTGAAGGTGCTCGCGAATGCTGGAGGACGTCGAAACGCACACGTGAATCTGGCACCCCGTCTCCCGGGCCAGTTGCTCCAGCGTCGCACCGGAGATGTCGGCCGGTGCGGCCACCACCAGGTTCTGACCCCACAGCCGAAGGGGAACCACCCCAAAACGCCGGGCCGTTGCCAGCGGGAGCGTCTCCACCGCGGGGGTGTCGCTGCCCACGGCATCCAGGTCAATGCCTTCGCGCTCGGCCAGTTGCCGCGCCCAGGCCTCCCAGATCTGCTCCTGAGTAACCAGGCCCAGCCGAATCGCGATCTGCCCGAACTTCTGTCGGGTCTGCCGCTGCTGGCTCAGGATCCTGTCGATATCCTCCTTCTGAATAATCCCCATCCGGCACAACACTTCCCCCATCCGCGTGTCCAGCATCTGGTTCTCTCCGAGTTGGTTGATCAAGGCTTACCGGACCCCGGTACAGGCCGGTGATACCCAAATGTACGATTCAGCAGCGGGTAAAAGCCACCCGCGACTTCCTGAACACCCCCGAAACAGCGGCCCTTCGTGTGATACCAATGGGAAGATCCTCCCCTTGAACGGGGCACTTACAAACAGATACAATACCGATAACGGATTCCGGTCTGCTGAACGAATCGTCTTGGCCGGCCAGATCCGTTCCCGCCGAAGGGCCATACCTTCAGTCCTCGACCGGGTTTGGGAGGGGGCGAAGGCCAGGGTCGGTGACACCCGCCCCAGGCTGGAGTGGCCAGCCATTGGCCAGGATTTGCTCGATGTGTCCTGCTGAATGAGTAGCGGTTGATGCTTGCAAAGCGCATTATTCCCTGTCTCGACGTGCATGCCGGTCGGGTAGTCAAGGGAGTCAATTTCATCAATCTGCGCGATGCCGGCGACCCCGTGGAAATCGCCCGCGGCTACGAGGCGGCCGGGGCTGACGAGCTGGTCTTCCTCGATATCACCGCCAGCCACGAACAACGCGACATCCTCCTCGACGTGGTCGCCCGGACCGCTGAGCAGGTCTTTATGCCCCTCACCGTCGGCGGGGGCATCCGTCACCTGGAAGATATTCGCAGACTCTTAAACGCCGGAGCCGACAAGGTTTCCATCAATTCCGCCGCGGTGCGCAACCCCGACTTCATCCGTCAGGCGGCGGAACGCTTCGGCCGCCAGTGCATCGTGGTCAACATCGACCCCAAGCGAGTCCGCCGCGACGGCCGCGAGGTCTGGGACGTCCACATCAACGGGGGGCGAATCCCCACCGGGCTGGAAGCCGTCCCCTGGGCCCAACGCGTGGAAGAACTTGGAGCCGGGGAAATCGTCCTGACATGTATGGACGCTGATGGGACGCAGAACGGCTATGATTTGGGGATCACCCGGGCAGTGGCCGAGGCCGTTACCATCCCCGTCGTGGCGTCCGGTGGGGCGGGTTGCCCGCAGCATCTGGCCGATGCCGTCACGATCGGCAAGGCCGATGCCGCCTTGGCGGCAAGCATTTTTCACTTTGGAACCTACAGCATTCATGAAACCAAGCGTTTCATGGCCGACCGGGGCATCCCGGTTCGGCTGTGAGCCTGGAGGAGGCAGATTGCATCATGGCAGATACGGACATCAAAGCGGATAGCGGGCTGGAAATGAACATTTCGGACAGCGAGAGCGCGTCTGGGGACAATGGTCAGGGGATACCCGCCACGCCCAAGAAGGAGCCGAAGATCCACAAGTACCTGAAGTACATGGTGGATATCCAGGCTTCCGACCTGCACTTCAAGAGCGGCGCCCGCGTGCACGTCCGCTACAAGGGCGAGTTGCGCCCCATCAAAGGTCCGCCCCTGAGCGCCGAGGAAGTGGAAGCCATCTGGTTCGAGATCATGACCGACCAGCAGAAGCGCCAGCTCGCCGAGCGAGGCGCTTCCGACTTCGCCTACCAGCTTGGCGGCTCCGACCGCTTCCGCGTCAACATCTTCCGTCAACGCGGCACCCTCAGCGTGGCTGCCCGCCGGGTCAACAAGACGATTCTCAACTTTGATCAGCTCTGCCTTCCGAAATCGATTTACAAAATCACTGAATACCACCAGGGCCTCGTGCTCCTGGCAGGTATCACCGGCTCCGGAAAGTCCACGACGATTGCGGCCGCCCTCGATTACATCAACGCCCATCGGGCCTGTCACATCGTGACCATCGAGGATCCGATCGAGTATCTCTTTGAGGATAAGAAAGCCCTCATCAACCAGCGCGAGGTACACATCGACGTCAAAGATTTCGGCGAAGCCCTCAAGTACCTCATGCGTGAAGACCCGGACGTCGTGCTGGTCGGCGAAATGCGCGACGCCGAAACCTTCATGGCCGCACTGAATGCCGCCGAAACCGGCCACCTGGTCTTCGGAACCGTGCACGCCTCGGGCTCCGCCCAGACCGTCACCCGTGTGCTCGACCTGCTCCCGGAGGGCTCCCGCGATCTCGTCCGCCAGACCCTGGTGTTCAACCTTCAAGCTATCATCTGTCAGAAGCTTCTGCCTTGCATCAAGCCCGGCATTGCCCGGGTACCGGCGGTCGAGATCATGTTTGCCAATCCGACCATCCGCAAGCTGATCGATGAGAAGCGTGAGGATGAAATCGGCAAGGTCATCCGGGCCTGCCAGGCCGAAGGCATGCTGGACATGAATGAGTGCCTCAAGAACCTCGTGGAAAATGAGTTCATTGAGACCTCAACGGCCTATGCAGCTTCACCCAACCCGCAAGAATTAAAGATGCGACTGAAGGGCATCAGCACCGGCGGGGCTGCCATTCTGGGCTGAGAGAGCCGGAATGGGCAGGAAATCCGGTCAAAACGGGTACCACAGGCAGGGGTGAGAAAACCGAACACGCATGGCGCGGCTCAACCAGTCCTGATGTGCTTGCCATCAGGCAAGAAGGGTACGGACTGGCTCGGAGTCGCTTTGGGCGCAAAGGCCGGGGAGGACCCGGCCGGCCCCCTCAACCGGTATGGACCCCATCGGGTCTCAGGCCGCCCCGCCGCCCTACTCACACCGGGCGGTTGCGGTTATGATGAAGAAGCTGCTCCCGACCGATGGGCGGTCCTGAAGACAGTGTTATGTTTCGTGCTGAGCGATACTTGCCATGAATCTCTTCCCTTCCCAAACGGCCCGCTGGGGCGCTCTGATCCTGGGATCGGGCCTCCTGAATGCGTCCCTGGCGGTGGGTGCCCCTCTGGCAGAGTTGCCTCCGCCCGGCGGCTACACCAGCCCTGTGCGAATCGCCCTGATCCTGGTGGCCATACTCCCCTGGCTGGCGTTCTGCCAATGGGTGGACAAAGACACCGTCTTCGTCAAGCGGATGAACCGCGAGCTGTGGAACGGCGTCGTGCTGGGCGGTGGCGCGGTCGGATTAGTGGTCTGGCTCATGCTGCCCTGGAAGACCCCCGGCCTGTTCGCCGCCGGCTTCGGCCTGTGGTTCCTCATCACTGCGGGCACCTGCGCGATCTACGTGATCATGCGAAATGGGATGGTGGATGTGAACGCCCGGGTGTTTACGCCCCGGCACATTAAATCCAAGCTCGCCGGCATGGGCCGGAAGAAAGATGAGGGCTACGACGCCGTCGAACGCGTCCGGCTGACCGCCCACGATAACAAGAAAGTGACCGTTCCAACCGACCCGACTCAGGTGGACCCCTACGAGGCCGCGCAGACGCTGCTCTTCGACGCCCTCTGGCGCCGGGCCACCGAGGTGGAGATGGTCGTCTCGCCCAACGCGGTCAAGCTCGTATACCTGGTCGACGGCGTGCCCACACCCCGGCACGATCTGATCCCCCGGGAAAACGCCGAACTGGCCCTCAACTTCCTCAAGGGCGTTGCCGGCGTGGACGTCAACGAACGGCGCAAGCCCCAGCAGGGCTCGTTCAGCGCGGCTATCAGCGGCACCAAGGCAAACATGACCGCCATTAAAGTCGCCACCAGCGGCACCACCCAGGGCGAGCGTCTGAACTTGAAGATCGTCGGCGACGAAAACCGGCTCCGCATCGCCGACCTGGGTATGACCGAGGCCCAGCAGAAGCAGTTCGAGGAAATCTGCGCGAAGCCCTCCGGGCTGATCATCGTCAGCGGGCCGAGGGTCAGCGGCATAACCACGACGCTCTACGCCGCGCTTCGCGCCCACGATGCCTTCATGCAGAACCTGCTGACCATCGAACGCTCCCCGCTCATGGAGCTCGAAAACATCACCCAGAACATCTTCGATCCCACCAAGGCTGACGCCCCCTACTCGCGGCAGCTTCAGACCATCCTGCGGCGCGAGCCGGACGTGGTCATGATCAGCGACTGCCCCGATCGCGAGACCGCGCATCTGGCCGTCAAGGCCGCCCAGGACGGCAAGAAGATCTACATGGCCATCCAGGCCAAGGACAGCTTCGAGGCCCTCAAGAAACTGATCAGCCTGGCCGGCGACACCGACGGCGTGGCCTCGGTGCTACTGGGCGTATCCTGCCAGCGGCTCATTCGCAAACTGTGCATCGCCTGCCGGCAGGCCTACAAACCCGACGTCGCCCTGCTCAAGAAAGCCAACTTGCCGGCCGACAAGATCGATCACTTTTACCGTCCACCGCCGCCGGAGGGACTGTTTGACGCCAAGGGCAACCCGTTGCCGCCCTGTGCCAACTGCCAGGCCAGCGGCTACTTCGGACGGACCGGCGTGTTCGAACTGCTCGTGGTGGACGACACCATGCGCGACATGATCCGTAACGGGCAACCCATCAACAATATCCGCGCCCAGGCGCGCAGCAACAGCATGCTCTTCCTCCAGGAGGTGGGCATCCAGAAAGTCATCAGCGGCGTCACCAGCATGAATGAGGTGCTTCGGGTCATGCGCGATGAAGACGCGCCCCCGAGCCGTGGAGGAGGCGCCGGCCGGCCACCCCACCGACCTGGTCCGGCTCCAAGCCAGGGCGCTGCCCCGAAGAAAGGGGGTCAATAAACATGTGGTTTTCTCTCTTCGCCGCCGTCCTGATCCTGGCCGTCGCCTTCTATGAAGGGCTGCAGGGGCTGTTTACCGCCCTGATCAACTGCATCCTGGCCATCCTGGCCGCCGCGCTGGCGTTTGGCCTCTACGAGGATCTCTACTTCGCCCTCCTCAAGGAGTATCAGCCCGACCACGGCCGGGCGATTGCCTTGCTGGGCATCTTCATCGTCTCGCTGCTGGTGCTGCGCACGTTCCTGGACGTCCTCATCAAGGGCAACCTGCAATTCCCCCTCTATGTGGATCGCGCCGGCGGAGGCGTGCTCGGGTTCATTACCGGCATGATCGTGGTGGGCATGCTCTCCATCGGTTTCGAGATGCTGCCGTTTGGCACCACGATCCTGAGCTTTGCCCGCATGCCGCTGGTGGAAAAGGGCACGAACCAGCCGATCCCCGATGCCGAATTGCCTCAGAAGGACCCCGCCCAACTGGAATACATTCGCAGCAGCCCCTGGCTGCGGCAGGATGAATTCACGGTAGCGCTGGTCTCGCACCTCTCCGGCAACGCCCTGCACGGCCGAAACCGCCTGGGCGACTTCTATCCGGACTTCATGGCCCAGGCCTACCGCTCGCGGGCCCGCATGGGCGACGAGATGTCCACGACCACCACGTCCGAAATGAACGTGGACGGCTACTGGGATATCCGGCAGAACGAATTCTTCACCCGCGAAAGCTCCAGCAAAGAAGACCCCAAGAAGCTCTCTCTGGTGGCCAGCAAGAACCAACCCAAGCCGGGGCACAAGCGACTGGCGGTCCGCGTGGCCTTCTCGAATGCCGATTCGCTCAAGTTCACCCCCGAGCAGGTGCGCCTGGTGATCCGGGACGAGCAGCGGGGCGAGTCCGGCGAGTACTTCCTCGTCGGCATCAATGATGCGAAGGCCGGCAACAAGCTGGTGCAGACCTGGGCCGGGGAAATCATCAGCCGCAGCCCGGGCGGCAAGGACAACAAGCTCGACTTCGTCTTCGAGGTGCCGGAGAACGCTGAGTTTGGTGAGGGCAGCTTCGTCGAACTGAAGCAGAATGCCCGCGCGGAAATCACCCCCCGCATGGACCGCAACAAAAAGCGACCGGTCGCCCTGGGAGCCCCGGGCGCCAAGGCCCCGGCCAACGGCAGCGCGGCCGAACCATCCCCCGCGCCGCGTCAGCCGGCGCCGCAATCGGGAGGAGCCAGCCGGCGCCCCTCCGGTCCTTCAAACCGCAGCACCTCCAATCATGACCGCGTCTCCGGCATCGGCCCGGCACGGGAAGCCCTCGTATCCGACAAGCTGCCGTTCGAGACGCCGCTTACCCAGTACGGGGGCAACGCGGAAGTCTCCAACGGCGCCATCAGAGGCGGCCGCCTGCTGGCCACCCTCACGGATGACTGGCAGCCGGTCCCGGGCAACAGTTCCCCCGTCGAGAGCATTTATGTGCCGTCCGACATGCGCCTGATCCAGGTCAACCTGGAGAAGCTCCAACCGGGCAGCGTGCTGGGGCAAGCCATGGGGTTTGCTCGCGATAACATCGCCGATTACAAGCTCTATGATGCCCGCGGCACCGCCTACCTGCCAGTGGGCATGTACGGCCTGGCCCGCGTCGGCGGCAGACCCACCTTTGAGATGGTTCTGCTGGACGAGACCGCTCGCCAGGGCGACGACGTATTCGCCAAGCTGCCCCACTTCGAGCGGATCAAGCGGCAGGATTTCACGGGCGACTACGCTCTCTATTTCGTCTACCAGGTGAAAGTCGGGACCCGGGCCACGAAGATCTACACCGGCCGGACGGATGTCAATCTCGAAAAGTTCAACCTGGTCGCCGAGTAATACGGATCCCCAATGAATCCTGTGCGTTGGGCGCCCCACCTGGGCTCAAGCAGCCCCCATTCTGCGCCCGAAGCGCAAGCGCGGGCCGGCCAAGCCCACTCATACCGATCCCAATTCAAACTCGTGCATTGATGAGCCCCGCCCTGTTGGATGCGGAACAACGCACACGATTCATTTGGGCCGGGTGGCCCACCTCTGGAAGAGGTAGGCCACCCGGCCCGCCATTGCCCGCTTAGAGAATCAAACGTCATCAGAGGTGGGGGCGCGAAGATTCAAGCGATCAGCAGCGCGGCGACCAACAACCGGGCAGGAATCTACCCAGGTTTGTAACGGAAACCGTATGAACCAAGCCCGGCGCGCAGGGAAAAGGCCGCGGTTATTCGCCCGCGGCCTTTTTGTCTCACCGTTTCTCTGTGCCTCTTTCCGTAAGCCTCACGATACCGGCTGGGTGGCGGCCCGTCCGCCCGTGGGAGCAGGGGGCCGGGAACGCCCGAGCGCCGGCTGCGTCGCGGGCTCCTTGCCCGGCGGGTACTCCACCTTGGCCTCGGCCCGAAGTTCCTGGAGTCGCTTCTGCAACTCGAACTGCACCTTGCTGGCCCGCACTTCGTCTTTGATTTCTTCGCGAACCGCGTCGAGGTCCTTGGCCGGCCGGGTGTCGGTGGTCTTGATGATGTGATAACCGAAGTTGGTTTCCACCACGCCGCTGACCTCTCCGGGCTTCAGGGCAAAAGCGGCCGCGGCAAACGGCTCCACCATGGCGCCCTGCCGGGGGAAGAAGCCCAGATCGCCGCCCCGACTCTTAGAGGGGCAGTCAGAATATTTCCTGGCCAACTCGGCGAAATCCGCGCCCGGCTTCTTGACCTCGGCCAGCACTTCCTCCGCCTTCTTGCGGGCCTCTTCACGCTTCTCCGGAGCTTCACTTGCATCCGCCCGGATCAGGATATGGCTGGCCTGAACCTGGGCCGCGTATCTGCGGTCCTGCTGATGCCGCTTCTGGATTTCCTCTTCGCTGACTTCGAGATTCTTGAACATCGCCTGCCCAAGCTTCTCCTGCAGCACGTGCTTGTAGAAGCGGGGATCTTCCTTGATGCGCTTCATCTGCTCATCAAGCGTGATGTTGCCTTGCCGCTTTATCTCCTGGTCGAGCTGCTCGCGACTCATTGAACGTTCTTTGAGGGTCCGTTGCAGGAGCTTCTCCGCGTTCGCTTCCAGGTCGGCATCGGTGACTGAGATCTTGTGTTTCTCGGCTTCCCCGCGAAGCAACTCATCGCGGATCATCGCGTCGATGAGCTGCCGCCGGGAGGCCTGCATCAGCCGGGCCATCTGGCTCTCATCCATCTGCAACTGACCACCGCCCATGAGCTGGCGGAAGGTCTTCTCCAGATCGCCTTCAGTGAACTTCTTGCCGTTGAGAGTAAAAGCCACCTCGTCGGAAGCCGGGCGCGTGGCGACTGAGCCCTGCCCAAGCCGCAGGACCGGGCGTGTGGTGGCCGGGGCAGTGGTCTGGGCCCAGGCCGGCGCAGCCGCCAGGGTCAGGCCAGATAGTAAAGACAATGTCTTGCAAAGACGTTTCATGCCGACACCTCAAGAAAGAGGAATTGTGAAAGATTCGAACGAGGCGTTTGCGCTGAAAGACAAGCCGAAGACCTGTCGTCGGAGGCGTCGCGACCTCGGTCACAGTTCCACCATCCTAGTGAGCGCGGGGGCAAGGGTCAAAAGCAAACTGACGAGTCTCGAACCAAGTCTCGACCGATAAAGTGCGCGCGAAGGCAGGACGGCCAACTCCAGGAGGTGTGTAACCGCCTGTCAATACTGAACATGATGGGAGCATGCGGCCCCGGAGTCGAGCTTGCCTCCCGGCCACGATCCAACATCAACCAAGAATGATGACGTATTCCTGTTTGGGACCGTGAACGCCCATCACCAGGGCCAGTTCGATATCGGCCGTCTTGCTGGGAGCGGACACGAGTGTCTGATTGGCCGGCGGCTCTGCAGTCTGTTGGGCGGCCCAGTCCAGCAGGTCGGGCACGATCTGTTCGGCGCGTACGACCGCGATGTGTACGGGCACAGCCAGGCTGGCCAGACGGCGACGCCCGCCGCCGCTGGTCAGGCACAGAGAAGCGGTCTCCGCAATCGCAGACGTGACCCCGGTGATGCCCAGATCGGCGCTAAAAGCGGCTTCGCGATCATCGGCATCCAGCACGCGCAGGTTTTCCTGTTCGAGGCGAGCCACGATACGATCGCGGGCGGGCAGGCCGTCGTCGGGAACCACCGCGCTGGTGGCCCCGAGCTGACGGGCAATTTCGGCGATTTTGTCCAGCAGAGCGTCCTCATCCTGGACCCGACAGGTCGTCATCTTGGCCTGCTCGGCGCGCTGGGCAAACTCGCTGACGATGTCCCGGCCGGAGTCGATAATGCGAGCTATCTCGTGTTCCTCAGGCAGATCAACGGGGGCACCCCGGTCAGAAAGGGCCGTGCGAACGCGTTTAAGAAACTCCTCCTGGGATTCGCCGAGCATCATGGATCTGTCCTGCTGCAAGTAAGAGCCTCTCCTGGCAGGGCGTGTACACTGCTCTGTGAGCGGAATGCGAGAACCAGCCTCTGCCGAGAAAGTGATGATGCGCCCGCGCCACTACACCGGCCAGGCGCCTGCACCCAAGTGGCGAACCCTATACGTGCTCGCCGCCCCGGACTGTTTCAATCTGTTTAGCGCGGGGCTTCGGTGACAAACCGATACGCCTTGCTCTCCGGCCGGTCGGGCCGGTCACGGGTGGCCAGTTGGTACTCTCTGGCCGCATTCGCCCGGTGCTTCTGGGCCTCATCGCCGGTAGTCAGGCTGGCCATCAGGTAATGAACAGCCGCCATTTGCGTGTGTACCAGCCACAGCCGATTCAACTGACCGCTTGCGTCCTCGTAGTGTTTCAGGGCCGCCTTGGCCGCCTCCAGAGCCTGGGTGCGAGCGGCATTGGCGGCTTCGGCGATGCCTTGGGGCTGGGTCGTCGGAGTGCCGGCCGGCATCGCGGCGGCCTCAGCCGAGGAGTCCTCGCCGGCCTGGACCACGGCCAGCTTGCCCGGATCGATGCCCATCTGCACCAGCGCGGCCAGCAGGGGCTCGTGGCGATTCAGCGACTGAGCCTGCTGGGCCAACAACAGGGCCCGCTCCAGTTCGAGGTCACCGGCAACCGTCTGAACGTAACCGGTCATAAAGCCCGTAGCCGGTGAACCGGCCATCTGCTGGCGGTGGAAGTCCTGAATCTCGCTGCCGCGCCGGTTCGCAGCGCCCTCAGCCCGCTCGGCCGCCGGCAACCCTTCCTCGGTCACCTTGGCGATGGCCTCGTTCTCCAGCTTTTCGGCGGCAATCGCTTCGGCAATGGCCGCCTGGGCTCGCCCGGTCGCTTCCTTGACCAGCGAATCCCGCCAGCTTTCCGCCTTGGCCAGGTCGGCCTTGAGCTGATCCCGGCGGGTTTCCAAAACCTTGATCTGGGCGTCGATCTGCTTGCGCAGCGCCTGGCGGGTCTCCAGCAGGGCCTTGGCGGCTCTCAGGTCCGCCTCCAAAGCCACCAGCCCGAGTTGGGGCGTGATTTCCTGGCCGGCCTGGGCGGGAACCAGCGGAGCCGTGAGGATTTCGTTCTCTTCCTGAGCCTCGGGGCGGGCGTTCCGCAGGATGCCGTACTCCAGGGCGTCAGCCTCGCGCGAGGCTTCGCGCTCCGTCCGGGCGGCCTGGTTGTACGCTTCGGTGAAACGCTTGATGGCATCCGGATCGGACGCATCGATGCCGGCATCCTCCAGTTCCATCATGCGTCTGGTGGCGGCGTCCGCCCGGCTGCGAGCCTGGTCCAATTTCCCCTTCACTTCCGCCACCGCGGCCGAGAGGCGATCGACCTCCTGGCGGGCTTCGGCAATCTGGGTATCGGTCTCGCGCGCTTTAGCCTGCAATTGCTCAATCCGCCCGTCCATGGACGGGACGGCTTCACCTTCCGCGGGAGCGCCAGTTGTACCGTTCAGCTCAGTCTGCAGGGCTTTGACCCGGTTATCCGCCTCGCGCCAGGTCAACAACACCTGGTTGAATTCGCCACGATGCACATCGGAATGCGCCCGATGGATTGACGCCTGCCGCCGCTGGAGATCGACCTGGTGGTAAATCAGCATCGCTTCCAACCGCGTGGCGACGGGATGCGAAGAACCGCTGAACTCGCCCTCGCTGGTGCCGATGGCCTCGCGCGTGGCCGCAAGGGCCTTCGTGAGCAGGTCCACGTTGGCCTGGACCAGACGCCGAAGATCCTCCTCGGAATCGAATTCGGCGGCAGCTGTCTGCGTATCTCCGCCCATGTTGACGAGCTTCTGCCGCAGCTCATCGCGATGCCGGTCGAGATCCTGCTGCTGTTCGCGAAGCAGGTTGGGCTTCTCACCTCCGGCGGCATCATCCGGAAGCGGTTCTTCGATGGCCGGCTGGGTGGTTGATTCAGCCTGTACGGCCGAGAGCCGCTCAAGGGCGGCCAGCAGCAACGGCTGACCTCCCTCATATTGGGCCAGCAGGCGCTCGGCCCGCTCAACCTTTTGGTCCACCTGCTGATTGAAGGCGGCTTCGGGAGAAACCAACAGATCAGCGGTCAGGAAACCCACTCCCACGAGCAGGCCGAGAATCAACAGGACGAGAATGGCGGGCATGTAGGTTTTCACAAGGGACTCCGCAATCGCAGTGTCAGCGCGCATAGGCCTCATTGCCCATGCCGGCACGGGTCGGAACCCATGCCTCAGAAAGCCTGTGCCACAGCTCCAGAGGCGGCACCGGACAGCACTACTCGTCCCGCCGGGGGAGTGTAGGCTCCGGCTAAGCTTATGTGTACCACGGGCCATGCAAGGCGTCAAACATGGCCGGACTGGTCGTCGGGGTGCGGCAATATGTTTATGGCGGGGTGACGCGGAGTGCCTGGGGCAATCCATCCACGAAAAGAACGGTCTTTTTTTCGTGGCAACAAAATCTTTTTTTCGTGGCAACAAAAGGGGGTGCTCCAGAGGCCGGCTAAGCCCTGCAAATATCACCGAAAATAAACATATTCCATTCCCACAGGCATCCGCCTCCAACTCCCGGTGCGATCAAGAGGGACGTTGGGCCGGGCTGGTCAGCATCGCGCCAGCACGCGTCGCTGAGCCGGACGCAGGCCGTCTATTGGATGGGCGGCGGGTCATCGTCGCGGCCGGTACCTGAAAAGAGAGAATTACTCCCCGCCCCGGTCAGGGGGACCGTGCCGTCGTCGTTCACCACGTAGCCCAGTTGCTTGGAGCGCAGGCGCTCGACGTGGGTATCGCAGAAGATCACGTTGGCCTTGCCACGGTGCCTTTCGTCCGGAGCGGAGCGGGCTTGACCCCGGAGACCGTCATCGCAGAAGTCGCCTGTGGCCGTCAGCCGGGGCGGATCGAGGGCCCATCCGTGATTGACGACACGTGATGGATGGGTATTGGCGGAAGTGCCGGTCGGATCGTAGGGCAACCGCTCGGCGGTGGGCGTGCTGGCGGCGGTGCCGAGCGAATCAGCGGCCATAACGGTGCGTGCCGGGGTCTTGATCTGGCCGACCTTCACCGGCCAGCGAACCCAGTCCGTCGGGCCGGCCCCGAGCCGCGACCGGCTGTTGCCCAGGAACTGGAAGTTATAGCCATATGGATAGTTGCGAGCGTTAATGTACTCGGGCGCCTCCGGGTCGAGGAAGACCTCGCCGTCCACCGGCTGGGTGTTATCCAGGGCGGGGTCGGGGCTGGGCTTGGAGAAAGCGAACAACCGTACCTGGGCACCGAGCATCGCGTACCAGCGGGCGCGGTACTTCCAGCCGTTTCCCACCCAATAGAGATTGGTAGACCCGGCGATCTTGGGGAACCGACCGGCCACGGCGACCTCCTGCCATTGCTGGGCATACAGATGCCAACCCACGCCAATCTGACGGATATTGTTGGCACAGACCACGGCCCGACTTTGCTGGCGAGCGGCGGCCAGTGAAGGGGCCAGAAGCGCCACCAGGACCGCGATAATGCCTACGACAACCAGAACTTCCATCAGCGTGAAAGCCGAAGCGCCCGCTACCCACTCGAACCGTCTTGACGTGGGACGAAAGACCATAATGCACCTCCCGCTCGTGCATTCCCTCGTATTGGCTGGAGCCTGCCGGTTTCACCCGCCAGGCGCTACTGACAATCCGCCGGGCCCCATTTTCCCCGTGTGTGCTTCGCCCGAATGCCCATCAGTTATTGTACACCTTTTTCTCGTGCGGTGCGACGTTACCGAACTCTACGCGAAGAGCGTCTCGTCCTTCAGGCACGAGGCGTGTATAACAAAGGTATGAAAAAGCATACCTGCGCCCTGCTGATAACCGTTCTGGCGGTCCCGGCCCTGGCCCTGGATGTCAATGATCCACCTCAAGGCGTCTTCGCCAACGAGTGGTACGCGGTCATGCTGGCCGGCGCCAAAAGCGGCCACATGCACGCGACCATGGAGCGCGTGAAGCGCGACGGGGGCGACGTGATCAGAACGCGAAACGAGATGACCATGATCGCCGGGCGAGGCGAGGGGGCGCTGACCGTCAAAATGACCCAGGAAACCGAGGAGACGCTGGCCGGTGAGCCTCTCAAGTTCTCCAGCCGGATGTCGCTGGGCAAAATTCCCACCTCCACTTCGGGCACCTTCGCCGATGGCAAGGTCACCATTGTCACCCGCCAGTTCGGCCTCGCCACGGACAAAAAGACCTACACGCTGCCCAAAGGGGCGCGCATGAGCTGGGGCGCCTATCGCGAGCAGATCGACCGCGGGCTCAAACCCGGCACCAGCTACGATTTGTCCCTCTACGACCCCACCATCGCCCCGGACAAGCTCACCACCGCCAAGGTCGAGATTCTCGATAGGGAGCAGATCGATCTGTTCGGCCGGAAGGTGGAAACCATCCGCAGCCGGCAGACGCTCACGATTCCCGGGCTGTTCGGGAAATCAACGGAGATCGCTACCACCATCTGGCTGACCGAGGCAGGCGACGCGGTGCGGATGGAAATGAACGTCATGGACATTCCCGTGGTGATGATCGCCTGTCCCAAGGCGGTGGCCCTGGCCGAGGATGACCCCGCCGACATCATGGGCCGGACGCTGATCACGGTGAAAGAGCCGATCGACCGCGAGGCCGCCCGAATCACCTTCCGGCTCCGGTGGGATGGCAAGGATAAGCTGCCGCGGCTTCCCGAAACGGACATGCAGAAAATCGTCAGCCAGGAGAACGACGCCGTAACGCTGACCAACACCCGGCACTCGGCCCGCCCGGCCAAGCCGGCCGGCACGGCCCTGAGCCAGGAAGAGCGCGCGCGTTACCTGGCCGCCTCATCCGTGCTCAACTACAAAGACCCCGCAGTCGCCAGGCTGGTCAAAGAAGCCGCCGGAGAAGAGAAAGACCCCATGAAGCTGGCCGACCGGCTGCGCGCGTTCGTGAGCAATTACGTTCAGACCAAGGACCTCAGCGTCGGCTTTGCCACCGCCGGCGAAGTGGCCCGCAGCAAGGAGGGAGATTGCACCGAGCACGGCGTGCTGCTGGCGGCCCTGGGCCGGGCCGTGGGCATTCCCACTCGCCTCGCGACGGGGTTTGTGTATACGGATGAGTTCCTGGGCCGGGAGCGGGTCTTCGTCGGCCACCTGTGGACGCAGTTCTACATAGAGGGTCAGTGGGTGGACGTGGACGCCGCACTTGAACAAACCGACGTAGACCCCAGCCATATCGTCCTGGGGCTCAGCGATGGGAATGACGGCGGCGTGGCCGAACTCGCCGGCTCGGTCTGGATCACCATGGGTAAGCCACAAATCACTGTGGTCAAAGAAGTTGAATCTCAGCCGACCCAGCGCCCCTGATGTTCGGCCAGCCTGATTGTTGAAGCCTCTCATCGCCTGGATCAGTCCAGGTTCATCTGAAAGGCTGCTTGCCCTTGCAACGGCTTCCTGATTATCCTTATGCGTGGTCGCGGCGGTGAGAGCAGACCCCTGTCTGCCCCCGGACCGTCGCAGAAAGGTCATGTTTGATGCATGCAGCGTGGGACCTGAATATCGACCTCTACGGCCTGGAATCGACCGTGCCCGCGCTCCTGCCCAGAGTCCAGTCCTTTGAACGGCTTTCACAAACGCATTGTGATCGGCGTCGAGATCGAAGCGTACAGCATTGGGGCGGCCGATTACCAGATTGGGCGCCGTCTGTCCCGGCCGCGCCCCGGGGTGTCTGAGAACGGAGAACGGTTCGCTCGCGATACCAGCATCGGCAGTGAATACAACAGCCGCCCGTTTGAGACGGTTCGGGAATCATTGTTCCTGCTGAAGAGCGGGCTTCGCAAATACCTGCGGAACCTCTACGGTCAACAGCACGGCGAGCCGGACCACAACATTCCCCTGCTGGTCGGCGGATGGACCAATCGGTTCGCCGGCGCCCATTTGCACCTGTCCGTTGCAAATGAGGAGCTGACCCGGCCGCGGGCCCGTTCGCTGGCCGCTCATCTGCACGACAACATCCCGCTGCTCATCGCCATGGGGGCCAACTCGCCGGTGTGGGACAAAAAGATCACGGCCAAGGCCTCCAACCGCCTGCTGCGCGGCACGGACACCTACTTTGAGGCGCTCAAACGCGGCGAGCTGACCTCCAAAGATACGCGCGAGATGGTCTACAGCCCCGGCCGGAAGCGCAAGCCGGCCACGCTGGAACTGCGCGTGCTGGACTCGAACATTCCCGAATTCATTGTGGCGGCCGTTTGCGTGACCAAGGCGGTCGCACTGGGCTGGCTGCGCCGCAAGGGGGCGCCGAACCCCATCCACAATCAGGAGGACTACATTCAGGCCCGGTTCGACGCCGGAACCCGGGGCATGAAGTGCCGGCTGCCGTGGGATGGCGAGTGGATCCCCGCGCGCAAGTACCTCGACCGTTTTCTGTGGGAGTATCGGGACGAGTTCGAGGAAATGGACGTTCCCAGCGAAGTCTACGACATCTTCAAGCTGCTCAAACGCGGGTACAACGGGGCCAAGATCATCCACAACGCCGCCCTGATCGCCCGCCAGGAGCACCCCCAGACCTGGCAGCGGCGCTTCGCCAAACGCTACAGCATCGGCCTGGAAGATCTGCTCAGCGGCAACTCGCTCGAATACTTCACCGATGCCCTGAAGGTGAAGCTGCCGAACATCGATTCGGTTTATCTCGGCCGGAAGGGAGCGTCCGTGGATGCGTAGACGAATCCACGCCCCGCTGATCGGCATCAGTTGCGAGACGATCTCGAAAAGGAAGGATTACGCCGATTACGATCTGGTCTGCGATCACCGCTACGCCATGGCCATCGACAATGCCGGCGGGCACCCGGTGTTGCTGCCGGTGGCCCACAAGAAGCGCGTCCTGAAGCGCTTCCTGGAAGGCATCGACGGACTGCTCATCGTGGGCGGCGACGACGTGGACCCGCGGCTGTACGGCGAGACGCCGCGCAGCTATACGCACGTCATCTATTCCAAGCGGACCGCTTTCGAAACCTGGCTCTACCAGGCCGGTAAACGCCGCCGGCTGCCGATCTTCGGCATCTGCTACGGCATGCAGCTCATCAATGTCTTGGAGGGCGGCACGCTCTACCAGCATCTGCACCCCAAGAAAAAGGGCATCCGCATCAGCCATCGCGGCAAACGCAAAGTCCGGCACGACGTGCATGTTATGCCCGGCACCCGACTGGCGGAGATTCTGGATGCGCGCACCGTGAGCGTCATCTCCGATCATCACCAGGCCATCCGGTACATAGCCCCGGGCTTTATCCCCAGCGCCGTGGCCGACGACGGCATCATCGAAGCCATCGAAAATCCGCTGCGCCCGGAAATCCTGGCGGTGCAGTGGCACCCCGAGCGGCTGCCTTACAGCCGGGTGACCCGCAGACTGTTCAAGACCTTCGTGGAGGCCTGCGCGGCGTACCGCCGCGCGCACGGCAACTCAGGCAAGTAATCGGCATGGCGTTGACACCGGCGCCACGCGCCGGTTAGGATGCCGGGGTCCAGTGCTGGCGAGAACGACATCGCTGGGCTTTCGCAACTCTTGTTGACCTCGACAGGGAGACACAGCCAATGAACCGCGAACAACTGTCACACGCGGCCGGCTCATGCCGATGCTGCTCGAGCGCGTTACACCAGGCCGGGGAGGCGCTCATCCAGGCGAGCCTTTCGCGCCGGGCGCTCATCGGCGGACTGGGTGCGACCGCGATCGGGTCTTGGATGCTTTCCGGGGGAGCTAAGGAGGCCAACGCCCAGCCCGCAGAGGGCGGCAAGCCCGCGATCATGCCCGCCCAGGAGCTGGTGGTCCAGCCCGCACTGGTCTACGCCCTGCACCAGCGCCGCGAGCAAACCAGTTGGCGACCCTGGGGCGGCCTGATGAACGAGAGCGACGTGGTTGCGGAGGTCAAACGCATCGAGGCCGAACTGCGCGCGATGGTGGCCGCTCACGGTTTGAAGGTCAAGTTGCTCCCGGTAGCGGCCGTACGCACCGTCGAAGAGGCCCGGAAGGTTGCCACGGGCAAGTGCGACACCATGCTCATCTACGCGTCCAGCGGCAGCACGGCCGTCCTCGACGCCCTGATGTCGCCCGACCGCCCCACCGTCTTCTTCCTCCGGCACAACTCCGGACCGGTCTCGCTGTGGTACGAGATCCTGCATCCGCATTTCCTGCGCCGGGCATCCGACGAATACAAGATCAAGCAGATCGACGTGGACGACGTGGTGGTGGATGAGTACAAGGATCTGGCCTGGCGGCTGCGGGCACTGGCCGCCCTGCGTCTGACGCTGGGCCAGCGGATCGTCGCCATCGGCGGCGCCGGCGGCTGGGGCGAGGGCCGCAAGCTCGCTCCGCCGGTCGCCCGCAACACGTGGCATCTCGATATCCGCGACGTGTCCTACGACGAGCTGGGCAAGCGCATCGAGAAGTACCGCCAGGGCGCCGAGGCGATGGCCAGGGCCAAAAAGGAAGCGGCCGAGTATCTCGCCCAACCCGGCGTCACCCTCAAGTGCGAGCGCGAGGCGGTCGAGAACGCGTTCGTGCTCTACCACGCGTTCAAAGAGCTGATGGCCGACCACGAAGCCACGGCCATGACCATCCAGCACTGCATGGGCACGGTCATGCCCATTTCCAAGACCACCGCCTGCCTGCCTCTGAGTCTGATCAACGATGAGGGGTTGCTGGCCTTCTGCGAGTCCGATTTCGTGGTCATCCCCGCGGGGATGCTCATGCACCACATCACCGGATTGCCGGTGTTCCTGAACGACCCCACCTGGCCACATCACGGGCAGGTGACCATCGCCCACTGCACCGCCCCGCGCAAGCTGGACGGCAAGAATTACGAGCCGGTGGAGATCCACACGCATTTCGAGTCGGACTACGGCGCCGCCCCCAAAGTGGCGATGAAGGAAGGCACGCTGACCACCAACGTGGTGCCCGATTTTGCCTCGAAAAAGTGGGTCGGCTTCACCGGGAAGGTGATCGGCAACCCGTTCCACGCCATATGCCGCTCGCAAACCGACATCACCATCGAGGGCGACTGGCACAAGCTGCTTGAGGAGATGCGCGGTTTCCACTGGATGACCTGCTACGGAGACTGCACCCGCGAGGTCGGCTACGCGATCAAGAAGCTGGGAATCGAGTGGGAGTGCCTGTCGGCGTGAGCGGCTACAGAGGACACAGAGAACGAGTTTCGGCCACAGAGGGCACAGAGAAGAGTTAAACCGCGGAGACGCGGAGACACCGAGACGCTGAGACGCAAAGACGTAACAATTTGAGATTTGGGATTTCAAATTTCAGATTGGTGATTCCAGATTCTCAACGCAACCCTCATTAACCGTGCGCGATCTTGCGACACATCCTGGGACGCGCCGCTGCTTTGTGTGTGCCATTGCTCTTGCAGCCTGGCCCATCATTCGCCGCAGAAAAGAGCAGTGCCTCATGTCGGAATTGTCCCGGCACGGCTCAAGAGCCGTGGCACACGCGCCATGCGCTTTGCCGTCTCACCATCACGCCCCGCCATTCGGGCATTCTCCTCCGCAATCTCTACGTGTTGTCGTCGTTGCGCGAACCATACAAGGAGCCAGGATATGAACACGGAAATCAGCAGGCGAGAGTTACTGGGGACGGCTGCGGCGGGAACAGCCGTGGCCGGCGGGCTGTGTAAGGCGACCCTGGCCGCGCAGGCCGGCGGGTCACCGTTTTCATTTGGGAAAACCAGGGTCTTACGGGTGTTCATCGGCCGACACCCGGGCTGGCCCCGGCCGGACCTGGACACCAAGGCCGAACACGAGCGGCTCATGAAGGCCCTCGACGAGGTCCCCGGCCAGGGTGACATCGAGTACGTGGGCAACACCTTCGTGAACGACCCCAAGGCGCTGACCGAACTGATGGAGGCGCACCAGGACGCGGCCGGCATCCTGGCCGTCCAGGTGTGCATGGGCACCAGCGACTTCTTGAACATCATGGCCGACTCGGGCCGGCCGACCGTACTGTTCGCCACGCCGTACAGCGGGCACGAATGGTCCATCGTGCCGGACCTGCAACGGACGGGCAAGAAGATCGACGTCATCGCGTCCAGCCGGTTTGAGAACGTGCTGGAGGCCGTGCGCGTGTTCCGGGCCATCGGGCGGATGAAGCAAACCAGAGTGCTGTTCGTCGGCGGGCACAACTGGCAGCCGCCGGCCGACTACGTGGCCGATATCAAGAAGAAATTCGGCACGACGGTGGTCACCTACGACCACACCCGGCTGGTGGAGGCGTACGACGCGATCCCCGCCGCGGCTGTCGAGGCGGATACGGAGAAGTGGATCAAGGGCGCTCAGCGCGTGCGCGAACCCAACCGCGAAGAGATCGCCAAGTCGGCCCGCTTCTGCCTGGCCCTCCAGAAGGTCATGGCCGAAGAAAAGGCCTTCGCGATCACCATTAACTGCCTGGGCTTGTTCTCGCACGGGCTGCCGGCCTATCCGTGCTTCGGGTTCGCCCGGCTCAATGATCTCGGACTGGCCGGCGTGTGCGAGGCCGACCTGCCTTCCACGATGACCCAGATCATCTTCCAGCACATGGAAGGCGTCCCCGGCTTCGTGACTGATCCGGTGGTGGACCTGTCCAACAACACCGTCATCCACGCGCATTGCGTGGCCGCCACCAAGATGGATGGCCCGGCCGGAGAGTCGGCCCCCTACGAAATCCGCTCGCACCTGGAGGATCACAAGGGCGCGGTGCTACAGACCAAGATGCGCGTCGGCCAGGAAATCACCATGGCCAAGCTCGTTGGCGCGATCCCGCGGGATCTCCAGGCCCCGTCCCTGGCGGCCAGCCCTGCTGAGAGCTGGGGCGCAAACATCCTGCTGCTGTCCACCGGCCGGATCGTGGCCATTCCCGACTCGGACCGGGGCTGCCGCACCAAAGCCGCCGTGAAGGTGTCCGACGCCCGCAAGCTACTGGAAAACTGGTCCAACGGCCTGCACCGGGTGATCTTTTACGGCAGCCACATGACGGACGCGAAACGCTTCGCGCGGTTCACGGGAATCGAGGTGTTCGAGGAGTGCTGATCTGAACAGCGCGGGAAAGTGAGAAAGTGGGAAGGTGGGAAAGTGATTTGAACCGCCAAGACGCCAAGTACGCCAAGGAGAACAAAACAGAAGGAAGTGAAGGAAACAAGAGATTACAAGAGCTCGTTGCTTTCTTTGCTGACTTCTGTTTGCTTTTCTTGGCGGCCTGGGCGGCTTGGCGGTTTGCTTTGTTACGCGAAGAGCTTTTTGAGGTATTCGAGGTTGCGCTTCGTGTCGGCGACCAGGTCGCCGGAGGGGCTGGTGGTCTCCAGGACCAGCCAGCCGCGATAGCCGATCTCCTGGAGCGTTGCGGCCACGGCCGGCCAGTCGATCTTGCCGGAGCCCAGGTAGTTGCCGCCCTCCTTGAAATGCACCTCGCAGATGCGCTCGCGGCCCAGCAACTTGATCTCCTTGAGATAGTCGTGGCCTTTGTGGTTGGCGTTGTAGACGTCGTAGTAGACCTGCACCCACTTGCTCTTGACCGCGTCGAGAATCTTGAGGTGGGCCTCCGCGCTCAGGTAGGTCTCCAGCCCCAGGATCACCTGGGCCTTCTCCGCGCGCGGGGCCAGCTCCTGCATCAGTTCGGTGACGCGTCGCATGTCATCGGCGTTCGTTTCCTTGAGTTCGCCCTTGCCAAAGAAGGCCAGCAGGATGTTCCGGGCGTCCAGGTTCCTGGCCGCCTCGATGGTGTCGGCGACCCAGACGGCGGCCCTTGGCTCGCTGACCAGCGGGACGTTGTTAAGCACGCCCATGGCCACGGAATGGAAGCTCATGCCGTTGGCCTTCGCGGCCTCGCGGAACTGCTTCTGCACCTCCGGGCGGCGCAGTTTGAGACCGTCTTCGGGGAAACCGATGCTCACCTGGATGCCGTTGAGGCCGATTTTCCTGCCCAGTTCGAACACCGACGGATCGGCGGGCCTGCCCAGGGACCAGTCGCACATCGACATCTTCCACCCGCCGGCGGACTGGGCCGCAGTCAACCGCCCCGCCGCCGCCAGCCCCGCCAATGTCCCGGCCGCCCCTGAAAGCACCTCGCGACGCGTCATCGTTTCACCTCGCTACGAAACCACGTTCCATCTAATTGCCGCTCCGTCAGCATATCATCCGCTCCCCTGCCGTGCGAGGGGGAGAAGAGCAGTGCACGTTCTGTCATGCGCGACCCACGAGCCCGAGGCGCAAGCAAGCGCAGCGGGACAGGCGTTCCGGTCGCCGCAGAGTCTCGCGCTTCCAGCCGTCGAGATCACATCAGGGCAGCGCCTTTTGAGGTCAACGGTGGCCTTCTCTCGTCAACGTCAAATTCGGCTCGTCCCCATCTCAACCTTTTCCCCGAACGCCCGATCTATTTCCGCGCCGGTCAGCTTCTCTCGCACCTGCGGACAGGCGAAGAACGCTCGTAACAGGTTATCCATCGCCCGCGACTGGATAACCGCCCCACACAACCAGCGCGAAAGCGTTTCCGGCGCGATGCCGAGCCGCCCGGCGGCCTCCTTCTGGCTGAGACCCAACGTTTCGAGGTTGGCGCGAATCTGAGCGGGCGTGAGCAGGGCCAGGTGATCGCGAAGAGCGGCCACGATGCGCTCATCGGACTCCTCGGTGAAATAGACCTCGCCGCAGGCTTTGCATCGGGTCACGGGAAGATCATTTACGACCAGATCGTAGAGTCGGCCATCATGGTTCCTTTGAACGTGATGCTGACGAAGTACGGCAGGCCGGACTTCTTTTTTGCCGCATTCGACGCATCGGATCGGATATGCTTTGCGGCGTTCAACGGCCTTGGTGCTGTTATGATCGCTGATCATGAATTCGCCTGTGCAATCGAGAGTCGTCACTCATCGTGCATGTTCACGACCCAGATTGTGCAATCCTCAGGTTCATCGGCCTCGTCGAGAACAGTTTCGATATAGACTCGTCTCTCCCCTATGGGCAATCGCAGGTCATAGTGAAACCGGCACGCCACGTACTCCGGCCGCGTTTCCTCGATCTGGTCGATTTCGCCGCCCGATGCAACGTATTCGGCCATCAATTGGTGCACCAATCGGACGCCGACGTTGGGCAAGTTTGATGAAAGCCATGCCAGAGGCAGACGCTTCCACTGGATGTAACCGCTCACGTGCCCCCAATTCAGAAGCACCTGGCGATAACACTCGAGAGCAGCTCGATCCTTCGGCTTGCCCATATCGACTCCGATCACGTCGTCTGACTGGGCGGATGCTTCTTAAAGTATTATCGCATCTGAATTGATATATGTCAATCGGCTGCTCAGCCGAAACGGACTTGAACCTGAACGTCTACTGCGAAGCTCACGCGTATGGACAGCTTTCACACCCTCAAATTGCGGCTCGCCCCCCGCATCAATGATCCTGACTTCGGCAATTTGCGTTGTATACGCGTTGCGAATGCGCCCGAGAGGACTCGCAAGTCGCCGGTGCCGCCGTGCCCGTCGGGCCGGGCACTAGGGAATCTGTTCCCGATGCCGGCCGCAGGCTCAAGGAACGGAACGCGCAGAACCCCCCGCCCTGCGCATCCCCTTGTCTCCTTGTCCCCGTGTCGCGTTGTCCCCGCGTCCCCGCGCCTCCCCTTCCGCTATCCTCTCCCCCCTCGTCCTTCGGCGCTGGTCACTCCTTCCGCAGCGCCGCTTTGGCCCGGGCCGCCTGTGGGCTGTGCGGGGCCATCTCGCAGATGCGATGCCAGCAGGCCTTGGCCCGGTCGATCAGACCCATGTTCTCCAGGCTCAGGGCGAGGTACTCGCGGAACTCGACGCAGTCGGGCTTGAGGGCGGTGGCCTTCTCGAAGCGCTCTACGGCCAGTTCGAATTGTTCGCGGTTGGCGAACATCACACCCAGCCGGTAGTGCAGGTCCACGTAGTCGGGATGCAATTCGAGGGCCTTCTGCAACGCGGGGATGGCCTCGTCATCGCGGTGGGCATCATGCAGGGCGAGACCGAGCTTGATCCAGGCCTTGGTGTAGGCCGGATTGATCCGCACCGCCTCCCGGAAGTGGTCGATGGCCTCATCCAGCCGGCCGCGCTGGCGGAGCAACAGGCCCAGCCGGTAGTGGGCATCAGGATGGTGAGGGTGCTCGGCCACCGCTTGCTCATGACGCGCGATCTGGCGGTCGATCAGGTCGTCGATCCCGTCTGCCGGGGGCGCGGTGTCTTCGCCCGGGCCGGCTTGCAGGTAACGGCGGGCCTCCTGCTGGACAGCGCATTTGAGCTGGAGCCGGGCCACCTCTGAATAGAGGAGCGTGCTGTTCGGCTCGATACTGGCGGCCAGATCGAAGGTAGAGATGGCTTCTTCAGACTTGCCGGCCTCATGCTGGGCCACGCCCAGGCCGACGTACCCCACCAGCAGGCGGTCGTTGATCTCGATAGCCCGGGAGAAAAAGGTCGCCGCCTCAAGGTGCCGGCCGGCGCGAAGATGCTGGGTGCCCGCTTTGACCGTGGCTTCCAGGTAGTCGGGCTGCAGATCGAGAGCCTGCATGTAGGCCTTGAGGGCCGCCCCCGCGTTTCCGGCGCGCCCGTACAGATCGCCGAGGCGAACGTAAGTGTCCGCAAAAGCCGGTTGGCGTTCACACATCTCGTGCAAGTGCTCGATGGCCTCGCGGATCAGGCCGGACTGTTCCAGCGTGTCCACCAGGTCCGTGCGGGCCTGCCAGTTGTCGGGATCCATGGTCAGGGCCCGCTCGAACAGCTCAATGGCCTGTTGGGGCTGGCCGTGACGCAATTGCAGACCGGCCAGGGTCAGACACAGGTCGGTGTCGCCGGGCTCTTCCACGAGCAGGTGTTCGTACTGGTCAATGGCCGCGGCCAGGGCATTCTGCCGGAGGAAGATGGCCGCCAGCCGTTCGCGGGCCGGGCGCATGGTCGGACAGACGCGCAGCGCGCCCCGGTAGTGCGTGATGGCCTCGCCCCGTCGGCCCTGGCGTTCGTGGCAGTACCCCAGGCCGAATTGAACGGCCGCGTCGTCGGGATCCAGGTCAGCGGCGGCGCTAAGCTGCTCTCCGGCCTCGTCGATGAGCCCCAACTGCTCGCAACAGCAGGCCGCACCGATCCGGGCCAGAGGGTTTTCGCCGTCCAGGCGGGCGGATTCCAGGAACGCGTCGCGGGCCTTGGCGGCTTCACCGGCGTGCAGCCAGGCGAAGCCCAGTCCGAGCTGCAATTCGGCGGAGTCGGATTCGCGCTCCCGCTTTTCAAGCAGCTCCCGCGGATCGGCCGGATTGCGATTCAGACGGTCCTTGAACACCCGGGACAGCCGGCCGGCCCACCCGCGACCAAGTACCTCCAAAAGGTACGACATAACTCTTCTTTCCCCATCAAGCAGCCAGGGCGGCCAGGGCTTCCCGGGCCGCCGGATAGTTGTCATCCAGTTCTAACGCGCGCTGATATTCCTGCCGGGCACGGTCCAGTTCGCCCCCCGACTGGAACAAACGACCCAACAGGCAGTGTACGTCCGGATAGTCGGCGCCGGCCGCGATGGCCTGCTCCAGACGCTCCACGCCCGCCCGCCAGCGATCGGTCTGCGCGTACAGGTCGGCCAGCAGGATGAGGGCATTGACGTACTTGTTATTCAGGGCCACGGCGCGCTCGGCATGATGCAGGGCCTTGTCGTGACGGCCCAGCCGCCGGTAAACCGCTCCGCAGTGATAGTGCAGGTCCGCATACTCGGGTTTCTTGCGCAGGGCCTCTTCGAGCACAGCCGCCAGCGTCGAGAAGACCTCTCCATCCACCTCGGTCTCCGGCAGCGAGAGGAATGCCTCGACGAAGTCCGGTTCGCGCAGGATGGCCTCCCCCAGCCGTTCGATGCTTTCCGCATCGCGGCGCGGGGCCGGTCTGGTCTGCCACTGGATCTGCACCGGCTGACCTGAGGCCATGAGGGACTGGGCCAGCAGGTTGAGCTGCAGCGCAACCCGCGCGTTGGCCGGCTCGAGCTGGTGGGCCTTCTTGAGATAGCTCAAGGCCCGCTCAAACCGGCTGAGCAGGGCGCAACACTGGGCCAGGCGCTCGTAGGCCCCGGCATGCGTCGGATCCAGGGCGATCGTGCGTTCGAAAAGCCGCTCGGCCTCAGCGAGATTGTCTTCGGCCGCCAGCATGACCCCGAGCTGATAGTGCAGTTCCGCGTGCATGGACTGTTCGCGGAGCCCCTCGCGCAGCACTGCCTGGGCCTGGGTGGGGTTGCCCTGCTGCCAGAGGGTCAGGGCCAGGCGGATGCGGATGTCGGCGTCCTCAGGCCGACGATCCAGCAGGACCTGCAGTTCAGCCGCGGCGGTCTCCAACTGGCCGGTCTGCACGTAACAGGCGGCCAGATACTGGGCATAGTCCGCACCCATGGGATTCACCCGGGCGGCAGCCTGAAAATGCTTTGTCGCCTCCGGAAATCGCCGTGCCTCAAAAAGTTGAACAGCCAGGCGATAGTGCGCCTGGGCCAGGTAGTAGCGCGCGGCCGAAGCAGGCCCGTGCCGTCGTCCGGACGCGGCCGGCGTCAACAGGCGGATGGCCTCTTCGAACTCACCGGCGCTGTAGGCGGCGATGCCCAGCCGGTACTGTTCTTGCGTATTCATGGATCCCTCGGCGGGGGTACATTTTGCGACGACCAAACCGAAGTGCCCCACCTCAATGGCCGGCCGTCAGGCTTTCCCGCCAGTGTTCATCGGCACGCATACAGGGGGCAATGAGGAGACGGTATGTGACTGTGTGAATGTGCGGTTATACGGACGCGAGGGGAAGGGGAAAGCGTGGGAAAGTGAGAAGGTGGGAAAGTGGGAAAATGCCAAGGTGGCGAGGTGGGCAGGTCGGGAGGTGATGTGACGGTGAGGATGGAATCGTGTGCGGTTACAATGCCTTCGAAGCAAGGCGAGCGATGATCCCAGCTATTCCTGCTGCATAGTTATCGGCGGCCGGATATCATCGTCGGCTTCTCGGAAGAGATTCAGGTCGATGCGGAAATGAACCAACAGCAGGCAACTCCATGAGCCAGGCGGCGGCGGATCAAACGAGGCCTTCTGATCGGCGGGCCCTTGCTGGTGATGGTCTCTGGCCACTTAATCGCGGCTGGAATGAGTGTCTTCCAGTGATCGCAGCACGGTCATCCAGTCCGCATAAAAGTACGGCACGCCCAGTTCCCAGTGCAGGCGTTTGAGTTCCTCCAGGCATTCCTCGGTTAGCGGACCCTGCCAGTGTTGGGCAGCCGGGTCACAGTAGAAAATCCGGCAGCCCAGGGGCCGACGCGCGCGGGCGTGGCATCGGCCATCGTAGGCGTGTGGGCAGGCGTCGGCGGTTATCGGCGGGATCAGGACGGGGAGAGGGCTCGCCGAAGGTACAGCGTCTTCAGCCTCCTGCGAACGGCCGGTATCGGGTTTGGGCGCCGCGGGAGAACGGCCGGTACAGAGCCCGGCCGCTACAGAGCCACGCCCAGTATCGAGCCCGGCCACCGCCGGAGCGCCGACGTCTCCTATTGGAGCGGGTGCTGGTGGTTCGGTTTGCATCGCGAGGTAGTAAACCACCTCCAGGGCGGTCACGTAGAGGCGATGGCCGTACTCGCCGAAACGGCAGCATTCGCCCTTGTTCCAGCAGGTGGGTTTGTTGGCGGCAATCCGACGATCAGCCTCCGCATAGAAGGCCTGCATGGCCTCTACGACCTCCGGCCGGCGGACGGCGTCAATAACGGCTTCGATCGGGATGTCGCCGGTGGTAGACATAGCGTTCAGCATTCAGCGATCAGCGTTCAGCTTTGATTGGCGGGAAGGGATTCTCGCATCCGCACCCTTGGGGTATCACGGGGATCACAGCCATACGGCCTCAAGCCCGCAACTCTGAACCCTGAACCCCGAACCCTGAACCCTATTCATCCTCTATCCACGACTTCTTGAGCCGGACCTTCTCGATGGCCACGAAGTTGTGCGTCTCGCCGTTGTTCATGCCTTCGCAGCGTTCCGCCGCTTCGGCCCAATCGCGGGGCGAACGCAGGTTCTGGTTCCAGAAGGGCCAGGTGCGGCACTGAAGGGGCCGGACCGGGTAGATGCTGCAGATCTTTTTCCCCTCCGGGGTGGTCATCAAAAAGACACAGTCGCCGTTGGAACGCTCGGTCAGCGAATAGCGAAAGCCCACCCGGCGCAGGGTGCCCTCCGGGAGGGAACCATCCTTGCGCTCGAGGAACTCCGCGATCTTACCGATCTCCTCGCGGGTTACCCAGACATAGCCCGGCGGCCCCGTGCAACAGTTGCCGCACTGGGTACACGTGAACCGCAATCCGCCCTTGTACCATTTTTCCGCCATAAATCCAACTCTCACTGAAAAACACTTTGGAGCGGCCCTGAGCGTACCCGTTGCAGCCCGGACTGGCAACGATTATAGGGTGTGGACCGCGTGGCTACCGACAGGGCCCTCAGAGGAATGCAATGGTCGAGCAAATGGTATCAATAGGCGGGCCGTACCTGGGTGTCTTCCTGGTGCTGCTGGCCTGCAGCCTGGGGTTACCATTGCCGGAAGATGTCCCCCTGCTCTTCAGCGGGTTTCTGGTTCACAGGGAGTTAGCCCATCTGGCACTGATGATCCCTGTGACCATGGCGGGTGTGCTGGGGGGCGATTGTATCCTGTTTGCGCTGGGCAGGCGTTTCGGCCACCACATTGTGGAGCACCGTTATTTTCGACGCGTGGTGAATCCGCCCCGGCTGCTGATGGCCGAACGGCTCTTCCAGCGCCACGGGGTTAAAATCATTTTCATCGGGCGATTCCTGCCGGGTCTACGCCCCATGATCTTCATGGCGGCGGGCGTTCTGCGGGTGCCTTTCACCACCTTTCTGGCCGTCAATGGCTTTGCGGCCTGCATCAGCGTGCCCACGTTGGTGATCCTGGGAAAAATTTTCGGGCATAACCTCGACAAGATCACCAGCGAAGTACGCACGGTCACGCACTTTATCGTGCTGGCGATTCTGGTGGGGCTGCTGGTGACGGCCGCGGTGTATTTTCATCGGCGGCAAAAGCGGCTGATGGCCGCCACAGGCGTCTCTCCCGAGGCCCCCCCCGATACGCTGGCCCATCTACCGCCCCAGGCTGAGCCGCTTTCGCCCGAATCGGAGCCCCAACAAGACTCCGCCGCAGGCGAACGGTAGAATGGCCATGTAGGCCCCCGGCCGCGGAACGCCGGGCGGACGGAGCCGTCGGGCCACAGCTCTGTTTGCCTTTGGAAAAACCCGCTCATGTCCAGGACCTATCGCTGTCTTGTCGGTTCCGGTCTGTTGATTGCAACTCTGCCGCTGCTTGCCGGTTCAGGTTGTCCGGCCCAACAGGAGCCCTGCCCGGAGGAAAACTCCGCGGCAGTCGTGAACGTGGCCGGCGTGTATCGCTATTTCGGTACCCGTCCATTTCTGCTGATCGGCACCATCACGTTCGAGCAGGAAGGCGACCTCGTCCGGGTGACCGACACCACGTATGAAAACAGCAATGATCGTCGTCTGATGGGCGAGGCCGTGCTACAGGGCAACCGTCTGGAGATCCAGCTTGTGCCTCAGAACGGAGACACCAATTACAGAGCGGATGTACTGTTCCTGTTCAGCGAAGACGGAAACGAGTTTTGCGTCGAATTCTCGGATACGAACGGCGACGCCGGAGACCTTGGCACTTACCGGGGCACTCGGCTATCCTCGTAGCCCACGCGGCGACTTGAGCCGCACGCGAAGCCGCCCGATGCGGGCGCTCGCATGGCGTCTCGCATTCCCCGCTTCTGAAGAGGCGGGCCGCTCCCGTATGGTACTTGGGCCCACGGAGTAACCGATGAACGAGGCAATGAACCGGCGGAATTTTCTGAAGACATCCACCTTGGCGGCCGGCAGCGCTCTGCTGGCAACTCCCGTCGCGCGGGCCATGGGAGCCAACGACCGGATTCGCGTCGGCATCGTGGGCATGGGCGTCCGCGGGACGCAGCATCTGAAGGCCCTGGCCCAGCTTGCGGAGCGGCAACTGGCCAATGTCGAAGTGACGGCCGTCTGCGAGCTGTGGACGCCCTGGCGCGAAAAGGCCGTGGCCGAGGCGCAGAAGCTCACCGGACGCAAGCCGGAGGCGTTTGTCCGCCATACCGAATTGCTCGAACGGGGTGACGTGGATGCGGTGATCATCACCACGCCGGACTTCTGGCACGTACCCATACTGCTGGACTGCATCAAGGCGGGCAAGGATGTATACGTGGAGAAGCCGCTGTGCGTGCACTTCGAGGAGGCCAAGCTCGCCCGTGCCGCGGTGAAGGCTTCTGATCGCATCGTACAGGTCGGCACGCAACGGCGCAGCGAGACGAAGTTCCACGCGGCCCGGGAGTTCGTGAAGTCCGGCCGGCTGGGCAAGATCATCACCGCCGACGGAGCCTACAACGACCGGAGCCCGCGCTGGCGGCGCGAGGCCGAGTGCAAGGCCATGAAGGAGTCCGATTTCGACTGGAAGTTCTACCTGCGCGATCTGCCCTACCGCCCGTTCAACCCCCGCCACGTATTGGAATGGAAACTCTTTCGCGAATTCACCATGGGCGTCAGCGGGCTGCTGGGCTGCCACATGTACGACATCATGCAGTTCGTGCTGGACGCGCCTTTCCCGAGCAGCGCGGTCTCGCTGGGCGGAGTGTACGTGTACAAGGACGGCCGGGAGGTCGAAGACACCTTCGAGACGCTGATCGAATTCCCCGAGGAGTTCATCCTGCATTACACTACCCGCCTGGGCAACGCGGTTCAGCCGAACCTGACGCTTTATGGAACTAACGGCATGCTGGATCTGGACCGGGCGGTCTACAGCGGCAAGGGCGGCCTGCCGGGGGATGCACTCCTGCCGGCGGAAGAGCAGAAGCTCAAGGTGGAAAAGGCCCGCCCGCACGCCCACATGCTCGATTTCCTGGAGTGCATGCGCAGCCGGAAGGAGCCCATCGCCGGGATCGACGTGGGCTATCAGCATGCCGTCACCAGCCTGCTGGCCCAGGAGGCCATGCGCTCCGGGCGCAAATTGCGCTACGACCGGCAGAAAGACGAGATCGTCTGAGCCGTTGCACAACCTTCAGAACGGACGCGAAGTGGGCCGGTGGGACATGCCAGCGGCGCCGACTGCCGGATCCGCCCCCCGCCGCGGAGCCCAGGCAGCGTTCCGAAACGAATCTGGTCATACAATGAGTGGCCGGAAGTGCCGGGCTCGATTAACGAGCGAATCGGCCATTTGACGCGAAATCAGGGAGATCACACATGTCATCCGCACCGCGCAACAATTTTGGCGCCGAATCCGCCCTGAAGACCCGCTCGGGCGAGGTTCGCATCTACCGCCTGAACAAGCTGTCCGAAGACGGCCTGGGAGACCTCAGCCGGCTGCCCATCTCCGTCAAGGTGCTGTTGGAAAACACCCTCAGGAATACGAACGGCTTTCAGGTCACCGACAACGATGTGATCGGCCTGGCCAAGTGGAAGGCCGAATCGCCCGCCCTGGTGGAGATTCCCTTCAAGCCGGGCCGGGTCGTGCTCCAGGACTTCACCGGCGTGCCCACGCTGGTGGATCTGGCCGCGCTGCGTTCAGCCATGCACCGGCTGGGCGGCGAGCCTCGGCGCGTCAATCCGCTGATTCCCTGCGACCTGGTGATTGACCATTCCATCCAGGTGGATGAGTTTGGCACGCCCACGGCCTTTCAGATCAACACCAAGCTCGACTATGAGCGCAACAGCGAGCGTTACCAGTTCCTCAAGTGGGGCCAGCAGGCCTTCGACAATTTCCGGGTGGTGCCGCCGGCCACGGGGATCATCCACCAGGTCAACCTTGAATATCTCGCCAAGGTGGTCTGGACCCAAAAGCAGAATGGGCAGATCGTCGCCTTCCCCGATACCCTCGTAGGCACGGACAGCCACACCACGATGATCAACAGCCTGGGGGTGATGGGCTGGGGCGTCGGCGGGATCGAAGCCGAAGCCGCGATGCTCGGCCAGCCGTTGTACTTCCTCACCCCCAAGGTGGTCGGCTTCCGCCTCGCCGGGCAGCTTTCTGAGGGGGTGACCGCCACCGACCTGGTGCTGACCATCACGCAGATCCTGCGAAAGATGGGGGTGGTTGGACAGTTCGTCGAGTTCTACGGGCCGGGCCTGGACACCATGTCGCTGTCGGACCGCGCCACCATCGCGAACATGGCTCCCGAATACGGCGCCACCATGGGCTTCTTCCCGGTGGACCAGGTGACGCTCGACTATCTCCGGATGACCGGGCGGGATGAGGACACCGTCGACCTGGTCGAGCGTTATTGCAAGGAACAGGGTCTGTGGCGCGAGAAGAACACCGAGCCGCTGTTTACCCGGACCGTTTCGCTGGATCTTTCCACCGTGGAGCCGTCGCTGGCCGGTCCGCGCCGGCCGCAGGACCGCGTTCCGCTCTCCAACATGAAGACGCAGTGGCGACTGGACCTCGAGAAGACGTTCGGCAAGGCCGCAACCGCTTCGAGTCAAGCGGGCGGACCTCAGGCTGCCGCCGCCCCGGCGTCGAAATCGGCCGTGGCGGTCGCCGACGCCGACACCGAGGGCGTCGAGGTGGAATACAAGGGCCAGAAGTTCCGGCTCAAGAACGGCCATGTGGTCATCGCCTCGATCACGAGCTGCACGAACACCTCCAACCCATCCGTCATGCTGGCCGCCGGGCTGGTGGCGAAGAAAGCTGTCGAAAAGGGCATGAGCGTCAAACCGTGGGTCAAGACCAGCCTGGGGCCCGGCAGCCGGGTGGTGACCGAGTATTACCGGAAGTCGGGACTCATGGAGTACCTCGACAAGCTGGGTTTCAACCTGGTGGGCTACGGCTGCATCACCTGCATCGGAAATTCCGGGCCGCTGCCGGAGCCGATCAGCGAAGCGATCCACCGCAACGACCTGGTCGCCTGCTCCGTGCTGAGCGGCAACCGCAATTTCGAGGGCCGGATCAACCCGGACGTGAAGGCCAATTACCTGGCCAGCCCCCCGCTGGTGGTGGCCTATGCCCTGGCCGGCACCGTGGATATCGACCTCGCGTCGGAGCCGCTCGGACTCGATCGCAATAATAAGCCGGTATACCTGAAGGATATCTGGCCCACGCAGCGCGAGATCAATGAGGTCGTCGAGCAATGCGTCACGCCGGAGCAGTTCAAGACCAAGTACGCCGACGTCTTCACCGGCGACGAGCAGTGGCAGCAGATCCGGGTCACCGGCCGCGACCTGTACCAGTGGGACGCGAGCTCGACGTATATCCAGGAGCCGCCGTTCTTCGTGGATCTGGCCCCCGAGCCGGGGTCGATTGCACCCATCACTGGGGCCCGCTGCCTGGCCCTGTTGGGCGACTCGGTGACCACCGACCACATCTCGCCGGCCGGCTCGATCAAGCTGAACTCACCGGCGGGCAAGTACCTCACGGAGCACGGCGTGCAGCCGAAGAATTTCAACAGCTACGGCGCCCGGCGCGGCAACGACCGGGTGATGACCCGCGGCACGTTCGCGAACATCCGGCTGCGCAACCTGCTGGCGCCGGGCACGGAGGGCGGAGTGACCATCTACCTGCCCACCGGCGAACAGATGACCATTTTCGACGCGGCCATGCGCTACAAGCAGGACGGCACCCCGCTGGTGATCGTGGCCGGCAAGGAATACGGCACCGGCTCTTCACGCGACTGGGCGGCCAAGGGCACCTTCCTGCTGGGCGTGAAGGCGGTCATCGCCGAGAGCTTTGAGCGCATCCACCGCAGCAACCTCGTGGGTATGGGCATCCTGCCGCTGCAGTTCCGCGAGAACGAGAACCGTGACACCGTGGGCCTGACGGGCACCGAGACGTTCAGCATCGAAGGGCTGGACGACACGCTCAAGCCGCAGCAGGAAATCAGCGTGAAAGCCCGACGGGAGGACGGCACGGAGCTGACCTTCAAGACCATCTGCCGGATCGACACGCCGGTGGAGGTGGAGTACTACCGGCACGGGGGCATCCTGCAGATGGTGTTGCGGAAGATGCTGAAGGGAGAGGCGAGGTAGTTGTCAGTAGTCAGTGGTCAGTGGTCAGTTGTTGGGTCAGTTGTCCTTTTGTCATTGGCTTGACCGGGCGCTGCCATGGGCGGGTGCGGGAATCACCTCTCGCACTTTCCATGAGCGGGAACTTCTTTCCGCACATGAGAAGCGGACCGTTCTGCCTGCGCCGCTTATGGCGTTTGATTCTCCAACCGGGTAATGAACGGCCGGGGTGGCCCACCTCTTCCAGAGGTGGGTTCACGATTTGGACAACCAATGGAGGTGCCGACGGCATCAACGTAAGTCCGGCCGACACCGGCTGAATCGCACGGAATAAGGAGAGGGCATGGAGAGCACCACAGACCGCCACCTTCCGGTGGACACGCGCCCCGCAGGGGCGGCGAGAAAGTAGCCACGGGTGGAGCGAAGCGGAACCCGTGGTTCAGAGCCCGCCTTCGGCGGGAAAACCTCTTGAACGGGGTTGACAGAGGAGGTCGCTCTCGGGCCAGTCACCTCATTTGTCGGTTACCTGGGGTGCGTGCATATCCTTGTCCAGCCTGGCCAGCACCTCCGGCTGCTCGAACGGGAGCATCTGCACCTTCTCGAAACGTGGATCATTCACCGGCACGTCGTCGTACCACATGAGCGGCACGCCCCGGCGAACCAAGCGGCGCTGCAGGGCGAGCAGCAACTCCGGCCGGGCGCGCACGTCGTGCGGCGTGCAGCTTTGCTCGATGCAGAAGGCGGCCAGGTCACCGGCCGATTCGCCGATGTTCCACTCGATGGGGTGCAGCCGGTAACAGCCGTTGGTGATGTGCGTGGTGCCGATGTTCTTGCAGCCGGCCAGCAGGTTGCGCATCACCTTGGGGATTAAGGCCCCCAACGGGATCTGGAAAGGCTTGGCCGGGCTGATGACCTGCTTGCGGTTGCGCTTACTCTCGTGGATGTCGATGCCGTAACGGCCAATGCCCACGCTGTCGGCGAAGTGGACCGCGCGCACGCCGTCGGTGGCCACCTCCTGCTCCACGATGGTCTTAAGGGCAAGGATCCGCCGGGACTCGCGGATGTAGGGGAACATAGAGAGACCATCGGCGGTGCCCATCACGTCGGGGCGCAGCTTGAACTCGGGGTAGCCCTTGCCGCCGTCGTCGCGCTCGACCTCGTGCTGGAGCCAATAGAGCAGCCCCAGGCTGAGATCCTTGGCCGCGCGCAGATATTGAATCTGCTCCTCGGGAGAAGGCACGAGGATATTGCCGTGGCGATAGTCGTTGCCGGGCCAGTTGATCATCGCGATGTCGTGGGGGTAACGCGGGTCGTCGAACTGACCGGCGTCGATCAGCCGGCGGTAGGTCCAGAACGGGCCGTAGGTGTCTTCGGCGCGCTTGAACATACCGTAGGTGCGCGGCCCGCGGGCATACTGGACCACCAGCGTGTAAGGCTGCAACGTAACATTCTGATCATAACCGGGCGGCTTGGCGATGACGTGCCGCTCGCCGGGGCGATACTCGATGGCGAAGGGGTAGGTGAAGCTCTGCACGTCTTCGGGGTCATACGTGTCGATGGCAGCCGGCTCGCCGGTCCATTCGCGTGGCTCGGCGCCGGTGACGAAATCGGCCGCGCCCAGGGCCAGCAGGTCGCCCAGCTCAGTGGCGTCGATCACGTAATCGGCGGTAGCCCGGAAACGCTCGCCGCTCTCCAGGTTCACGAGATCCACGTAGGTCACGCGGAAGCCCTGCACCCCCACCGCCCAGGCCTTGCAGCGTTTGAGTATTCGCAGGTGCCCGCTTTTGGCAAACGGTCCGAGCCAATCGTCGATGACGGCCAAAGCCGCCTTGGGCTCAAAACACAGCCGGCTGACCCAGCCGTTGCCGGGGTTGAGTCGTTCGTTGCGTGCCGCCTCGGGCTTGAGCTTCGTGTTGCGGCGATACCAGTCGCGGATGGCCGTGCGAAAGGCGAGGTAACTTCGCGTCCCCCCGCTGGTCTCGATCCAGTTGTTCTCATCCAATGCGCTGACGCCCTGACTGGTGGCCTGGCCGCCCAACCAGTCGGTCTCCTCCACCAGGCATACCGTACGCCCGGCCTGACTGGCCGCGAGCGCGGCGGCCACGCCGCCCAGCCCGCCGCCGACGACGAGCACCTCCGCATGGATACGGTTGGGCGGAGGTGAGAGGTCATCGACCTCGATCACCTTGAGATTCTGGACGTCGACCACTCGTTGCATCGGTTCACCTCCCGATCTGATATCGCATGGCGGGAAAAGCTTCCCGCCCCAAGAGGCACAAGAACGGATCCGCGCGCCAACTGCCGGCTGGGGGCTATCATACGCGGGACGGCGTTGCGACAAAACGGGGACACGATTCAGAAACGGCGGTCCGGCCGGCTCGGCCTCTGTTTGATAAGGATTCCAAATGAATCCTGTGGTTGGGTGCCCCGCCTCTTCAGAGGGGGGGCGCGAAGATCCGGGCGAAATCCGTAGCGGGGTTACCAACAACCAGACGGAAACCCACCCGGGTCTGCAACGCAAACCGAATGCGCAGGGGTTCTCGTTCAGGGCGTCATGGGGGCTCCGTGCCGCTCCCGGCCGCGGCGCACGGACCGTACTGATTACGTGCCGTAGATGGCGAGGGGCACGTCCACGATGGATCGGACGCGCTCGGCGATGCGGGCCAGCGCGGGATCGTCCAGCGGAGTAACCCAGGGCTCCGTGGTTCGCCGGGCGATGGTGTAAATCTGCAGGAGCTTGATCTTGCCGCCGGCGACCAGGATCTCGCGCAGACGATGGGCAAAGGCGTCCACTTCCGCGTCCGGCGGCGGCGCGCCGTGGACGTTCATCCACAGCGATTGAATGACGATCGGACGGATACGGGCGGCATCCAGGATGTTGTCGAGGATCCGTTGCAGCGAGCAGTTGGGCCGGTTGATCAGACGAAAGCGTTCTTCCGTACCGGCATCGAGCTTGGCCCAGATTTCGCCGTTGTTAGCGTCCAGGATCGTGAGGGCCTCGCGCACACGGGGCCGGTGCAGCCACGCGGCGTCCGTAATCACGACCAGCTTCAGCTCGTCAAGCTCAAAACGGCGACGCGCGTCGGCCGCCACCTGGACCGCCTCCAGGAACACCGGCGAGGCGGTCGGCTCGCCGTCGCCGGAGAAGGCGATATCGTTGAGCCGCCGGTTGGAGGCAGGGACGCTGGCGAACTGCGGCCCCTGGAACAACTCGCCGCCGACCACCGCGGCCATGGTCCGTTCCAGCTCCTCGCGAAGCACATCCAGCTTGACGGTGCGGACCGTCGGCGGAATGGTCCGATCCACCTGGCAATAGACGCAGTCGAAGTTACAGGCCTTGTCGGGATTCAGATTGATCCCGATGGACACCCCCCCGGCCCGGCGGCTGATCACCGGGTAGACATAAAGATTGTCTCTCCAGCTCCGGGAATGGTTGGCGAAGAAGGATCTCAATGACGGTTTGTTCGGCTCCACAGGCATAGGGGATTATAGTGTGCCACCGCCTACTCAGCCGTCATGCCGACATTCTGGCCCCAGCCGCTGCTGCTGGGACGGTAGGGCTTCTGGGCGGCCTCGTCTTCGGCCCCGCAGATGACCACGTTGTTGTAACGCAACAGCGTACCTTTGCGGCGCTCCAGATCGATGATGTTGATGTTGTAGCTGACCAGGGCGTCCAGCAATCCCAGGCGGGCGCTGGCCAGATCCTGGTTGGCGGTCAGTTCGACATTCAAGTTGGCCGGATCGCGCCGCTCGATCTTGGCCCGGGTGGCCCGGAGCTGATCGAATGCCGCCCGGGCGGCCCGGAAGTTGGGCCCCACCTGCTCGAAAGTGCTCTGAAGATCGAGGAGTATCTGCTTGACCTCGGTGATGACCAGCTCGATCTGGGCGCGATGCGCGGCGATGGCCTGGGCCTGCTGCAGCCGGGCCCGGCGGATAGCGGCCTCGGGGCCGCGGTTGCCGATCGGCCACTCAAATTCCAGGCCTACTACGTACTCGTTAAAGTCGTTGTTGCTCATCTGGCTGAAGGCGGAACTGGGGTTGCCGCCCAAGCCGTCCACGATGTACCGGAACAGCAGGTCGAGCCGGGGCAGGGCCTGGTTCTTGGCCACCCCGATGGCGATCTGGGCCTGCTCAATGGCCAGCCGGGCCTCGTGCAACTCGGCGCGGTGGGTCAGGGCGGCGGAAAGCTCACCCAACTGATCGAGCATGATCGGTTCGAGGCTGGGCGTATCGGTCGGGATGATGTCCACGTCCACCGCCTGGTTGAGGGTCGGATCGTTCAGCAGGCCTTTCAGGAAAACCTCGGCCGAACGCATGTTGTTGACGGCCTGGATGAACTGGGCCTCCTGAAGCTGGATCCGGCTGCTGGTCTGGTTGAGCAGAATGGGATACACGTCGTAGTCGCGGCGCGCTTCCAGCGCGGCCAGAATGCTCTGGAGCTCTTCCAGCAATCGGGCCTGCACGGTGATGGACCGGCGGGCCTGGAGCAGCCGCCAATAGGCCCGCTCCACGTTGAAGAGCGTTTCGCGAATCTCCCGCTCCAGGCGGGCGAGGCTGATGCGGCGGTTCAGCCGGTTGATTTCGATTTGAGAACGGTTGAAGTCAAGCCCGAACCCCCGCAGGAGCGGCTGCTGGAACTCCACAATGAACTGGTTGAAATAGGCCGGGTTGAGCGTCTGATAGCTCAGGTTGGTCTTGGTGCGGGTTAACGCGTAGCTGGCTTGAACCAGCGTGCCGGTCGAGAGCAGCTTGCGAATTCCACCGTTGAACACGCGGGTATCCGACTGCGTACCCTGAAGCTGCGAACTGGTCGGCCGATCCTGACGGTTGTAGTTGAAGCTGGTGAAGAAGACTTCGTCAAACCGGGCTTCGGCCTCGACAATCTGCGTGGCATCGATCGCAGGGTTATAGGACTGTACCTGAATGGAGTAGTTGTTCTGCAGTGCCCGGCGAACGGCATCCCCCAAGCTGAGCCGGACCGCGTTTTCGCGCTGCGTGGCGGCCACACGAGTGCGGAGACGCTCCAGCGAGCGCCGATCCGGAAGGCTCAGGTCGGTTCGACTGAGAAGGGCGTCGATCCGTTTGAGCTCGTCCACCGGATCGGGGACTTCTTCTTCGATCTGGTCGGGCGTGGGCTGGCTGACAGGCTGGGTGGTCGCGGGCGGCCCCATCGGACGAACCGGCACCCGGTCGGGCGCCGCCGGGTTGGGCTCATCCGCGGCGGCGGCCTCCTGGGCCAGCCGGCGAGCCGCAATCACCTTGGCGCGACCGGCCGGATCAGGGCTGACGGTAACCGACTCGACGTCAGAAGAGGTCGTCCGGCAACCCAGGGCCATCAGTAAGCCACTCAGCACAAGTTGTCGAATCGTAAAGCAAGACCACCCATGCGTGGGCATTGGAGGTTCCCTCGGGGCTAGACGATGGCCAGATGGAGCGCAGTGGATCCTATTTGCGCGCCTCCCTGCGGCAAACAGCCGAGGCCATTGTATGGATGAGGTGAATCGTGTCAAACGGCAAAGCCCCGCCCCCCCGGAATCTGACGGCCGGGAATCCTGAAGCACAGGTAAACCCCGGCTTGACGGCCGTGCGAAGAGTCGCCAATTCGGCTATGATAGGTCGTTCACGCAAGAGCCTTCGGCTAAAGGAAGCGTACCGTGCCCATGGCGACCCCGAACCAACAAGACTATTACCGTTTCTGCCCCGGCGAAGAACGCATTAAGCTCTCCAACGCCGTCTGCCTGGGACGTCGACGGGCAAACTACCCCAAGTGCAAGGGCTGCCAGTTCAATGACGACGAGAACAAGATCGGCGGCCTGGTCATGCCGGGAATCGACCGGAAAGCAGCAGAAGAGGAAAAAAATAAGCGAGAACGTATAGCTTCAATTTTTAAGGCCTACGACATTCGGGGCGTTTATCCACAACCTCTGGACGAGGAGCTGGCCTGGCGGATTGGTCAGGCCACGGCCAACTTCCTGCGTTCCGAGCTCCGCGGTTACGAGCGGAGCCGGACGGAAAAGTCAGCGGTGGTGGTGGGACGGGACATGCGCAAGAGCAGCCCGGCCCTGGCGGCTGCGGTCATCGAGGGTCTACGCTCGGGCGGCTCGCCGGTCATTGACATCGGCATGGTGGACACGCCGCAGCTCTACTTCGCGGTCAACCACATCACCTGCTGCGGCGGGGTACAGGTCACGGCCAGTCATAACCCCGGCACCTACAATGGGTTCAAGATCTGCGGGGAGAAGGGCAAGCCCGTCAGCGCGGACACCGGGTTGAACAAGATCAGCAAGGCGGCCATCAACACCATCCGCCATACCACACCACAGATGGCCGGCCTGGAACAGCGCGACCTGTCCGGGCCGTACAAGCAGTTCGTCCGGCAATTCCTGACCACTTCGCCCGGCGGGTACAACTCCGACCGGCCCATGAAAGTGGTCGTGGACGCATCCAACGGCATGGCCGGCAGGTGGTTTCCCGTGCTGTTTGGGGATGTGGAATGGCTGGAGGTGACCCGGCTCAACTTTGAGCACAACGGGGATTTCCGGCACGAGCCGAACCCTCTGGTACCGGCCAACCTTTCCCAGCTTTGCGACCGGATGAAGCGGACCCGGGCGGCCTTCGGGGTCTGCTTCGATGGCGATGCCGATCGGACCATCTTCGTGGATTGCGAGGGACGGATCATCCCGGCGGACCTGATGACCGCGCTCCTGGCGGGCTACTTCCTGAAGAAGTCGCCCGGCTCGGCCGTCGTGTACGACCTGCGTTCGTCGCGCGTGGTGCCGGAGGAAATCCGCAAGGCCGGTGGGCTGCCGCGTCGGGAGCGGGCCGGTCATGCCATGATCAAGAAAACGATGATGGACGCCAAGGCCGTCTTCGGCGGCGAGCTCAGCGGCCACTATTACTACCGCGACAATGGGTTCTGCGACTCGGGCATGATCACCTTCGCCCAGGTGGTCAACCTGCTGATCGAGTCGGGACAGCCCCTGCACGAGCTCATCGAGCCGTTGCGGCGATATGCACATTCCGGCGAGCGCAGCTTCCATAACGAGGACAAAACAGGCACCATCCAGCGCCTGGCCGATCGGTACAGCGACGGGGAGATCGATTACCTGGATGGCATCACGGTGCAGTACGCGGACTGGTGGTTCAATGTGCGTCCGTCGAACACCGAACCCTTCCTGCGGTTGAACGTGGAAGCCCGTGATGAAGAGATGTTGAAAGGGAAGCTCAACGAACTCTTTCCGCTGATGGGGACACCAGCTTGAACTGACCGAAGTTTGAGCCAATGGGAGCAGGCGTGACGGAAAACATTGAGCACAAGCGTCTGGACTGCGGGATCGAGCTGGCGGTGCTGCCTCTGGCCGGCCGGCCGGTGGTCGCGGTCGAGATTCGCATACTGGCCGGATATGCCTTCGAGCGTCCGGAGTACCTCGGCGTAGCCCACGTGCTCGACGAGGCCATCGTCAAGGGCACGGCCAAACGCGACGGGCGGGCGCTGAACGATGCCTTTGACGCCATCGGGGCCACGCACTCCTCGTACGCGGGGCGCGAGCGGTTCGGGTTCTCGTGTCTGTGCCTGCCGGAGTTCCTGGAACGGGCAGTGGCTCTGCATGCGGAAATGATCCGGACGCCCAGCTTTCCGCCCGAGGATTGCGCGGTAGCGGTGGAGTTGACCAGCCAGACGCTGGCCGCGCTGGAAGATGACCCCCAGGAGCTGGCCAAGAAGCTGCTCCACCGTCAGGCCTACGGGGAACCGCTGGGCCGTCACCCGCTGGGCGAGGAGGAAACGCTGGAGCGGATCGGGCGGGAGCAGATCCTGGACCACTGGCAGCGATATTTTTGCGCCGCGCGCATGCAGGTGGCGGTGGCCGGGGCGGTGGAGCCGGCTGCGGTGGCCGACCTGTTCGAGCGGGAATTCGAGGGCTTCCGGCGGGGCGAGCCGGACCTCGATGGACTGGGTTTCCAGTTCAATGCGGCCCGCTCCCATCATGAGAAAGACCTCGAACAGGAACAGATCGCCATCTGCTTCCCCGGCCCGGCGGCCCAGGACGAGGATTTTCCCACTGCCCAGGTCATCGTGGGCCTGCTGGCCGGCGGCATGGGCGCCCGGCTGTTTACCGAGGTGCGGGAGAAGCAGGGGCTGGTGTATTGGGTGGGCGCATGGAGCGATCAATCGCGGCGCAGCGGAATGTTTCACCTGGGGGCCTCCACCACGCCGCAGAACCTGGAGAAGACCTACACGACGCTCCTGCGCGAAATCGACCGACTCTCCGAGGATCTGACCACTGAAGAGGTTGAGCGGGCCATCGCCGGAATCGTGATTCGGAACCAGACCCGCGGGGACATCACGCGGGCGCGGGCCGTCGAGTTAACCGAAGATCTCTTCTATCACGGCCGTCCCATTCCGACTGAAGAAAAGATGGCGCGCGTGCAGGCGGTCACGATCCAGCGCATCTGCGACTACCTGGCCGGCCATCCGCGCGACCGGCTGAGCGTGGTCACGCTGGGGCCGACGCCGGAGAAGTCGGACGCGTTGTGAAGCAGGCGAGCGGGAAGTGAAAGATGGAAGGATAGAGGAGGAAAGATGGAGAGACGGGGCTCATTCTCTCCATGGCTCCGTCTCCGCTCCTCTCCATCTGTCGTCGAGGACTCAGGAATGTCTCAAACCATATTCGTGCAAGAGAAGCTGCCGAATGGCCTGCGGGTGGTCATCGAGGTCATGCCTCACGTCCAGTCGGCGGCCTGCGGGTTCCTGGCGCGGACCGGAGCGCGCGACGATAGCCGGCAACTGGCCGGGGTCTCGCACTTCCTGGAGCACATGTGTTTCAAGGGCACCCGCAAGCGGACCTCCATCCAGATCAACATCGAATTCGATCAGATGGGGGCCCAGTACAACGCCTTCACCAGCCGGGACCGAACCTTCTACTACGGCTGGGTGCGTCCGGAGGACTTCGACCGTCAGCTTGAGCTGCTGGCGGACATGATGCGCTCCACGCTGCCGCCGGATGAGTTCGAGACGGAAAAAAACGTCGTCCTCGAAGAGATCGCCATGTCCAGAGACGATCTCGCTTCGACCGCTTACGACATCCTGTATGAGCACCTGTGCGCGGACAGTGACCTGGCCTGGCCCATTCTCGGTTACGAAGAGACCATCCGGGCCATGACCCGCGACCAGATGCATGAGTATTTCCGGCGGCGGTACGCGCCCGACAACCTCGTGCTGATTGTGGCCGGCAACCTGGACCCGGACCAGGTGATGGATTCGGCCCGGCGATACTGTGGGGATTGGGAGCCGGCCGGCGAGACGAACGGGCAGCGGGTACGGCCCCAGATGCGCGAAGGCACGGCCGCCCGGGCCATGGATCGCTTTCACCAGCAGGCCATCATGCTGGCCTATCCGGCGGCAGCCGGCACCGACCCGCTGGACGAAACCGCCGAAGCCGCGGCGGCCATCCTGGGCGGAGTCAACTCGCGGTTCTACTGGAACATCATGCAGAAAGGCCTCAGCCCGCGGGCCGGCGCTTTCCGCGACGAATACGCCGACTTCGGCGCCTTGACGCTGTTCGGACTGTGCGAGCCGGAGAATTGCGAAAAACTCGTGGAGGCCATGCGCCGCGAAGCCGCCGAACTGGTCGAAAAGGGTGTAGAGCCCAAAGAGATCGCCCGGGTCAAGAATCTGCGGCGCACCTCGCTGGCCGTCGAATCCGAGACCCCCTTCTACCGGCTGGGGCAGATCGCCGACGACATCGAGTACTTCGGCGCGCCTCGCCCCGCAGAAGCGCGAATGGCCGCCGTCAACGCGGTCTCGGCGGAGAGCATCCGCGAGTATTTTGAGCGCTTCCCCATCACCGGGCCGGGCTATCTTATCAGCGTCGGGCCACGGAACTGGCCGACATGAGTATGGCTGGGGGCGGGCGTCTTGCCTGCCTTCTGACGCGGCCCAGATGCCGCCGGAAGCCAACAGTTTCAAGAGGCAACCATGGGCAACTTCACACCCGGCAAGCCGGAGCATGGCTCACAGGATGATCTAGCGCGGCGGATGGACCTGCTGGAGCGGGAGAACGAACGCCTGCGCCGTCAGATCGAGGGTGTGGTCGGCCCGGACAATCCGTGCTTCAGTCAGGCGGCGTTTCAGAAGGCGTTGCGCTTCTACCTGTTCGTGTTCATGCTGCCGTTGCAGTTACTGTTTGTGCTTTTCGTCCTGTTGCCTCTGCTGCCGAGCCTGTTGCCCAATCTGCCCATGATCGGGCCAATACCGCTGTTCGATTCGGCTGGTACTGGCACGAACCACCCCGGGATTGGCCTGGGCATCATCGCCTTCGGCGGGCTGGCGGTCGGCGTGATCGCGATCGGCGGCGGCGCGGTCGGCCTTGTGGCCATCGGCGGTGGAGCCATCGGCCTCGTGGCCCTGGGTGGCGGGGCTGTTGGCGTTTTCGCGTTTGGTGGCGGCGCGGCCGGGTACATCGCCATCGGCGGCGGCGCTTTCGGGCGATACGCCCTGGGTCCAAACGCCTACGGGAAGGCGGTGTTCAGCATGAGACGCCAGGATCCCGAGGCGGTGCAGTTCTTCGTGCGCTGGCTACCGCGCCTGCGGGCGGCGATCACCACTCCATTGCCGGTCGTGCCGTTCCCGGAGAACGAGAGGCCGCATGAATCTTGAGAATCGCTCACCGCCAGAGGAAATCCGGGCCGATGAAGCCTCTCCCCTGCCCTATGGACCATCTGCCCGTCAGGAGCATGAGGCCGCCTCGTTTCAGGGCACCGGCCAGGAATGCTTCTATGTGCCCTTCGCCAGGCCGGTGAGCTTGGACGAAGGCCTTCCCCCGCCTGTCCCGGCAGGCGCGCCTGCGCCGGCTCAGCCACAAATGCGCTGGTGGCGGGCCCTGCTGGAAGCCTTCACGCCCCTGGCCGCGGGCATCGGCGGCTCCCTGCTGGCTATCCCGATGTTGATGTTCTGGCAGCCGGAGGACGAGCGCTGGTTCAACCTCCTCACAACCGCCACCGGGGGGCTGGTCGCACTTGTGGCCTGCGTGGCCCTGTTGAAGTGGGCAGGCCAACCGTTGCATTCCATCGGACTGACCGGTCGAGAACTGGTCGTCAACGCGTGGATCGGCGTGGGCTCCTATGTCCTGACCATCATCTGTCTGTTCATACTCGGCGCCTTTGTCATCCTGCTGTTTCCGGAGATCAGCAAACACCAGGACGACGCCGCCAAGGCCATCGAAGCCAACTTCCCGCCGATGGGAACCACGGGCATGATCGCGTTGATGACTTTTGTGGCCATCTGGGAGGAGATCGCCTTTCGCGGCTTCATGCTCACCCGCCTCCAGTCAATCTTCCGCAGATGGTGGCTGACCATCCCGATTGGAGCAGTGCTGTTCGGGTTCGGACACGGCTACCAGGGGCCGCTGGCCATAGTCCAGACCATGCTGCTGGGCATCGTCATGGGCGTGCTCTTCTGGTGGCGCAAAAGTCTGGTCCCGGGCATCGTGTTCCATCTGCTCAATAACGTAATGGCCTTTTTGATGCTGAAGTCATGAGCGACTCACGCTGCACGTACGTGGGGCTGGATACCGGCGAGGGGCTGACCCTGCTGGCCTACTGGACGCAGCCGGCGGGCGCCGGACTGGAAGCCTTGGAAGCCACGTGGCCGGTGCGGGCCGCCGTGGAAACGTTCCGGGCCATCCCGAGCCGGGATCCAGCGGAGATTCAACAGGCCATCCGGGCTCTGTGCGCGGAACACGGGCGTCGGCCGGCGGATTGCTTTCTCGTCTGCCTGGGCAGCACCCGAATGGAGGCCGCCGGCCAAATGGCCGCCGCACTGGGCATGCGCGGCCTCATCGGGCCGGCCTGGCCGTGCGTGCTGTGGTCCGAAGGCGTGCTTCCCTCACAGCAGGTTCGGGAATACGCCCGCCCGGCCCCCGAGCAGGCAATCAACAACCTCTGCGCGTTGCGCCAGTGCTTTGCGGAGTTGATGGAGCAGGCCTCGGAAGATCTTCAGGTCGCGCAACTGGACCAGGACGACAGTTTGCTTGATCGGCTGATCGACGCCCGCTACCGGGGCCGGGCCGAGGTTCTGACCCTGCCGGCCGAATCGCTCACCGACCCGGCCCGACTGTTGCGGCCCTTTCATGCGGCCCATGCCGCCCGATACGGCCACGCCCACGAGGCCGCCCCGGTGGAGATCCTCACCGTCCGGCTGCGCTGCATCGTGGTGACATTCTATCGGCCCAATTCGGACACGGCGCACCTGTCTGCGGCAGTCACACCGCCCCCGGGCTGGGGCCGGCGCGTGCTGGGCGGTGGCCACATTTTCTGGGCCCCCTCACAACCGGGTTGAATACCGCGCGCGGCCTTCTAGAATCCTTTGCATCCGGCTGTGCGAGGGCGTGGCTGCGTTACGTAAGACATCGTGATCGGCCTGTTGGGCGACGAAGAGGAGCCCCGCCGCGAGTTCGTCGGGTTCCTCAAGGAATATACCAGGCAAGGTTCTGACGGAGAGATAACATCCCTATGAAAACGACGACAGGATTGGTATGCGCGCTGGGGCTCTTGTTGAGTCTGATTACGACAGGGTGTGAGCGGAAGGAGTCTCCAACCACCGCCCCGGCCACACAGGCGGCGGCCGTGGACACCGGCGGGCAGACCCTCTGCCCGGTGGGCGGCGACAAGATCGACCCGGCGGTGTTCATCGAGTACAAGGGCAAGAAGGTCTACTTCTGCTGCGAGGGCTGCGACAAGATCTTCGAGAAGAACCCGGAAAAATACGTGAAGAAGCTCCCCCAGTTCGGCGGCAAGGAGGAGCCGGGCGAAGGCGGGATGGGGATGTAGCGGCCACGGCGCCGCGCTGAGCTTGCCGAACTGTCGCGGAGGGCGCTCTAACGCAGGTTCTCCGTGCCCACCTCCCGGCGGATTTTCTCGCGCAGCTTGAGGCACTCCGGCCCCTTCATGGTCCGGATGGTCCAGTAGAACTCGCGAATACGATAATCCTCCCCTTCGAACTGCCGGTAAATCTCCTCGAGGACGGGCGTCTGCGCGTCATCGCCCAGCGCGGCAATGGCGCGGTAGACCAGCCGGAAGACCGTCGAATCGTTCCTGGCATTGCCGCGCCAATAGGCAATCAACGGGGGCAACCCTTCGGCCTCGCCCAGCAGCGCCAGCAGGTAACCCGCGCAGGCAACGATCTTCGCGTCAGGGTCCTTGAGGAACGGCCGAACCGCCTGGGCACTCAAGCCTTCCGGGGCCTTCGGCTCGATGGGCGTCCTGGCGGAGTATGCCAGGTATTCCTCCTGCTCATGAAAACTCATGACCACCGGGATGTGATTGCGCAGCACCTGCAGGTGGGAACGCCCGAAAGCCAAATACAACAGCGCCATCCGGCGCAGGTCGGGCGAATCGGACGAGAGGGCTTCCACCGCAACCCGCTCGCCTGTGTCCGCCAGGAGCCATACCTGCCCGGCATCGCGGCGCAGTTGTGGATCGCCGGCGGTGGCCGGATCCTCCAGGAGTTCCTTGGCCAGCCGGCCGGCCTCTTCACGAGCGACAGTCAGCAGAATGGCCAGCCCCACCACGCGCTGAATGGGCGTCCCGCCCTCAATCCGCCGGCGCGCCGCCGCCGTGGCCGCCACGCGCCGGGGGGGCGGGATCATACTGGGGTTATATTGATATTCGCCCACGTAGAGCGTCAGGAGGGCCTGATAAATGCCCGTCGCCCCCTGGTCGTTGAACTCCGGCCGGGCCAGCAGATCCCAGAGCGGATCGGCCGCACGCGGGTCGGGCACCTTGGCCAGGCCGGCAGCCAGCTCGTTGAGGCGCTCGGGGGTGGAGTCCAACTGGAGCAGCAGCGTAAACAACTCCAGGCGCTTCTCCCAGGGCAGCCAGGGTAGCGCCGCAATGGCCTTCGACTGGATGGTCGGCGTCGTAGTCGCTTCCACCATCAACAGCGGCAGGGCCTGCTCGTCGGCTCCGAGAGCAATCAGCGGGAGAGCCGCGGCCATGCGCTCTTCCACCACATCAGCCGCCAGCATGGTCTCCAGGGGGGGAATCAGGGCGTTCATCCACTGCGGCCGGTCCTGCCCCGCGCGGAAGGCCAGGAGCCATTTGCTCTGAGGATCGAGTTCGGGCTCCTGGGAGCCGCCGGACGGCTGGCTCGCGGGCTGGGCGTCATCCGGCTGCGTGGTGGCCACACTCCCCCGGCCACCGAACAGGGCGCCCAACAGGCTACGGCGACTTCGAACTACGACCGGTCGTTCGATTCTTCTCGCTCCTTCTGTGTTGCGATAGTATTCGACCACCTCCATAAGCGCCCCCGCCGCCGCGATTCGCACCGAGCGATCCTGGTCCTCCAGGGCAGTGCGCAGTTCTTCGCCAATGCTCAGCGGCTCCGCGGAGGCCAGACTGGTGATCGCCCCCGCCCGCACGCGCGCGTCGCCATGTTTAAGGAAACTGCGCAAGTGCGCCGCCCCCGCGCTCGACCGCCCTCTCATCCGCGCCAGCATCTGCGCGATCTCCTCGGCCAGTTCGGGATGCTTTACCGCCGCTTGCGACAACGGCTCCACGGCCGCGGCCAGGTCGCTCCCGCCCAGAGCCGCCACCGCCCGGCTGACCACGAAACCATCCGGATCGTCGAGCAGTTTGATCAGGGCGGCGTAGGCATCCGCCCGCTTCTCCGCGGAGAGACTGTTCATGTCGCCCACGCTCTGGCCAAGGGCCTCCGCCGCCTCGGCCCGGACGCGCCAACTTTCATGCGACAGCAGCGTCACCAGGCAATTCACCGCCGCCTCGCCCCGGGCTTCGCGCAGGAACCGCACCGCATGCACGACCAGATCCGCGTCGGTCTCGGTCTTGACGTATTCTGCGATCCGGGGAACAAGCTGGCGGTTGGGCTTTTCGGCAAGCTGCTTGAGCACGGCCGCACGCACGTTGGGCTCGGGGTCGCGCAGCAGCTTCACCAGCGCACCGATGGTCTGGGCCCCGCCGATGGTCTGCAAGGCCCGTAAGACGGTCTCGCGCATCAGCGGGTCGGGATGGCTGAACAACTCCAGCAGCAACGGCACGTCGGCGTCGGTGGCCCTGGCGGTCAGCTCCTCGGCGGCCTGCTGGCTCATTGCGACGGACAAAGACGCCAGCCGTTCGAAACCTCCCGGCCAGCTCAGCGCCAACGCATCGCTGGCCGCCAGGCGGTATCGGAGGGCGCCCAACCGCTCGCGGGTCGCGTCATCCTCGACAGCCTTGAGCGCGTCGAGCACCTCCGGCAACAAGGCCGGACCGTAACGGGCCAACCGTTCACGGATGGCCAGAACCTCGGTAGGGTTCCCGGCTTTCAGATAGGCAGCCAACTCCTCGCGGGCCGAGGCGAGCTGAGACTCATCCAGATCCGCCGGACGGGTCGCGGGAGTCTTGCCCGGCTGGCTAGCCCATGCTTTGAGCTGCTCGAGCCGTGCCACCGGGATGATTGCGGGCTGCCAGGGATCCATCCCACGGATGGGCGCGTTCCAGGCTTCGAGCAGTTCCAGCGCAGTCAGGCGGACCGCCAGTTTGCCGTCGGAAAAGGCATTGACTACTGCAGCCGCGGCCACGTCCGGATGCGGGGCCAATCGCCGGATCGCTGCCTCACGGATCACCGGGTCGCGATGATCAAACTGCTTGAGCAGCCTGGCCAGCATGGCCGCGTCCGGCGGCGCGTCGTCACCAAGTTCTCTGGGCGCGACGATGGAGGCCTGATCGAATTGCTGACCGAGCCAGGCGACCAGGGCATCGGCCTCCATGTAGCCGTCCTGGGAGGCCACCACCCGGCCGGTGGACGTCAGCACGCGCAGGGCCGGAATGAGCCCTATGCCCAGCGACTCGGCCTCCTCGGAGTCGCGATCGACGTCGAGGTACGCCAGCGTCCAGCGGGCCAGTTCCTTCCGCACTTCCGGTCTGCCTATCTCAGCCTCCAAGCGGCGACACCAGCCGCACCAGGGCGCGCCCGCCCGCACCAGAACGGGCCGGCCGCTTTGCTGAGCCAACTTGACGGCTTCCTTAAGGCCGTGCGTCCAGGACGGAACCTTCTCATCAGATCGGGCCACCTCGGCTACGACTGGCTGGGTAGCAACCGGCTGGGTAGCGGCGGACTGGACCGCAACAAGAATTTCGATCACCTCAATAGCCGGGTAGAGACCCTCCGCTTCCAGCAGCAGATTGACCGGTGCGGTCGCCGCAGGCCGCGCGGCGGACCGAGTAGTGGGCTGAGTGCCGGCGACAGCGTTGCGCTCGGCAGGAACCACGGCAACCGGCCGGGAATCGGCCGACAGCTCAGGCTGCGTCGTGGCACTGAGCACCGGCTGGATTTCTGCCACCGGTTGCAACGCGAGGCCGGGGGAGGCAGAGTCAAGGACCATCTGCCCCTGGGCCGGGATTGAGAGCCCCGTTGACATCAGCAGTGCGGCCAGAGCGAGCCCTGCCCTGCACCTCTTCACTGCTACACCGGGGACATGCACAGAACCGATCGACGCGTAGTTGATCATAAGACGCCCCGTTGCATGCTCACTCTCTCACCTTCACACGTGCCCACCTTATCACTTCCCCTTCGCATCCGAATATCGGGTTTGCCGACTCGGCCGAACGCCTGAACCCTGAACCTCGAACCCTGACCCCTCTAATACACCAGCGCATACGCCAGGATATTCACATTCACCAGCACCGCGTTGGTAATCTCATTGCCCCCGCAGCAGCAACAGCCCTTGGTATGGGCGGTGTCATTGAGGCCCTCCCGCGAATACACCACCCCCAGGTGGCCGTGAATGGTAATTCCCTCCAGCGGACGCGGCGTGCCCTGTTTGGCCTGGAGACTCTTGATCTCGTACACCGTGTGGAAGATCGGGTGGTCCATGCCGATCTCCTGGAGGGGGTTCCCGGGGAAGATCTGGGCCAGCTCGCGCCGCAGGCAGCGATCCCACTCGACCGAAGAGCAGCCGGCCGAAGCCAGCAGAAAGCCGCCACGCTCAACGTAGCAGCGCAGGTTCTCACGCTCCTCGGGGGTCAGTGTAAACTCGCCCTCGCCGGTCATGATCACCAGCGGGAAGGCGAACAACTCTTCGGAGGCCAGTTTCACCGCGTGGAACCGACGGCTGGTGGAGATGGCCGACTCCTTCTCGGCCTTGACCAGGAAGTGGTCGGAGAAGCATTTGCTGCTCTTGGTCCCCGCGTAGATGAGGTTGGCCACCTGGACGATGCTTTCGGGCTCGCCGCCGAGTGGCTTGGCGGCGACCGGACGCGTGGCCGGACGGGGCGCGACGCCATCCCCGGCCGCCGCAGTTACGGCCGGACGGGTCGTCGGCAACTGTGTGGGCGCGGGATTCTCATTGGACGATTGTGCGTTGAGAACCGCGCCGGCCGGCCAGAGCATCACCACCACGCCGCAACGGATCATGAATCTGTTTATCAAAGGCATCCGCATCGCAGACTCCCATCAGAATACATTGCGCTTCTCACTCATCGCTCCCCAGCGCGACGGGTGGCCCAGGTTCTCTGGACCTGGGCTCTCGATTTCAGAGCCGTGGCCGCTGCCGCTCTTCTGACCAACGAACCATCGCGAGCAGCAAAAATCGTGAACCCACCTCTGAAGAGGTGGGCCACCCGT
>JAAXZI010000160.1 GCA_012719955.1 Phycisphaerae bacterium | reverse complement strand
GATCTGCGTGGTCCGCCGGACACCCAGCAGAACCAGGGCCCGATAAATCATGGCATCGCCGATCGCCATGCCAATCAGCCCCGAAAGGCTCAACCACAGGATCTGATTCAGGCCGGGCATGGCCGGCCACCCGCTGATTACCAGGGCGTAGACCGGCAGCAGGAGCAGCAGCAAGACCGTGGCCACCAGCGAGCGCAGCAGGACCACGGGGAACGAGCCGATGCGCCGGCCGGCGGAGGCCCAGAACAACGGCGAGACCGCCCAGCAGGCCGCGGTGAACAGCGAAAGAAGAACGCCGATGGTTTGCGAATCGGGCATGGAAGAAAACGCAGTCCTTTTGTGCGGTGAAATCAGCTTCCGGCCGGGTGCGCTGACGACATCGCACTTGCGCAGGGCGGTAGCTTAACAGGCGCGCGGAGGTTCCACAACGGGTCTGAGTCATTGGATGACCGGTACAGGTGCAGCGGACTTGGCTCGCCGGCTCCGAATACCTCTCGCTACCCCGACGATGAGACAGATGGTGCCCGGGATCGGCAAGGCTCCGCCGATCAGGAAGGCGAAGTGGGCAGTCATCAGGCCCTCGCACCCGCACAGCCAATGCTTCAGAACCACATACTGCGACCGGCCAGCCAGAGCAGCCGCGGGCTTATCCACGCGAATGGAAAGCGTGTAGTCGCCTGCCGGAAAGGGTCGGAACTGTGCGACCGGCACTGCTCCCTCCCTGTATCGCACGGCGTATGAATCCAGTGGATGCAACGGGCCTTCGTAGGCGGTCTGGCCGGCGGCAGTCTTGATGAGGATCTGGCCTTCGAGGTCCTTCATGGCGATAGGCGCGTGCTCACACAAATCATCCGGTGAAGCCAGCCCAGGCGAGATGTGAAGCTCCAGCCCCTGGTCATGGCCGTAGTCGTATACCTGGCGGAAGGTGGCGCTGTACTCCCCTGGTTTTGAGAAATCCACCGCCAGGCGGACCGGTTCGGCGGCCTCGACGGCGCGGAATTGCGCCTTCATGCATATGCCTGTGCAGATAATGCCAGCGGCGATCACCAACAGGATGATGCCCACCATGGTTGACGGTCCTATGAATTGCATCGCCAACGCTCCCAGACTGAAATGCTACCATCAGGTGAGTCCCGGGGACAGCCTGTCTCGTCGCCTGGTTTCTTGACCCGGCCCACGCCATCGGGGGGCGGGCATCCTGCCCGCCTCAAGGGGCGAAGCACGAGACTCCTGGATCGGAAAGGAAAGGATACCAGTATGGCCTAAACGGCCGGGCGGGCGCGGGATTCGGCTTCGCGGGCAATGCGCTGGCCCTCCTCCACCTTGACCAGCAACAGCAGCAGGGCGCCGACCACGAAAAAGGCGATCACCGAGAGGATGGCCGCCCGGCTGGTGCCGGTCAGGTAGATCATGGCCGTAAACACCGCCGGGCCGAAGATACCGGCGAACTTTTCAACCACCGCGAAGAAGCCGAAGAACTGGCCGGACTGATAGCGCGGGATGAGGCTCGCGAAGAGCGATCGGCTCAGGGCCTGCGTGCCGCCCTGGACCATGCCGACCATCACCGCCAGGATCAGAAAATGCGTGCCCGTCTTCATGAAGTAGCCGACCAGGCTGATGAACGTGTAGGCGGCCAGGCCCAGAAGGATGCTGGGCCGCGTACCGATTCTGCCGGCCAGGCTCCCAAACAGAAACGCGAAAGGGATGCCCACGAACTGCGTGATCAGGATGGCGGCGATCATTACGTTGTCGTCGATGCCGATCTCCGTGCCGTAGATGGTGGCCATGCGGATGATGGTGCCGATGCCGTCGTTGTAAACCAGGAAGGCCAGCAGCATGAGGAAAGCGTTGCGATAGCCGCGCAGTTCGCGGAACGTCTGGGCCAACTGGGCGAAGGCCAACCGAACCGGTGACGCGACCTTAACGGGTGAGCCCCCTTCGCCGGTAGCGACCGGACTCTGTGCCGGCCGTTCAAGGTCGCAGACCGGTAAATTCGAAGACGCTGAACTGGCTGAACCCGCCAGCGACCCCACGCGAATCTCCGGCTCGCGCACGCGCAGGAACAACGGGATCGAGAACACCATCCACCAGACCGCCACCGACAGGAAGGCCAGCCGGGTGGGCAGGGTCCCGCCGGGCAGGCCGAACAGATTCGGCTTGAGGATCATCAGCAGGTTCACCGCGAGAAGCAGCCCCCCGCCCACGTATCCCAGGGCGTAACCGGCCGTGGAGACGCGGTCCATTTCATCTTCGCGGGCCACGTGCGGCAGGAGGGCGTCGTAGAAGACGAAGCTCCCGTTGACCGCGATGTTGGAGAGGATGAACAGCACCACGGCCAGCAGCCAGTCGCCGCGATCCACGAAAAACATGAGCGCGACGGTCACCACCCCGTGGCTGAGAAAGAATCCCAGCAGCCATTTCTTGATGGGCAGAAAATCGGCCATCGCCCCCAGTACCGGCGAGAGCACGGCAATAATGACCAGGCCCAGGGTGGTGGCCAGACCGTAGCGGGAAGTGGCGGTCTCCGGCCGGAGCCCGGCACAGGCCACCTTGGAAAAGTAGATGGGGAACACCGCGGTCATGATCACGGTCACGAAGGCGGAGTTGGCCCAGTCATACATGGCCCAGGCGCGCAGCTCAGGGCGGTGCAGCCCCAGCTTCCACAACAGGCCGCGGGCCGATGAAGAGGTGGCGCGGGCCGGGTCGGTCGGTTCATCCTGGGGCGTTACGACCGCGTCGGAGCGACGGTCGCGGGGTTGGTCTGGTTCATGAGTCATGGGCAGAAGTATACAGCCGCGCACCGGCCGGCGGCCAACTCCAGGAAGACGTACAGCGGCAGGGAATACAATCGGTCATGATCATGGGATTGCGGACCTTCCTGGAATTGTTCAAGTTGGCAGCCATCGAATGGTGGAACGACAACACCTTCCGGCTGGCGGCGTCACTGGCTTTCTACACGATCTTTTCGCTGGCCCCGGTGCTGATCATCGCGGTAGTCATTGCGGGGGCGTTTTTCTCCGAGCAGCAGGCCACGCAGCACGTGGTGCGCGAGATCAGCGAGCTGATCGGCCCGCAAGGCGGTGAGGCGGTCCGTCAGCTCACCCTGGACATCCGACAGGCCGGTGGCAACGCCCGGACGGCCATCCTGGGGGCACTGACCCTGCTACTGGGTTCGACGGCGGTGTTTGCGGAATTGCAGGCGGCACTGAACCACATCTGGGACGTGAAAGCCGACCCGCACCGGGGGGTCATCCACAGCCTGGTACGCGAGCGGCTCCAGTCGTTTCTCATTGTGCTTGCGGTGGGGTTTCTGCTGCTGGTCTCGCTGGTGATCAGCGCGGTGCTGGCCGCGGCCCGGGACTATATCGATCATCGTTATGCCGGGCTGGGCGGGATCTGGCGGGTGGCGCACCTGTTCACGTCGTTCCTCATCGTGATGCTGCTGTTCGCGCTAATCTACCGCTACCTGCCGGACGCGGAGATCACCTGGCGGGACGTGGCCGTGGGGGCACTGGTGACGTCGGTCCTGTTCACGCTGGGCAAGTTCCTGATCGGCTTCTATCTGGGCCGGGCCTCCATCGGCAATGTCTATGGGGCCGCGGGATCCTTCGCGCTGCTGCTGCTGTGGGTGTATTACTCGGCACTGATTTGCTTTTACGGGGCCGAGTTCACGCAGGTCTATGCCCGGCGTTTCGGCTCTCGGATTCAGCCCGAGAAGCACGCCGTACGGGTAGGGCAGAAGCCGGACGAGGTGTAGCCCGCAGGCATGCAGCCGGCCGGCATGCGCGAGCGGGGTGCCGTTCCACCGGAATTTTACGCAGACGGGTTATTCCGGGCCTACGTCCGATAACTACACGAGGGTTTAAGGACGGCGATTCGAACCAGCCGCCGGGGCCCGCTCGGTGCAAAGGCTGCAAAATGGTTCACTCGCGCCGGGAGGCGGTTATATTGCATTTTCGATACCTGTTTCTGAATCCATTAACCCATAGAGAGGGGAGATCAGGGAATGCAAGTTCATGCTCATCTGGCCTTTGTGACGGCCACTGTCGTGTCGGCTGGTTCGGTGTTCGCAGCCAACCTGTACGACTGGGCCGGCGATCCGGCAGGTACCGTGCAGGTGGTGACGGACCCGAGCGGTGATCAGGCGGAAGGCTCCCGCGACATCCTGAGCCTCTGGACGGCCTGGGACGCCTCCAATTACTACTTCCGACTGGACATTCGTACGGCTCCTGAGCAGGAGGCGGGCCGGTTTGCGGCCGAATACGGCGTACACATCGATCTGGCGCCGGGCGGCGGGGATTCCAGTCTCGCCAGCTATATCGCCGACGGAGTAACGGGCATTGATACGATTGTGTTGAGCCATTACACCGTGGCGAACGGCTGGACGTCGAACCATCGTCACAATTACCTGGGTGATTTGGCGCCCGCCCCGCGCGTGGACACGGTTATGCTGGAAGATGTGGGGGGCCAGGTGGACTTCAGCGAGAACGGCGGCACCACGCTCCAGTGGGCCATTCCCAAGGCGGCCCTGGATGGCACACCGTTCGTCGTTTACGGAGCGACACAGAACATCAGCGTGCCCATCACCTTCGATCTGACCGCGCCGCTTGTGGTGCCCGAACCGGCCACCCTGGCGCTACTGGCCCTGGGCGGACTGGTTGGCCTCCGGCGGCGGCGGGCGTGAACAGTCGTCGGGGGGGGCGGGCATCCTGCCCGCCGCAAAAGGCAAAGCGCAAAGTGGACCATTTTCTGTAGCGGCCGGGCTCCGTACCGGCCGTTTTGCCCATGAAACGGCCGGCACCCAGCTTTCGCCGGGCACCCGACCAGGCACCTGCAGCCTTGCGCTGTGGTGTTCCAGAACGGGCGTTTCGCAATGAAATCAGACAGGCAAAGCGTCTGCCCTTCGAAGAATCCAGGCGGACAGGATGCCCGCCCTCCGAAGAATTCCCGCGGGCAAGATGCCCTCCTTCCATTTCCAATCCGTCAGCCGTTGAAGTAGAGATATCCGGCCAGGATCACCCCCAGGACAAGGGCGGTGCCGGCGATATCGCGCCAGTCATAGCTGAGTCGCGATTCGAGGCGCTCGCGCTCGCTGACGGTGGCGTAGGTCAGGCCGCGGAGGCGTTCGGGGTCGGGCGCGGGGGTCGCGTAACTGACCCCGATCATGACCAGGGCGCTCACCAGGAAGATGACCAGGCTGTAGTACTGGAAAAAGGTCTTGTTGATGATCCAGAGAAACGAGCCGGGCTCGTACCCCGGGAACCATTGAGGCTTCAAGAGCACGGGGGTATCGACCGCAAGACGAAACGCACCCAACAGAAAGCCTACCACCAGCGCCGACAGGCACCCGGCGGCGTTGAGCCGCTTCATGAATACGCCCAGGAAAAACACGGCGAAGATCGGCGGGGCCAGGTAGCTCTGAACGCCCTGCAGGTAAATGTACAGGCCCTGCTGGCCTCTCACCACCGGGATCCAGACCAGGGCGATGAGCACCAGCACCGCCGTGGCGATCCGCCCCATCCAGACCAGCTCGTGCTGCGAGGCCCGGGGCCGCAGCTTGCCATAGAAGTCGATGGTGAACAGCGTCGAGGAGGCGTTGAAGGCGCCGGCCAGCGAACTCATCAGCGCGGCCAGCAGGCCGGCCACCACAAGGCCGCGTACGCCGGGCGGCAGGATGGCCTGCACCAGCAGCGGGAACGCGGCCTGGGCTTTCTCGTTGCTGACCTGGCCGTTCTCGAACATGTGCTGCCGGAGGAACTCCGACTTGCCGGTGGCCGCCAGGGCGAAGGCGATCATGCCGGGAACGATGAAGATGAACACCGGCAACAGCTTGAGCATGCCGGCGAAGATGGCGCCCCGGCGCGCCTGGGTCTCATTGGGCGCACCCAGGGCCCGCTGAACGATGTACTGGTCGGTGCACCAGTACCACAATCCCACGATCGGGGCGCAGAACAGCATGCCCAGCCAGGGGAAGTTGTCGTTGAAGTACCAGGCCTGCTTGACCACTTTCCCGGCCTCCACCACTTCCACGGGCGACCATGTCCCCTGAACGCCGGCCGGCACCAGCGGTTTCCACAGGTTGAACATGTCCGAGCCACAGATGCTGCGCAGCTCGCCCCAGCCGCCCACGGCCTTGAGGCCGAACCAGGTCACCGCCGCCGATCCGAAGATGAAGATGAACGTCTGTATCGCTTCTGTATAAGCGACGGTGCGCAGGCCGCCCAGGATGGTGTACGCCCCCGTGGCCAGAACCACCAGGATCGAGCCGATCCAAAAGCTGTCCAGCTCGAAGCCGCCGATTTTCCAGCTCAACTCAGGCAGAAGCGTGCTGAATACGACACCTCCGGCGAAAATCCCCACGGCCATCTTGGTCAGCACATACGCGACCAGCGAGATCAGCGAGAGCAACCAGCGGCTGCTGGCGGAGAAGCGTTTTTCGAGGAACTCAGGGGTGGTAAAAACTTTCGAGCGGGCGTAGAAGGGCACGAACACCCAGCCCAGCACCAGGACGCACCAGGCGTGCAGCTCGTAATGGGCCATGGCCACGCCGCTGGTCGCGCCCGCGCCGGCCAGGCCGACCAGGTGCTCCGAGCCGATGTTGGAGGCGAAAATCGAGGCCCCCACGATAAACCAGCCCAGATGCCGGCCGGCCAGAAAGTAGTCATCGGCGGTGTTCTTGCTCTTGAGTATTACCCACCAGGCCACGCCCAGCAGGATGGTGAAGTACAGGGCGATAACGATCCAGTCGAGCGCGTGCATGCGGTCACCTCCGGACAGGGACTCTAACCAGGGCGAAAGGGTAAGCCGGGGATGAGACGCCTGCAAGGGAGGCCTCAGTCTCCAGGGTTCGGGCCTCAAGAGGCCCGGGGGCAAGTACCTATCGAGCCTTCCCGATCTGGCGGGTGATCGTGGGGTCGGTGATCTTCTTGTCTTCGGCCAGCAGGATGGCCTTGCTGAGAATCACGCTCAGCGTGGCGTCGCCCTCGAAGGGCAGGAACAGGCCGCCTGCGACGCGGGCCCCGCCCCCACGGGCTGGCACGATGCACAGGTACTCGTCGTTGGGCTCCATGAGGATGTTGCCCGAACCAAGATGGATCTTGTAGGTGCGCAGGTCGCCGCGGACGATCAGGAAGCGGTCACCCAGCGTGCAGCGGTCGGCGATCTTGAGACGCGGGACCAACCGTTCCAGAACCTGGTGGCGGGTCCGGGCGGTTTCGGAGAGATCGCCGAAGGCGTAGTGGGCCCAGTAGTCGCGATAGCGACCCTCGGGGCCGCCGTCCTGCCAGGTGGGGTCGTTGCCCACCGAGGCCACCCCGACGAAGAGGTCCACGTCGCGCATGATCTCGGAGAAGACCAGCGGAGGCACCTGATCGAGCGGAACGGGGTCGGCGGGCCCCAGGCCGGTCGTGTGGCGATAATAGCCTCCGCCGCCGGCGTGGGCCCTGTTCTCGGGGGCGTGCAACGGGTAGAAGCGGACCTGATCGGTGGCCAGGCGCAGGTACGTGCCGGTCTCGTTGGCGTCTATGCCGAATCCGTCGCCGGCGCCTTCCACCCAGAACTCGGCCCGCAGGTTGAAGGCCGGCAGCTCGCGCGAGGCCGGCGGGTACTCGTCGTCGACCATCAGGCGCAGTTTGTGCCGCCAGCCGCGGAGGGCAGCCAGCGCGTTGAACTGATGCTGGCGGATGATGTGCGCGGCGAAGCGGTTAGAGTACGTATGCGTGTTCCGCTCGGCGTCCGTGAGGAGGTACACCTCGCGATGGGCCTGCTTGAAGGGCTGGCGCACCTGGTGGCGTTCGAACCAGTCCCACCAGGCCAGCACCTGTTCAACCGGCCGGCCGATGGGATGCCAGAGGCGGACGCGGGTATCGCCTGGGAGATCGGGCAATGGCCGGTCCTGCTCGTCCACCAGCCGCCCTTCCAGCCACACGCCGGCGCGCGCCGCTTCTGCGCTCTCAAAACTCCAGATCAGCCGGCGAGCCAGGACGCCGACCAGCGGATGATCGAGATAGCGCGCGCCACACGTCCAACGGCCAGGTCTTGTCCTGGAGGAACATGGCATCGATACGCGCGGCCTGGGCTGGCAGCATCTGCGCGATGTCTTTGGCGGCGGTTTGAAGATCCTTCAGGTCGTCCTTGAAATCACGCTTGACCGTAGCGGGCACGGATTTCTGCGGCTTGCCGTCAGCCCGCAGCCAGGCGATCGTGACCTCCGAGGCGCCGGCCACGCGTAGTTCCGCGGTGAAGTCGCCGAAGGTCTCGCGACGCAGGCCGACCTCCTCCAGGCCGTAGGCCGGCACGGCCATCTCCTCGAGATCTTCGCGAGGAACGGCGAGCTTCTCGGCCAGGGCACTAAGGGCCTTTTCGATTTCCTTCTGGGCCGTGCTGAATTTGACCCGCGTCTTGAGCACGGCGAGCTGTCCCAGGGCCTCCATGTCGCCGATCTGGCTGAGGGCATAGACGGCGGCATTACCGATCTTGGTGGCCCGGGGGCCGACGCCGGGGATCTTGCGGTAGGCCGACAGGGCCAGCGGAGTGAGCGCGCGGGCCAGATCGCGGTTACAGGCCAGGGGGACCATCCAGATGAGACCACGAAGCAGAGTGGCATTCCCCTCGTGCAGGATGCTGTTCAGGTCACAGTGAGCCCCAAAGCCCAACTCGTCTGAATGGAGCGGAATGCTGCGCCGCTCGTTCACCCGTGGCAACAGCGGCAGCAGGACGGTGGCAAAGGACTCTTCGCCAACGGCGCGGAGCTTCTCCCGGACGGTCTTGAGCCACTTGGTGGGCGGGCGAGCGCCGGTCGCACAGAGCGCGTGAGCAAGCAGCTCGAGCCATAGGCTGCGCCGAGGGCCTGGCAGGCGGCCCAACGCGCCGTTCAGCGCGTCGGCCCAGGCTTCGCCGGGAACGGCTGCGAGCACAGGAGCATCCCCGATCAGTCGGGTCAGCCGCTCGATGCGCCGGCCCGGACAACCCAGCGGCGGTGCGCCAATCAGAACACAACGAAGCCGATAGAGCACGTGCCGCTCACCCTGCGTCAGAGGACCGTTCCGCTCAACCTGCTCGATCAGGTTTTCGGTGTACTCAACCGACGTGGCGGTCATGCTCGACAGCACAAGCAAGACATCAAACAACCCGTTCCGATCGAAGGAATGCTCGATTTCAGACAACCGCGCGACCAGTCCCGCCGCTGCGTAGCGCGACTGCCAAACAGGACGCTCATCCAGGTTCAGAGACCCAAACTGGCCCGCCACGGCCCGTTCCATGGCCGCGAGCAGCAGGCGACCGCACGTGGCCGGATCACAGGCCAGCATCTGCCGGCCGGCCTTTGTACGCCCCAGGTCGGGCGTAAGATAACGAGTCTGTTTGATCGCATCGGCCAGAACATCGCTGATCAGACGGTGTTCCTCTCGCAACGGCGAGTCCGAGCGCAGGCGAAAGCGATCCGGCTCGAGCTCCTCAGTCTGGACGTCCGGCTGACCTGGCAGGATTCCGAGGAACTCCTTGAGTTGAACCAGAACGCCCGGCGAGCCGGCGGGCGCGGGCACCGCCGCGTCGGGCAGCGATGCCTCGGGTAAAATCATTGGCGACTGTGGATCCCTCTCAGGTTCCTGTTGATCCGATGCGAGCTTCTGGCCAAGGCGTTCAAGCTGGTCGGCCCGGCCGGCCATGCCTGGATACTCCTCGCGGACGATAGTCGCGAACCTGAAAACCAGGGGGGCCAGATCCGGACAACTTGCACCGGCGTCAGCGAATCTCTCCAGCGCAAGGGCCAGGGATTTCACCGGGAACTGGCGATATCCGTGGTCGGCATTGAAATCAACAATCCATGACAGGAGCCGCTTTATATCTCCTTCATCGAAGGGCAGCTTGCGTCTCAGGAGCAACCTGAGCGCCTCGGCGGCAGCCGAACGCGGCGTCCAGACCTCCAGCCACTCCGGGGTCACATAGCGATCGACCCGACCCTCCATGGCCGCTTGGACGCTTGCGGCAAGTGCCTCGTAGTGACGGAGCCATTCGAGCAGGGCGCGCACATAGCGGACACTGGCTACCGGATCGGCGGCGGCAAGGATCTGCCCGGCTTTCCAGTCCTTGAGCCGCAGCGCGTAATAGTACCTCCAATTACCAGCGGCCGGTCTGGGCCTTGTAGTAGTGGATGGCGTAGGCAAGCTGGGTCGCGCGGGCCGAGCTCTGAGCCCGACGGCGCAGTTCGAACGCGCGGCTCAGTGACGGAATCATCGGCTTAAGGACCGGGTTACTTTCTGCGTACTGCTCGGCCATGCGATCGATGCTGTAATCGCCGGCGCGAAGCTGATCGGCCGCCTTGCGGAAGAAGCTGTCGATGGCTTCCACGGTTTTCTGGGCAGCGTCGGGACCGAGTTGTTGAATGGCCGAAATGTCCCCCACGCCGAACTCTCTCGAGAACCATTCGAGCCCCTGCGGATCGATGCGAAGCTGGCCGTCAGGGCCGGGGGTGAACAGGCGCTGGACCGCATCCATCTCGGCGGCGTACTCGCCGCGAAGCCAATCCGAGGGGTCGGCGTCATCCGTGTCGAGTTGTGCCAGCGTGTTCCAGGCGGAGGCGATCTGCTCGGGCGTGGAGAAGACGTTGTGGGCCAGCGCATGGCGGGCGGTCTGCTGGATCTGGCTGCGCTCGCCCACGCCGACCAGGCGTTCGATGATCCAGGCGCCCTTCATCAAGTGGCCGGCGCCGCGGAGGGAAGTGTCCAAGGCGGAGAGCATCCGCTCCGCTGAGACTTGGCCGTTCTCGGTTTGCCAGGCCCCGGAGAGGGTGGCCCGGAGCAGTCTGCGATGCGCAGCCAGGGAGGGGAGCAGGATCTCCACCACGGGCCCTTCAGGCTTGCCGGGGCCCCAGAAGGGGACGCTGGCGTAGTCGGCATGCCAGCTCGCTTGACGGAAGTACTCGAGCAGGCCGGCGCCGGCGGTGAGTCCGGCGGCCCAGTCGGGATGCGTGGCCGGATCCCAGGGACCCGGCGGGACCTTGAACTCGGAGGAGTTGAGCATGACCTTCTCAAGCGCGTCCCAGGTCGCCTCGTTTGGGTCAGGACCCCAGACTGTGAGAGGCTCATAGGCCTGCCAGGCGTTGTCAGTGGCAAGATTGACGTAGTGGTCTCGGATCCACTGAACGTAGTTCACCGGCGCGGCGAAGTCCGCCTTGGGCGGGAACGGGTCGTTTGGATCTGTTGCTGCACTTCCTGAGTTGCCGAAGGCAGTGTTTGCAGAATTCGCGGGCTCAAGGCCGGATTCTGCCGCGGAGCCCGATGACGTGTCTATGGTCAGGGTCTCGCCGTCAATTTCGAACGAGCCGGCCGGGAACGATTGCCAGGTTTGTCCGCCGGCAGTTGCCTCGGCTTTCTTCTCACCCTCAGGGCTGGTCTGTTCGCCTGTTGTTGCGACATCTTTCTCTGGAGCAGCTTCGACCAGTTCGCGGCTCTTGCGCGAACGCGGCTCGGGCCGGGCGCAGTAGAGCATGAGAAAGGAGTCATCCTTGAGACGAGCGACGGCCGGGTCCAGACCGGGTTTGAGCCGGAGGCCCTCTTCGGGCTTGAATGCCTGGCCGTCGGAGGTCGTGAGGGAAACAAGGCCCTCTTTGCCGGTGAGGTACACCCGGGGCAGCTTGTCGACGGTGATCGCGTTGCCGACCAGCAGCGTGTCGCGAATACGGACCGGTTCAGCCCGGTCGAAGCGCCGGCCATCGGTGGAGATCTGGTGGTTGGATTCGATTCTCCCGTCGCGCCGACCGCCTGCACCATCAGCGAGGCCGACGTAGAGATGAAGCCGCCGATCCATGCGGACGACCATCGGGTGGGCATCCGGGACCCCCTTGAGTTCCAGCCGCATATCCGGATCGAGTTGGAACCGTTCGCCGTTGCGAGTAGTGGCGGAGAAGATGAGGGTCACGCCCTCGGGCTTTTTCTCACGGCGGCGGTCATCGGAGCGGATTGAAGCGGCGAAGTACAGGCGGAGAGTGCCGTCGGGCATCCAGACTAGATCGCCGTGACGCGGGCGGGTCAGTTTGCGATCCAAGCCTTCAAGGCGAACGGGCCGGGGCCGCGACCACGAACGGCCATCGTCCTCGGAACGACTTACGGCGAGCAGATGATCGCCGAAATCAGGAGCAACGAAATCAAAGACCGCCAGGAGTTCACCTCTGGGCAGGCGAACCAGGTCGGGCGCGGCGGCGTTGCGCAGGAGGATGTCGCCGGTGTCCTTGAAGGACAGGCCGTCCTTGGAGCCGGCGATACGAATGACCGTGTCGGGGCCGGCCGGCCGCGAGGCAGGCCGGGAGGCCGGGTCGGGAGCGGCCGTAGCGGCGAGGCAGAGGAACAGGGTGGGAAGGTGGCAAAGTGAGACAGTGCGAAGGTGGGAAAGTCGAAAAGTGCGAAAACGGTTCAGTGGGAAGGTGCGAAAGTGGGATAGTGGAAAGGTGAGAAAGGATGACGTGGCTCTCAACACCAGGGAGGAACTCATGGAAGCACCCTCGGTCTGGTCAGTCCGAGACCCCTCGACGCATTACGGACTTCCCTGCGGCCACGGATGGTCTATCCCCCGGAAATTCCGGGGGATAGACCTTGTCGCCTCGCTGCCTTTGAGCCCCCGCGAGTGGGAGCAATGCGCCAATGGCACCATACCTCATGGTTGTGCTCCCACCCGTCGGCGGGAGGGACACACCCGGGCACAATGGTATTCGCGGGCAAAAGGTGGGTTCTTACAGGCAAACAAGCCCCATCAAACGGAAGAGGTCGTAAATGATTCAGCGTTCACTGAAGCTTGCGGCGTACTATGTGCCCGCCCGGGGTGGCGTTCCTCGCCGCCGCAGGGTTTGCTTGTCTTTGGCTGCTCACGTTTCTAACGGTGAGGTTGGGTATCAATGACCAATCAATGACCAATGCCCAAATGACGAATGACCAAACAGGCTCCTTGGTGGATCCCGTTTGGTCATTCGGATTTCGTCATTCATTGTCACCCCACGGGCTTCACCCCCGTGGATTTGAGCATGCAGTAATGACGAATGCCTCAAGGAGCCAGCGATCAGCAATCAGCTTAGAGATAGCTGACCGCTGAATGCTGACCGCTGAAAGCTTCCGACATTACCTTCCGACCTGCTTCACCGCCGTGGACTTCACCGGGACGAGCTTAACCGATTTCACGTTCTCCACCTTCTGGCCACGAATGCGCAGCGATTCGGCCAGCGCGGGCTTGTAGTCCTCCGGAGCGGCTTCAAAAGCGGCCTTGAGCGCGGCCAGCGATCGCCGGCCGGGAATGCGCTGCAGCGCGGCCCGGGCGTGCTCGCGAAGGTCCTTGTCGTTCAGCAGCTTGGCCAGCGGCTCGACCGCCCTGCTGCCGGCGATTTCGGAGAGCATCCAGGCGGCCTCGCGGCGCACGGCCCAGGGCTGGCCATCGCCCAGGAGCGGAATCAGCTCATCAGTCACAGCCCGGGCTTCCCGGCGAGCGTCCGGGCGGCCGGCGTGGCGGACGATCTTCCAGGCGGCGCGGGTAGCGGCACGGCGGATCTCGGTGTCCTTGTGGTCCATCAGCGGGGCCAGCGGCTTGATGGCCGCCGCGCCCAGCGGGCCGGCGTTCTGCCAGGCTTCACCCCGGGCCGTCTCGTCGCTGCCGCTGATTTTGGCGATCAGTTCGTCTATGGTCATGGGTATCCTCAGTTTTGAGTTCTCAGTTTTCAGTTCTCAGTACTCAGTACTTTGCACTCAGTACTAACTCCCTTGGGCACGATCACAGATGGTACGGGGCGCGCTGCGGACGGCTCATCATCCGGCGGGCCTGCTCGTCGCCGACGATCTCCTGCTTGGCCTGGTCCCACTGAAGCTTGCGGCCCAGGATAAAGGAGAGGTTGGCGAGCACGCACAGGTTGGCCACGCCGACGGCCGCCTCAATGTTCATGACGGTCTTCTTGCCGGTCTTGATGCCATCCAGGAAGTTCTGATGGTGTCCGGCTTCGCCCCTGTGGCCGCCGTTGTAGACGTCTTTGAAGCCGGCCGGCGGTTCCCACTCGCGAACCTTGCGTTCGACCCAGGTGCCGCCATCGCCGCCCCAGTGAGTCATGGTGCCCTTCGTGCCATGATAGATGGCCCCGTAACCGTCGCGGACGATCGGATCCTCGTCGGGGCCGCGCTTCTCGCCGCGCGGGCCGGCGTTCGGGGCCTGGGTCCAGGTCATGATCCAGTCGGGATTCTTGAAGGTGAATTTGACCTCCATATTCACGGCGGAGTCCCACAGACCCTTGCTCGGGGAGGTACCGGTGGCCTCGACGGTGACCGGGCCGGTGCCGTCGGCGCCCATCCACCACATGGCGCAACTGAACACGTGCGCGCCGCGGTCGCGGATCTGCCCGCCGCCGGACTCGAGGATCCAGCGGAAGGTGCCATGGCAATAGCGCTTGTTGTACGGCCGCCAGGGCAGCGGGCCGAGCCAGAGGTCCCAATCCAGCTCCGGCGGCGGATCACTGTCCGGCACCGGCTCATTGTCCACCGGGCTGGGATAGTGGAAGCACTCGACGTGGGTGACCTTGCCGATCGCCCCATTGACCAGATAGCGATGAGCCAGGTAGGCCTCGGGCTGGGAGCGGCCCTGCGAACCGACCTGGGTCACGATCTTGTTGTCGCGGGCGGCGGCAACCATGGCCTTGCCTTCCTCGATCGTGCAGCAGGCCGGCTTCTCCACGTACACGTGCTTGCCGCACTGGGCCGCGTGAACCATCTGCACGGCGTGCCAGTGATCGGGCGTGGCGAAGAACACCGCGTCGATGTCCTTGCGTTCGAGAATGTAGCGGTAGTCGCGGTAGACGTCGGCCTGAGGTCCGGCATTTTCGGAGCCCTTGCGCAACCGGTTCTCATCGGCGTCGCACACCGCCGCGACGTTGATAGTGCCTTCCTTCATCCGTCGGACCATCTGGCTCAAATGGGCATTGCCCATGCCGCCGAGGCCCACGTGGGCGGTGGTGATGCGGTCGTTGGCGCCTGGCCGGCCGGCTCGCGCCAGGACGCTGGAGGGAACGATGTAGGGGAAGCCGGCGGCGAGTCCGGCCGCCCCGACTGTTTTGAGCACTGTTCGACGTGGGATCCTCTGGTCATGTTGATTCATGATGGGTCCTCTCGCAAAGAAGGCCATTATTGTTTCGGACAACAGTCACCGGTTCGCGCGCCTCGGTCAACAGAATGGCGCCGAGTTTGTTGACAATCTAACTACTTACCCACAGGAGTCAACCGCCGGCGGGCGCACCCCCGGCCGGCAGAAAGCGGATGCAGACCGGCGAAGGCGCTTCCGCCCGCACTCCTGTCGGACGCAATTGTCCTGTCTGCGGGTCGATGCGAAAAACAACGATGGAATCGGACCTCTGGTTAGTTACCAGCAGCCAGGTTCCGGTCGGGTCGATGCAGAAATGCCGCGGGAAGCTGCCCTGGGTCGGCTCATGGCCGATGGGGGTCAGACGGCCGGTGGCGGCATCAATGGCAAAAACAGCCAGGCTGTCGTGGCCGCGATTGGAAACGTACAGGAATCGGCCCGAGGGGTGGACCTGGACCTCTGCAGTGTAGTTTTCCTGGGTGACGCCGGGCGGCAGCGTGGGGAAGCTGGCGATCTCCCGAAGCAGGCCGCGGTCGGCATCGTACTTGAAGGCGGTCACGGCAGAATTGAGCTCGTGGTTGATGTAGACGAAACGGCCGCCGGGGTGGAAGGCCAGGTGCCGCGGGCCGGAGCCGGGCGGCAGGGAGACGGCGGGCGGATCATGGGGAACGAGGGCCTGTGCATCGCCCAAGCGGTAGATGAATACTTTATCGGCCCCCAGATCGACGGCCAAAGCAAAGCGACCGGCGGGATCGGGGTTGATGGAATGGGCATGGGGACTTTCCTGGCGCCTGGCGTTGGGCCCCGAGCCGTGGTGCTGAACGCTATAAGGTTCGCCCAACTCATCCTGCGGCAGGAGGGGCACCGCGGCGACAGTCCCGCTGCTGTAATTGGCCACCAGCAACTGTTTATGGGCCTGATCCAGGCTGATGTGGCACGCGCCGCTTCCTCCGGAAACTTGTTGGCTGAGCAGCTTGAGCCGGCCGGAGCGCTGATCAATCGCGAAGGCGCTGACCGCACCACTCTTTTTCCCGCGAAAACTGGCCAGTTCTCCGGCCGCATAAAGGCGGTTGCGCCGGGCATCCACCGCCAGGAAGGCGGGGTTCTCCACCTCACCGGCCAGGCCCTCGCTCTGGAGTACTCCGGTGGCGGCCTGCAACCGGAACAGGTAGATCCCCTTGCTCTTGGCCCCCGTATAGGTGCCGACGTAGACCAACCATTCCGCCGGGGCGGTGGCGACGGGCGGAGGGCTGGCGGTTGCGGGGTCGGTCCGGTTCGATTGAGCGAAACCCGGGCCGGCCGGGAGGAATACCTGAGCCACGATGATGAGCGTGCAGAAGCGGGAGATTCGCATAGGGGGCATCCTATCATTGCACGGGCATTTGGCAAACACCCGACTGGCCCGGCGTCGGCACTTCAGGTATATTGCAATTACATTGGGGGAGACATGGACGCAGGACGGGAGCAACATGGGTTCGAGACGCGAGCAGCGGTCCGTCAGGCGACCGCAGCCTGACAGGCTTGTTCATAAGAGTCAGCATCCGCCCGTGAACATCGCCTGCGGTCCGCCGCAGAGCGACGTCAGCCGTGAGCGTCTGCGGTTGATTGCGCAGACCACGGGGCGCGTGATCGGCAGCGACTCTCTGGCGCGTCAAGCCCAGGCCATGGCCGAGGAGGTCCGGGCTATCTTCCATGCGGACGCTTGCGTGATTCGTCTGCTGGAAGGCCGGGACCTGGTGCTGCTGGCCACCACGGGGATACCGGCGCGGCACCTGTCCGAGCGGCTCCCGCTGGATCACGGCGTTTCCGAGGAGATCCTGAGACGGCACCGGCCGCTGTTCGTGCCTGATGCAAAAGCTCATCCGCTCATTTTGGCGCTCAAGAACCGTCTGCCTCGGAAGTACCAGTTCACCTCCTATGCCGGCACGCCGCTGCTGGTCAATGATCAGGCCGTCGGCATCCTGGGGATCTTCTCGCTTCAAAGGCGGGAGGACCTCGCCGACACGGACCTGGACCTTCTCCAGATTCTCGGCAACAACATTTCCGTGGCGCTGGTGAACGACCGGCTCTACGCGGAGATGAAACAGCAACGCGACCAGCTTGCGGCCGAGATCGCCGAGCGTCAGCGTGCGGAACAGGCTCTGCGCGAAAGCCAGGAGCGTTACCGCCGGGTGGTGGAAGACCAGACCGAATTCCTGGTGCGATGGAAGCCGGACGGCACCCGCACGTTCGTCAACGAGAGCTATTGCCGTTATTTCGGCAAGACGCGGGAGGAGCTGATCGGGAGCAACTTCATGCTCCAGGTGGCCGAGGAGGACCGCGAGCGGGTGCGGCGCAAGATCGCCTCCATGACTCCCGTGAACGCGGTGCAGACCGACGAGCACCGCGTGATCCTGCCCGATGGGCGAATCGGCTGGAACGAATGGACGGACCGGGCGTTGTTCGACGAGCAGGGCCGGCTGGTGGAATTTCAGTCGGTGGGGCGCGACATCACCGAACGCAAGCGTTTGCAGGAGGAGCTGCTCGAGGCCCGCAAGATGGAGAGTATCGGCACGCTGGCCGGGGGGATCGCCCATGACTTCGGCAACGTGCTGGCCGTGGTCATGGGCAACGTGTCGGTGCTGCAGCGCCAGCCGGGGCTCTCCCCGCGGATGCACGAGCTGCTTTCCGGCATCGCCAGCGCCGCCGAGCGCGGCTCAGTCTTTACCCAACAGTTACTGGCCTACGCGGGGGGCGCGGCCCGCAGCCTGGCGGTGGTGGACCTGAACGCCCTTGTGCGTACCGCCCTCAGTCTGCTGGGGCCGACCAAGGTCGATGGCGTCGATCTCGTGCTGAACCTGAGGCCGGATACGCCGGAGATCCTGGCCGATGCCGTCCAGATCGAGCAGGTGATTCTCAATCTGACGCTCAACGCGCTGGAAGCTTCGCCGCCCCCGGGGCGGGTGGACATCACCACCGGGCGGCAGAAGCTGGAAGGGGCAACGGCGGCGCGCCTCGACGTGGTCGCAGGCGAGTACGCCTTCCTGCGCGTGCAGGACCAGGGTACGGGAATCCGGGAGGAACACATGAAGCGGCTTTTCGAGCCGTTCTTCACCACCAAACCCATGGGTCGCGGCATGGGCCTGGCTACGACGCGGGCCATCGTGCGCGATCATCACGGCCAGGTTCGCCTGGAGAGCGTGCCCGGCGAGGGTACGACGGTCACTGCGTGGTTGCCCGCGGCCAAGGCGCCCAAACACGCCCCGGCGGCCAAACGTAAAGGCCACAAGGAGAGGTAAATGATGCGGATCTCTGCGATAGCGGCGGTCTTCTGGGCCGGAGGGTTTCTGTGCGCGGCCGGCTCCCCGCCGCAGCGCCCCGAGGCGAAACCGGAAGGGGCATCAGTACGGCAGCGACCTGCAACGGCGCCGTCTACTCAACCGGCCACCCGGCCGGCCCCCCGTTACGTGCTGGGATACGATACGCCGGTTGACGCCGGCCTGCAGGCCCGACTGGAAGAGATCGATGCCGGGCTGCGCAAGAGGTTCGGCATGACCACCGAGCAGACCGCACTGGGCGTACTGGACCTGACCCGGATGCGGCTGGCCTTGATTCGTCCCGATCGAATCGAATATGGCGCCAGCGTTCCCAAGGTGGGTATCCTGCTGGCCTACTTCCGTCTGCACCCGGAAGCCGCCACGCAACTGGACTCCGCCACACGGCACGAACTGGGGCTCATGGCCAAAGCCAGCAGCAACGAGATGGCCGCCCGATTCTCGCGCCAGCTCGGCCTCAAGGCCATCCAGCGCGTGCTCAACGAGGAGGGATTCTACGACCCGGATCGCGGCGGCGGCATCTGGGTAGGCAAGCATTACGGCAAGGGCGACGAGCGCTACGCCGATCCCGTCGGCGGCCATTCCCACGCGGCCACGGTCCGGCAGGTTCTGCGTTACTTCCTGCTCCTCGAACAAGGGGCGCTGGTCTCGCCGGAGGCCTCGCGCACCATGCGCGAGATCTTCGCCTCACCGGAAATTCCCCACAACAACATCAAGTTCGTCAAAGGACTGGCCGGGCGGGACGTGCGGATCATCCGCAAGTGGGGAAGCTGGGAGGACTGGCACCACGACGCCGCGGTAATCACCGGGCCGGGCCGGCATTACATTCTGGTCGCTCTGACCCGGCACCCCAGCGGAGAGAATTACCTGGTGGAACTGGCCAAAGCAGTGGATGACCTGATGCAGGAACGAGACTGACCCCTGCGGCCCAGGCGCCAAGCCGATCCGGCCCACAATCCTTCAGCCGTTCCTGGCACGACTCGGCGACCGCTGTGCTCGCCGGCGCTGTTCAGGCGACGCGGGGTTCCCTGAATACTGAGTCGGCCATTGGATCGGATTGCGAAGCCTTTCAAGCCATGTGTCTTGTTGTGCTCGCTGATTGCCATGCTGATCGCCGAGCCCCTGATCGGTTGCGGGGGTGCCTCGGCCGTAACGGCGATTCCAGGCCCGCCACCATTGGATAAGCTGGTTTTGCGGCCCGGTCCGCACGCGTCTGCAAAACACAACGGCAGGAGCGGTGGCGCACATCTTCCCGTGACGGACTCTCCATTCTTGCACACTACGGCGCAAGTTCGCACCGGCCGGGCCGGCTACCCGGCGAAAGCTGGGTGCCGCCCGTTTCACGGCAAAACGGCCGGTACGGAGCCCGGCCGCTGCAGGGAATAGCCCACTTTGCGCTGTGAGGTTGCATCACGGATGGCCGCATTGCGTGCAGTCGCAATCCATCAACCAGTCGCGCGGGATGTAGAAGTCGTTAGGATCGTTGGTCACCTGGATAAAGCGTTTCCGGGCGTTGGACTTGTCCGGAGCGGCGATCAACTCGCCCCCCACGGTCCAAGACAGCATGGCCGGCGCGTCCTGCCGACCCAGGGGCAGGATCGTGGGGTTGAGGTCGGCCAGAATGAAGTGCTGATCAAGCATCATCTGGCGAGCCGTGGCGGTAGTGTCCATCAGGTCCACGGGATCGGCCGTGTGTCGCAGCCCGAGAAGGTGGCCGGCCTCGTGGCTGGTAGTGTTGGCCAGTGCCTGGGCCATCTGCTGGAGCGTAGGCGAGAGAACGTTAAACACCGCGAAGGTGTCGGTGTACAGAATCGCGGACTGGGCGGCCACCGAGTTGTACGGGTCCACGTTGTCGGCCAGGCCCAGCAGGCGGTTGTCGTAAGTGCCATAGTAGATGGTGGAATGAGCGCCGGGCGGAATGGCCGGATCTCCCGCCAGGTAAATGGCGACACCCAGTCCGGCGAAGTCGGCGCGCACATATTCGAGAATCAGGTTGATGAGGGTTTGGGTCTGCCCGGCGAAGTTGGGGTTAATGGCCGCGGCGTTGAAAGGCGGCACGTCCACCGGTGCGCGGTTTCCAACCCGCACTTGCTTCGCTCCCAGGAAGTTCAACACCAGCACCTGCGGGCGCTGGTCGATTTCTCCCAGGCCGCGCTGCAGTGATACACGGGTGGTGTAATAACGATCCTCGTCGGACGCGGAGTGGGTGGACACCACCACATAGAGCCGGTCGGTGGTTTCGCGCACGACGAAATCGATCTGTTGCGAACTGGAGGAACCCGTCGGCGCGATGTAGGCCAGCAGCCGGTGCTGGCTGTCGAAAATCCCCAGGGCGATATCCTGGCCCACGCCGATATCGAGGTCGCCCAACACGCGATCACCGGCGTTGGCCGGCCCCAGGTCGTAGACGTCGCGGTCAAGCAGGGGATGATTCGCCGCGATGGCGCCGTGAATGCGGACCGTCTCGTAGAAGGTCACTACTTGCGCCGTGGAGAAGTCGTCGTTGGCCTCGGCCTCGTAGACTTCATCGGCCGGCGGCGGCGGCTCCGGCCCATCGGACAACACCCACTCACCCAGCGAAAGACCATTGTTCTCCGCGCCGGTCCCCTTAGTCGGCTGCGCGTCAATCGGCCACCATCCACAGCCCGCACACGCCAGCCCCAAGCCGGCCAGCAGCAGACCGAACCGGCCCGCGCCCCTGAAACATGTCATTCCTCAATCCCCCCGCAAGGTGATGACGGCAACTTTCCCCTCCGGACAGGCCTCCCCAAAGGCGTGCCGGGCCGTCATGGTCGGATCGGACGGATCCAGCGCTGACCTCAGTTACTCATACGATTTAAGAGCCAGATTGAGGTAATGAGCTGAACAGATCGCACGGCAGGGCCGCCAGCGCCGTTTTTACTGGACCAGCGGGACGGCACGGAGGTCTCTATAAACTGGCTTAACTTTCCGCGCGGTCGAAACTAAAACCAGGCGCGGTGAATCCTGTGGCTGCATGAGCGCCTATTCACCGCCGGAGGTGCTCCGGCACGCAATGCCGGGGCCCGGCTCCGTTGCAGAGTCAGGACATGCTCCCCCCTCGGCAGCCGTTTCGGAATTCCGGGACGCGGGCACTTAGAATCGAGCAGCGGCGGCCGCAGGGCCGCGGGAGTGGCGATCATGAATGTGATTACCGGACTTCGCGCCAACCTGGTGCCTTACCGCGAGTTTGCGCTTCACAAGTGGTTCTACTCGAGCCCGCTGTGGTATTACCACCAGCCGGGCACCACCCACGGCATCCGGGCCAATCCCAAGTTCTATCGCCTGGTAGACCCCGATCTGCGCGAGTTGTGCCGGATTCTGCTGGAGGCCGGACTGCATACGACTCCGTCGTGCCAGGGCCACTTCTATCCCCGGGAGCGTTTCGAGCGGATCTGGGATGAGCTGCAGCGCGAGGCGCGCCTCATTACCGGCGAAGGGCTGAAAGTCAAAGATTCGGAGACGGACCGGACCCACCTGTTCCGGGATCCGGGTTATCAGCTACAGTGGAGCGGTTTTCGGGAATTCTACCGTGAGGCCTCCAGCCAACAGAGTCACGGCTATCTCGGGGTGATGGTGCCCGCGGACTCGCCGGTGTTGGATCGGCTGCGGAGCGAGCCGTACAGCTCACTACGCGGTCGCATCCTGTATGACGATGAGTTGACCGCCCTGCTGAGAATGCCCTTGTTCAACATCTACGTGGACCCCAGCACGCCTGAGGAGCGCTCCCGTGAGTGGATGGCGATCACGCGGTACCTGAAGTCGATCCTGTCCGAGCAGGCTTGCGCGACGGCGAGGTGAGCAGGACGGGCGCGACAGGTGGCCGGTGCCTCGACCTCTGCCGTCCGGCGCACTTCTATTTGCTGGTAACCGCATGGACAGTCGCTGCGCGAGGAGTCTAGCATCACATGGGGCGGCGCATGTGCGTCTACGGCAGAGGCAACAGAACATGGCAACTCAGGAGATTCGCTCATGTCTCTCAAACGAGCTGTGCTGACCGCGGGGTTGATTGCGGCGGGAACTGTCCCGCTGATCGCCCTGGCGGACGAATGGGAATATCGACGCGAGAGCAACCGGTACCAGACGGGCCGGGTGGATGTGGACGTGGATGACGACGCTTTCGACGTGGACTTAAACGACGACGGCTTCGATGTGGACGTGGGCAGCCGCCGCTACGAGGTGGACCTGGATGACTTTGACGTAGACCGGTTGGACCGTGGCACCATCGACGTGGACGTGGACGATGACGACGGCTGGAGGGCATCGGTCCGCGGTGAATGGAGCCCGGGCTACGAGAGCGATCGCGCGTTGAGCTACGAGTGGTATGACCTTGAACCCGGACCTTACGACCGCTACGAGCGCGGGTACGTAAGCCGGGAGGATCGGAGCCGCGACGACGCCGATCGCACCTTGGAGCGCAAGCCCCCGGAGCCGCGTCAGGATCTCCGGTACGATGACCGTGAACTCAGGCGCTCCACCAGCACCCAGGTTCCGGATCGGGGGGTCGGGCAATATTTCGGCAGCACCACCCCGGAGGAACGGTATTACCATCGCGGCTCGGAGTTTTTCTCGCGGAGCAGTCCGCCGGCCAACCGGTTCAACACCGGCCTCTACCGGCCGGGGGGCACGGCCTTCCGCGACGACGCCAGTAATCGGTATGCCACCCGGTACGAGCGCTGGAGCAACACCGCCCGCGACGGATGGTACGATGAAGACGACAACGGGACGGCGTACACCTACGACTACGAGATCGAATACGACCTTGATACAGATGATTGAGCGCGGCTGACCACGGCGTGGAGACCGGGGGAAGAAGGCTCACCGCACCCCAAAAACAACCGCGAAGACGCGCCAGCGCCGAGAGAGAACCCCTCACAACATCCTCTCCGCGCCTCCGCGTCTCCGCGGTTCAATGAAAGCTCTGCGCCCTCTGCTCCCTCCGCTCCCTCTGACGTCAGATCATCCAGCCGTCGCGATAGGTCCCGCGGATGTACTGGTCGGCCTCGGGGGCGTTGGTGGCCTTGAGGGCGACCGGGTCCCACTCCAGGGGCTTGCCTACGCGATAGGCCACGTTGCCCAGCAACACGGCTTCGGTCAAGGCGCCCGCGTAGTCGAAGTTGCACAGCGCGGGTTTGCCGCCCTTGCAGGCCTCCAGCCATTCCTTGTGGTGGCCGATGGACTCGGGAATGGACCGTGGCGGAGGCTGGAAGCCCTCGAACTTGTCGCGAGGCAACAGCACGTACTGGTTGTACTCGGCCAGCAGCATGCCCTTGGCGCCCACGAACAGGACGCCGTCGCCGCCGTCGATGCCCTTGTAAGCGGGATTGTGTTTACGGCCATCCACGCCGGGCTTGGGCACCTGCGGCGGGCGCTTGCCGCCGTGATACCAGGTGAGCTTGACCGGCGGCTGGCCGCCGCGGGCCGGATACTGGTAACGAACGATGAGCCAGGGCGGGCAGCCGTCGGGATTGACCGGCGGCCCTTCGGCCTCGATGGTCTTGGGATAACGCAGCTCCAGGGCCCAGAAGGGCAGATCCGTATAGTGGCAGCCCATATCGCCCAGGGTGCCTCCGCCAAAATCCCACCAGTTCCGCCAGTTGGCCGGATCGTATTCCTCACGGACGTAATCGCGTTGCGGCGCCGGTCCCAGCCACAGATCCCAATGCAGGCCCTCGGGGACCGGATCGGACTTGGCCGGTCGGGTTCTACCACCCCACTGCCGATCCACCCAGATGTGCACTTCGTTCACCGGGCCGATCGCGCCGCTGCGAATGACTTCCACCACCCGGCGGTAATTGGAGCCGGCGTGGATCTGGGTGCCCATTTGCGTGGCCAGCTTGGTCTTGGCCGCCATCTCGGCCATGAGCCGGGCTTCGTGCACCGTGTGGGCCAGCGGTTTTTCGCAGTACACGTGCTTGCCCGCACTCAGAGCCCGCAGCGTAGCGGGCGCGTGATGATGATCGGGCGTGGCGATGAGGACAGCATCAATGCCCTTGCGGTCGAGCAGCCGGCGGTAATCAACCACGAACTCGGCCTTGGGGAAGCGCTTCCGCTGACCGGCTGCACGTTTCTCGTTGACATCGCAGAGCGCGACGATGTTGGCGCCAGCCTCGACAAGCTGATTGACATTCCAGCCGCCTTGTCCGGTGACTCCGATAACCGCGACATTCACCTTCTCGTTGGGTGACTTGTCCTGGGCGAGAACCCGCGGCCCGACCCAGAACCCGGCCCCCACCAGGGCCGACGTTTTCAGAAATGCGCGACGCGACTTCTTTTGAGACATTAACCATCCTCCTGTTGTGAAGAGGTAATGGTCGGGCACGGCAGGGGCTGCGTCAAGGGAGGGGCGAGGGAAGAGGGATTGGGGATGAGGGCCGAGGGTTCAGGGTTCAGTGCGGCGGTACCACTTACCGCAAAGAAGTACGACTTTCATAAATTACCACGGGCAGGGGCCCTGGAGTTTTCGGATAAAGGCGGACATGTTGGCCAGGTCCGGGCCGCCATTTTCGCGCCACATGAGGGGCTGGCCGAACTCGGCGAACAATTCACGACCGAGGGTTTTGGCCGGGTAAAGGCGCCCTTCCACGTGCCCGTCCAGGAAGGCGATGCTGGCGCGCCCCTCGGAAGCGCCGCTCCTGAGCCCATGACGCGTGGCGATGCGATCGATGCAGTTGAAGCTGCCGTCGGGGTAGCTGCTGTTCGTGTAGTAGTTGGGATGATCCTCGAACATGGCCATGAAGCTTGCGGGGGAGAAGACGACCCGCTGGCCGGCCTTAAAGGAAACCTGTTTGCGGCCCCCGGGCAGGGGGTTGTTGAGGGAATCGGCGACGTATCGGAAGCTCTGGAGGCTTTCCGGAGCCCGGTAGCCGATGTAGGCGTTCATGGAATAACTGAGCTTTCCGTTGCCGCCGCCGCCGAGGGGCGTGTCGTCAGCCTGGCCGGGCTGATCAGCGGGACACAGGTAGACGGCCGGCTGCTTGACGAAGGGGAACAGCGTGCCCCTGGCGGGCACATCCGCGAGGAACTCCGGATCGCGGTGGTAGGGCTGGGTATAGGCCGGCGTATAGGTCAGCGCCTTCTGCCGGTCGCGGGCACCGTCCCAGGTCACGCCGGCGGGCCTGGACCACTCCTGACCGAAGACAATCTGCATCCAGAACAGGCCATGCGTGGCCGGAAGAACCTTGTGGTGGCCGACATAGACGAACATGCCGGTCATGAGTTGCTTCAGGTTCGATCGGCAACTGATGCTGCGGGCCTGATCCCTGGCCTGGGAAAGGGCCGGCAGCAGGATGGCAACCAGCACCGCGATAATGGCCGCTACGACGAGTACCTCGATCAGGGTGAAGCCACGACGTCCCCGCGCCGGGCGGACCCGGCTATCCCTGGAGTGCATCAAAACGGGCTCGGCCCGCAATTCAGGGTACGGACAAGCTGAGCTCTCCCGTGACAGCGTGGCTGGACGAGTGTGGATCATCTCATGGACACCTTGTGATTTCATCGGTACTTTCACCGTCCCTGTTCCCGCCTTCCCGCCGCCATTTCCTGCTTTTCACAGGCTTTCGTTACCTGTCAAGTCACATCGACGCGCCCAAAAGTTCATCTCTGCCTGTAAAGCATTCTAAATGATTGTGTGCCAGGGTGAGCCGGCCCGGCGCAGGATGGGGGATACCATAGCCCTTATGCCGCGCCTGAACAAACTTTACGTGTGTGTGCCACGGCTCTTGAGCCGTGCATGGACGGGGCTGACAGTCTGCACTGCTGCGGAGCTGCAACATGCACCAGGCGGAGCGGTGCCCCAGGGCGTGTCGCAAAATCGCGCACGACCAGACCACGACACTGCCTGCGACGCAGGCACGACAGCATGAAGCCATTGCTCAGCCGGCCGATTTCATGTTTTTTTCACTTTCGCAATCATCTGTTGACCGGGAGCCAACCTGATCCTAGAACTTCTAGAAGTAATCAGGGGACCGGGGGTGGACGGGTTCCGGGGGTACGGAATCATCCACATTATCCAACCAGTTATATTCAACCGCAGGATAGAGGGCGACTCCGCCGTACGCACATCCCGGGGGAGACGCAGCGCCCTTGGACCAATCCCCAGACGCGAGAGGATGAGTTGTGGCATTCAAACCCGCTTTGATCGGTTCATCAGCCGATGCCGAAGATCAGCAGACCACCCCGAGCCGGCACGCCCCAGGCGGGATGGCCGAATCGGCCGGGGATGGCTGCGCCAATGGCGTCGATCCGGCATCCGTACAGGTTGAGATCGTGACGCGTACTGAGCAGCTCGCGGCCCTGCGCGAGCCATGGGAACGGCTGTACGCGGAAAGCGATGCGTCGGCCTATGCGTGCCTGGACTGGCTGTTGGCGGTTTTTGAAAGCGACGGAACGGACGACGGGCTGCGCATCTGCCTGTTGAGCGATCGCCACGGCCTGTTCGGCATCGTGCCGCTCGCGCTTCGTCGCCGGAGTGCGTTCAGGGCCGAACTTCGCTTCGCAGGCGGCGGATGGCCGTTGTGCAATACGGCCATCCTCTCATCCCGCTGCGAAGGATTCCCGGTGCTGGTGCCGACGCTGAAGCATCTCCGTCAGCATTTTCATGACTGGCAGTATGCACGGCTCAACCGCGTACCGGCAGGTTCTCCGCTGACGCTCGCGGCCAACTCAACGCCGCCTTTTTCCCGGCGGATGACCTGCAGGGAACATGGCGCCAGCGTGGTGATTTTGCTGCCGGAGTCGTGGGAGGTGTACGAGGCCGAGGTCACGCCGGCCCGCTGGAAAATCCTCAATCGCCGGCCATCCGAGCTGCGCCGTCGTGGGGAAGTGCGCATGGCGCGGGTCGGACTGGCTGCGGGCGCGGACGAGCCCGCGTTGGAGGTCGTAATGCAGGACGCGCTGACGGTAGCGCGAGCGAGCTGGCAGGCCTCGACGCCCGAGGGCCGGGCCATCTGTGATGACCAGACCCGCGATCTGTTCATCGAATCCTCACGGCGAATGGCCCGGCGGGGTATGCTCGACTTGTCGGTCCTCTACTTCAACGGGCAGCCGGTCTCGTTTACCTGGGGAATGGCGCGGCATCCGAACACCTCCATCCTGAAGATGGGTTTTGATCCGATCATTCACAAGCTGAGTCCGGGGCTGGTACATATTGCGGAACTGCTCAGAGACTCCATCGACCGGGGCATGTGCGAACTGGACTTCGGTCATGAGTTCATCGAGTACAAGAGCCGCTGGAGCCAGCGCCGCCGCCCGCTGTATGAGATCACTTACTTTCGGCGCGGGCGCGTGGGCCGGGTGTTGGATCGGCTGGCGGAGCAACTGGGGCAGTAAAGAGAGTCCGCCTCTCCCGAGAGTCAGAGAGAAAGCGCGACGACACGTCGGAGGGCGGGCATCCCTGCCCGCCTTTATGAATCGGAACGGTCTATCGAGGCAACGGCCGGCACAAAAGTAGAGTATGGAAAACGGCCGGTACGGAGCCCGGCCGCTACACACGGCATATCGGCGCCGTCCAGATCAGGCGCTCAATTCCCAAATCAAACGCTCAATTCTCGAAACGCGCGCTCATACCAGCTCTCGCCGAAATGTTGCCGGCCGTGCAGGAGTAAAACGCCGATGGCCACCGGCGTGATGGGCGTGTTCGTGCGGATGAACGGCACGATCGCATCCGGCTCGTCACGGCAGGCCAGCAGGGCCGCGTGCTCCTGGTGTGGATCGGAGAGGTTCAGCCGATCCACCATCTCCTCGCGCGTGCGGCGCAGCGGGCTCTCGAAGACCAACTCCGGTTGGCGAATGGTGGGATCGCGGATGAGACCCAGGCAACTGACGCGCCCTTCCTTCAGATCGGTATCCACCAGACCCAGTTCCTCGTGCAGTTCGCGCCGGATACTTTCGAAGGCATCAACCGAGCCATCCGGACGACGGTCGGCGGCCTCCAGTCCGCCCCCGAAGGCATGGACGTAGCCGGCGTGGAAGGCAACCCGGGCGTTGCGCCGTCCCAGCAGAATCCAGCCGTCGGAGGTGATCGGCGCGGCCGAGGTGCCGATGGGATTGCTGAACAGGTGCCAGCCCCACTCCTCGCCACGGGGATAGTTGAGCAGATTGGTGGCCAGAAAGTTGGCGTAGTCGGTGGGGCCAACGTCGATGACCAGGACCCCGTCTTCCAGCCGGTGACGCAGGTAACGGGCAAGCTGGCCGTTGAAGAGGATGCGGCCGGATTCCCTGGCGGCGCGGGTCTGCCCAGCCCACGTCCGGGCCACCAGGGCGTCCAGATCTGCATGCGGGGGCCGGGGCTCATCATGCCAGGCGATGCGCAGGCGGTCGGGGCCGAAGCAGCCGTAAACGTCTATGAGGAAGGGATCAGGCACGATGCCTCGCTTTCCAGAAGTCGCGGGCTCAGGACATCGCCGCGGCCCTGCACGGCTCAAGAGCCGTGGCACGCAGCCGGCAGCCGGAGGCCCGGTGGCCCGAGCCGCTAGCGTCCTGTTGGGACGTCACTTATCATACCTGACAGTCAAGCGATTCCTGTAGCCGAAATTGTGGCCCCCTTCTGAAGAGGTGGGCCACCGCGGCTAAGGCAGAGTGGAGCTTCCAGATGGCAGAGTCAACCACGATCATCACCGGGGACCTGGTCGTCCGCGGGCAGCGTTTTGGGATCGTCGTCAGTCGTTTCAATGAATTTGTTTCATCGCGGCTGCTAAATGCGGCCCTTGATGCCCTGCAGCGGCACGGCTGCCCGCCGGGGAACATCACCGTCATGTGGGTTCCAGGGGCCTGGGAACTGCCGCTCGTTGCCCGCCGGGCGGCCCGGAGCGGCAAGTTCGACGCGATCATCTGCCTGGGCTGCGTGATCCGCGGGGACACCCCCCACTTCGATTATGTGGCCGGCGAATCGGCCAAGGGCATCGCCCAGGCGTCCTTTGACGCGGACATTCCGATGGTCTTCGGCGTGTTGACCACCAACACGCTGGATGAGGCCATCAACCGGGCGGGGGCCAAGGCCGGTAACAAGGGGGCGGACGCGGCGCTGGCCGCCATCGAGATGGTCAACCTCCTCGCCCGAATCGGGCAGGAGAAACCACGAAAATGACGTCTAAGATTGTGGGCATGACCAGATCACTATCCAGAGTAGAACGCCAGCAGGCACGGCGAGTGGCCCTCCAGGGGTTGTATCAACTCGACATTCAGCGGGCCCCGGCGAACGCGCCGATTGGGGAGACACTGGCCCATCCGATCGCCGAGGCCGGACTGCAGGGCGAGGCGGCGGAATACGCGCGGCAACTGACCGCCGGAACCTGGAGCGCCGCGACCCGCTACGACGAGATGATCAGCGAGGCCTCGCGGCACTGGGACGTGGCCCGCATGCCGGCGGTGGACCGCAACGTCCTGCGGTTGGCCCTGCACGAGCTGGTCGAGCATCCGGAAGTGCCCGCCCGGGTCATCATTGACGAAGCCATCGAGATCGGGCGCGAGTTCGGCTCGGCCGAAACGCCCCAGTTCATCAACGGAGTGTTGGACACCATCTGGAAGACGCATCCGATGGTCAGGATCGCAAGAGCGGCGGAAGCAAACAAGAGCAGTGATGAGGGATGAGGGGGCGGTGGCGGCGGTCATCGCTCATCGTTTCATGATCCCCACCAGGAGAACGCATGGGACTGTTTGATCGATTCGTCAAGGGGCTGGCCAAGACACGGGACAAGATCGCCCGCAGTTTCCGATCCGTCCTGCCCTTCGGCAAGAAGATCGACGACGCGGTGATCGATCAACTCGAGGAAACCATGTTGATGGACGACATGGGCCCGGGCACCACCACACGGCTGATCGCGGAGGTGCGCACCGCGTACAAGTCGGGCGAGATCAGCGAGACCCAGGAGATCATTCCGTTCCTCAAGCGGCGCATCGTCTCGTACTGGCCGGAGTCGGACCGGAAGCTCATTATGGCCCCCTCGGGCCCGACGGTAATCCTGGTGGTGGGCATCAACGGCTCCGGCAAGACCACCAGCGTAGCCAAGTTGTGCCATTATCTGCACCAGCAGGGCAAGCAGGTCATCCTGGGGGCCTGCGACACGTTCCGGGCGGCGGCCGTGGCTCAGCTTACCGAATGGTCCAACCGGCTGGGGGTACAGATCGTCAAGCATCAGCAGGGCGCCGACCCGGGCGCGGTGGCCTATGACGCCTGCGACGCCGCGGTGGCCCGGAATGCCGATTACCTGATCCTGGACACGGCCGGCCGGCTGCACACCCAGGAACACCTCATGCGGGAGCTCAACAAGATTCAGCGCGTGGTGGAGAAGAAAATCCCGGGTGCGCCGCACGAGGTGCTCCTGGTGCTCGACGCAACCATCGGTCAGAACGCCGTCAACCAGGCGAAGATGTTCGGCCAGCACGTGAAAGTAACCGGCCTGTTCCTGGCCAAGCTGGATGGATCGGCCAAGGGCGGCATCGTGATCGGCATTCACGACCAGATCCAGGTGCCGGTGAAGTTCGTCGGGCTGGGCGAGACCCCCGCGGACATCGAGCCCTTCGACCCGGAATCGTTCGTCGAAGCCCTGTTCTCCGAGGCGGCTTAAACGCTGCGCACAGAGGCTCAGAGGGCCCCACCGCCGGTGGTGCCTCCACAGCCTCCTCCAGTGGTGCCCCCGAAGCCGCCACCTGTGGTTCCGCCGACGCCTCCGCCGGTAGTTCCGCCAAACCCTCCGCCGGTGGTTCCACCCAAGCCGCCACCGGTCGTTCCCCCAAGACCGCCGCCGGT
>JAAXZI010000012.1 GCA_012719955.1 Phycisphaerae bacterium | reverse complement strand
CGCGCCGCGGCGCGCCCTTCGCGATAGAAACGCTCCACGAACTCCGGGTTTTCTCCCAGCTTCTTGGAGAGAACCTTGATGGCCACCAGGCGGTCCAGGCTGAGCTGCCGGGCTTTGAAGACCGTGGCCATCGCGCCCGAGCCGAGCCGTTCCAGAATTTGAAAGCCGGGAATCTGTTGCGCCCGGGTGGTGATGGAATCATCCATGTCCCCACCGAGACGCTGGAGCTGGGAGCGAGTGATGTAACCCAGTCGCAGCATGACCTCCGAAAGCGGCAGGCGCTTGCCTTCTTCCTTGAGCAGTCGTTTCTGCTCGGCCTGGCAGGCACTCAGTTCCGCCGAGGTCAGGAGCTTGCACTCCGTGGCCAGCCTCCCTACCAGGGAGTCACCAATACTATCCGCCATGATGCCAACTCCGACCGGGGCGACTGCTCCGAGGTCATGGATCCATGCATACGGCCATCGAAGCGACGTAATCTAACCGTCCGAACACGGCGGTCAACCCGAACACAGGCCAAATTTGCCGCCGATTCGGGCCGCTCCATACTTCTACCATAAAGATTATATCATCTTGCAAAAGTCCCGTTCAAAAAAGCTGGTGCATTGGCGCGGCTAATGCCCGCAATGCCGGGGACGGATCGGCCTCCAGGTGTCCCGCCAGAGCCGCCAGCGCCTTCCGGCAGAGGGCCTCTTGCCGACGCGTATAGAGCCGGGCTGGCCGTGCGGCCCAATCGGTCATCTCCACGGCGGCCAGAATCCGTAGACGGAGTTCCGCCAGTCCTTGACCCGTCAGTCCGCTGACCGCCAGCGTGTCCCGGCCGGCATCTGCCTCGCCGGCAGCTTCATGCACGCCGTGAGCCGGATGGGGGGGCAGGTCGCTCTTGTTCCACACCCGCAGGCAAGCCGGTTCTCGACGCCGTGGCCAGTCGCCTTCCGGCTCCGCCCCCGCAGGGTCACATTCGCTGTCGGGGGAGGCGGATGGCTGGCCCGCCTTCTGACTCGGGTCAGGGGCTTCCCGGCCGGTGAGCTTCTCACTTGGCGGGGGTGCCGGCTCCCGCGGGGGGGCCGACCTGTCCACCACGTGTACGACCACGTCCGCCGTTGCCACCTGCCGGTGCGCCCGGCGGATCGATTCACGCTCCAAAGGGTCGTCCGTGTCCCGGACACCGGCCGTATCCACCAGCGTTATCGGCAGACCCTCAATGGCCGCGGGCAGTTCCACCCAGTCGCGCGTGGTCCCCGGCACCTGGCTGACCAGCGAATGCTCGACGCCGGCCAGGGCGTTGGCCAATGTAGACTTGCCTGAGTTCGGTTCGCCGGTCAGAACCACCCGCACGCCGTCAATGAGGTATCTGGCCTTCACGCTGTGGTGAACCAGGTCGGCCAGAGCCGCGCGGGCCGCTTCGTGCCGGCCGTCGGCGATCTGCCGTTCAATCTCACCGGCCGCAGCGGCCAGCGCACCAGGGGCCCGCACCAGCCAGGACGCCACCGCCCGCGTTTTGGCGCGGGCCAGCAACGCGATCGCCTCCTGTTCGAGGTGGTTCTCCACCGGCCAGTTTGCCGCCGGCTGGCCGGTGGTCTCGATCACGGCAGCCCCGGCCGCCTTCAACGCCAGCAGCACGCGCTGAACGATTCGCGATCCGCCGTGGAGATTGATGTCGATGATGTAAACGCCGTCCGGCGATCGACGTGATGCCACCAGCACGTCGTCAAGCACTTCGCCGCGATCCACGATTTGGCAGAAGCGCAGCTCGTCCGGTTCGAGTCTGCTCACGTCAATGGGGCGCCGGCCTTTGAGCAGGGGATTGACGACGGCAGGCGCGCGAGGGCCGACCACTTGGATCACTGCGATCCCGCCAGCGGCAGGGGGCGTCAGGCAGGCGGCGGTCGTCAATTCATTCCTGGTCTGGGTTGACATGGAGCTTGTACGCCAATGCGAGTCCGTCCAGGCACAGGTCCGGCACGATGCGATCCACGAAATCGCAGTGGCGGGCAATCATTTCCGCGTCCCCGCCCGTAACCACCAGCGGCGGCCACTTTCCGATCTCCATGGCATACCGCTCGGTGATCTCGCGCAGTGCGCCGATCATCATCGCGTGAATTCCGTTGCGAATCGCGCTGCGCGTATCTTTACCCAGGGTCGCGTTATCGTGGGCCTCAAAGTCCACCAGCGGCAGCAGGGCGGTGTGCTCATGAAGCGCCCTCGCGCACAGATTCAACCCAGGCAGGATCGTTCCGCCCAGGAACACCCCATTGTCCGCCACCAGGTCCACGGTGAGGGCGGTACCGAAATCGGCGGCCACGCAGGCGCATTTGAAACCCTGGAACGCCGCCGCCGCAATGCATAGCCGGTCGGTCCCCACCCGCTCCGGGTTGGGCAGGTCCGCTTCGATGGGGGGCTCGATATCCCGGCCGATCACCAGGAACGGAGCGATGCCGCGCTTCACGGCTACCGCTTCGAGCTTCTCCAGCATCGGTGGATTCACGGAACTGGCCACCACGGCCCGGTCAGTCGCTGCGGACAGCTCATCCCATTGCCGTTGCAGCAGTTCCACGACCGTGTCGATCGGTTCGTGCGCTACGTGCTGGGCGGCGGTACGGAAGTCTTTGGACCACCGCGCCATCGCCAGGCGGCTGTTGCCCACGTCCAGCAGCACCAGGCCGGAGTCAGTCTTTCCATTCTTGGTTGTCATCAGGAGCCTCTATGTGTGGCATCTATGTGCGGCGCCGAGATCTCGCCGGCCAGGAACATATCGGGTTGGCGGGAACGCTCGTTTGCCCGCCATTTTTTATTGTTCCACGCTTCCGCCTGTGCTCGTTGGTGGATCCGCCTCTTCCGTGTTCGGCGCCGCGACCGGTTCCACCTCAGCGCCTTGGTTTCGTTCATGGTATTCGGGGCTGAATGGATCGTCGAACGCGCCGACCGCGAAGGCTTCCACCGGTTGTTTCCGGCTCTCCTCCACCATGATCCACACTCGCTCGACGAGATCGCTCAGCCCGGCCCCGGTCACGCCGCTGATGGCCACGACCTCCTGGCCGATGCTCGCGGCCAGCTCCTCGACGGCCGAACGGTCCGGCGCCAGATCGATCTTGTTGGCCACTACCAGCTCGGGTTTCTCCGCGAGCTTCTCTGAATACTTGCGCAGTTCGTTGCGAATGATCCGGTACGCTTCGGCCGGCGTCGGCTGGCCCGGCAGTGGATGGACGTCCACTATGTGCACGATGATTCGCGTCCGCTCGATGTGCCGCAGGAAATCATCCCCGAGTCCCACGCCCTCATGAGCGCCCTCGATCAACCCCGGGATGTCGGCCATGACGAACCGCCGATAGCGGGACAGGTCCACAATGCCAAGCTGTGGCTCGAGCGTGGTGAAGGGGTAGTCCGCGATCTTTGGCCGGGCCTTGCTGACCCGCGATAACAGCGTGCTCTTGCCCGCATTGGGCAGGCCCACCAGGCCCACGTCGGCGATGAGCTTCAACTCCAGCCGGAGCCAGCGCTCTTCGGGGGGCTCGCCGGGTTGTGCGAAGCGCGGAGCCTGGTAACGCGAGGTGGCGAAGTGCTTGTTGCCCTTGCCGCCTCGCCCGCCCTTGGCAATCAGCACCTCTTTGCCGGGTTCATCCAAGTCTTTGAGCAACCGCCCGGTATCGCGGTCGTAGATGATGGTTCCCGGGGGGACGCGAATGATCAAATCCGCCCCGGCCTTGCCGCTCATGTTCCGACCCTGGCCGTGCTGTCCGTTTTCGGCGATCCAGTGATGCCGGCCGGCAAAATCCAGCAGGGTGGTGATGGTTTCGTCGGCGACCATGCGAACATTTCCACCCCGTCCGCCATCACCGCCGTCCGGCCCACCCTTGGGGATGAACTTCTCGCGTCGGAAACTGACGCAGCCAGCCCCTCCTTTGCCCCCTCGCACGTAAATCTCAGCCCGGTCAATGAACATACGCTTTGGGTCCAGCCAAAAAACGAGCCTGCCGATGCACGGCAGGCTCAACGCTTACGGAACTTAAGAGGCGGGCGAATGGATGGCGTGACGAAAAAGCGTCACGCTTCGCCTCAGCCAGTCGTGGCCGCGGCGGCTGCGGCCGGCAGGATGTCCACTTTCCGACCATTGAACACCACCGTGCCGTCAACCAGTGCAAACAACGTGTCGTCCCGGCCCCGACCGACAAACCGGCCGGGCTTGAACGGCGTGCCGCGCTGCCGAACGATGATCGCGCCGACGCGAGCCTGTTGCCCGCCGTAGAGCTTTACGCCCAGATATTTCGGGTTGCTATCGCGCCCGTTTCGAGTTGAGCCTTGTCCTTTTTTATGAGCCAAAGTTTATCACTCCCTGTATTGGCGTTCGCCTATCTCATTACCCATTTTAGCGGGCTGCTGACCACCCGTTCCGGCATCGCCTGTGTGCGAACGCTCTCGCTTCCGGGAAACCGGTAAGGGATCGCCAGCGTCTTGCGGAGAACCAGGTACCGGAGATTATCCGGTCCTTCGGGCTTGGACTTATCAAACCCTGGGTTCTTGACCCGCTTCACCTCACCCGACAGGCCGGAGACGTAAATCGTGAAAGCCTTGGCCTTTGGGTCAAAATCCTTGAATATCGCCACGCCATGGCGGGCCCGGTCCGCCCCGTGCTGAAGCGTGCCCACGATCTTCTCCGGGGGCAGCAGCAGGGGATCGTTAGACCGCCGCTTGATGGCCTGGAACGCCTCCGGGCTGACCCGCACCTCGCTGCGGATCACCTTGAGGGTGTCCGTCACCAGCTCGAAATGCGGCAAGTATTCCACATCCGACCGGCCCGGATTCTCCACAGTATACAGCATGTACCAGTAGAGCACCGGCTCTTTCTGCCCGGGAACGATCACCGACACCCGCTGGGGGTCCTGGAACCGGAACTTCAGCTCCCAGGACACCGGAGCGATCGAGGGCCGGGTAGCCGTCGTGTAGTCCTCAATCGGGCCCGCAGACGGCTGAGCGAGGCTTAAAATCAGAGCTACCAGTAACTTAAGCATGATCCACTCGCCTCGTAACACGGGCATCCAGCCCCTGCTCAAGGGCATAGGCGTCTCGCCCGCCTCTGGTAGGACGGTCGTCATCTCTACCGCAGTCGCGGCAGGCCGGTAAGCCGGCCCCCGGAAACGGTTTATTGTAGGATTTCACCTCCGAGCGTCAAGACTATAATCCTCATCCATGAACTCCGACTTGGCTCGCATCCTGATTCCGCGCGAACGCATCGCCCAACGTGTGCGAGAGCTTGCCCGGGAAATCGAACGGACGTATGCGGACACTGAAGATGATGACCTCACTTTTGTGACCATCCTCTCAGGCTCGCTGATTTTCCTGGCCGACCTTATCCGTGAGTTGCCTCTGCGGATGAAAATCGGCCTGATCACGGTTTCCAGCTACCGCGGCGCGACGACCGCGTCTTCCGGCTCTAAACTCTTGGAAGATTTGAATGTAGATGTTAAGGGCCGCCACGTGGTGCTGGTCGATGATATTCTTGATACCGGCGGGACACTGCGGCTGGTCCGCGAGCGTGTGGCTCAGGCGGGGGCGAAATCCATCCGTATCTGCGTTCTGCTCCGCAAGCCCAGCAAGGCTCCGCCGGACGTGACGGCCGATTTCGTCGGCTTCGATATCGAAGACGCCTTTGTGGTCGGCTATGGACTGGACTACAACGATCATTACCGCAACCTGCCGGACATTGGTGTATTACGGCGGGAACTCTACATGACGTGACCCTGTCAGGGCCTCAGGAGTGCCCTATGTCCAACGACCGAGTCAAGGCGAATCCGGGGGCCTGTCCCCGAAGGGCGGGCACTGCTGCTCTTGAGCCGTGCTGGACGGCGCCCGTTGTCGCCGAAACGGCGTCAACAACTCACCCCTGGCGGACTCACTGCCCGCCCAGGGGAGAGGTTCTGAAAGATGGCCCGAGGGATACGGGGAATGCTCCCGCGGATTCCCCGCCGGCCTCGTCCTCCCATCCGGGCGGCGGTGCCTCCCTGCATGTTCACACCTCCCGGTCCGCCGGCGGCAGGCCGGGCGGGGCCCCGCAGTTCTCCGAACTGCCCGATGCCGGGACCGGCGCCGGCGCCGACTCGGGCTCCATTGACGCCGCGAACCTTGTTCCGGCCGAGATCCTGGATGGCGGCGAGATCATCATTCTGGCCATCAAGCCCTCGCTCTGGTATGTGGTGATTAAATCCTCCCGCTGGATCGTGGGGATGGTCCTGACCCTCCTGGCCCTGCACTGGCTGGATCCGAGGGCGCTGCCGATCAGCGAGGCGGTCATCACCCAGGCTGCCGTGGCCCTTACGGGGGCTCGCGTGGGCCTGGCCCTCATGCAATGGGTCTCCCGGCTGTACATCCTGACCAACCGCCGGATCCTGCGCCTGACCGGGATCTTCAACGTCGATCTGTTTGAATGTCAGTTGACCAAGATTCAGAGCACGTTCCTGACCATGGCCTGGTACGAGCGGATATTGAAGATCGGGACGATCTCCTTCGCGACGGCGGCGAATGGCATCGGCTGCTCCTGGACGCACGTGAACAACCCCCTCGAATTGCATGAGCGCGTTCGGTCGGCGATTCACCGGGCCCAGCGGCCGAACAACGGCATCTGATTTCCTTTCCAGACCCTTTATCTCTGATCCCTGATCTCTTATCCTTCCACGTGCTATCGCGTCCGTACGGTCAGAGAGCAGTTGAAAGGGTATGGCCATCAACAGCAGCTTCTCACGCTATCGCCAGTTGATCCTGACGCTGGTCGGCGTCTATGCCGCCATGACCGTGCTGTCGGGCATCAATACCCATGGCCAGCCTTTCCGGCCATCGAGCTGGACCTTTGACCTGCCCCGATTTCTCCTGGAGGAAAAGCGGACCACCGGGCCGGATGGATTGGTTCAGGTCACCCGGCACCTCAATACGTACAACCAGAAAAAGATCCTCGAACAGGCGGCCATCAATCTGACCCTCGGGGTCGGGATGACCTTCGTCATCCTCACCGGCGGGATTGACTTGTCGGTGGGGGCCATGCTGGCCCTGTGCAACGTCATCTTCGTGCGAATGCTCTTGAGAGACGGCGGGGGCGGCACGCTGGAGGCTTCGACGGTCCTGGCCGGCCTGGGGGCCTGCGCTGCCGCGGGGACGATCTGCGGGGCGGCCAACGGCTGGCTCTCGGTGGCTCTGCAGATTCCCTCCTTCATTGTGACCCTGGGCACGCTGCTGATCCTTCGCGGCCTGGCCTACTGGGTCAGCGGAGGCCAGACCTACCTGCGGTTTTGTCCGGAAAGCCTCACCAACGCCATCCCGATCGGTATTTCGGTGGTTGCCGTGCTGGCCGGGACGGTGTTCCTGGCTACCACCGCGACCGGCCGGCGGATTTACGCTGTCGGCGGCAACCGTCAGGCCTCCGAGTACGCCGGCATCCGCACCGGGCGGGTCCGCATCCTCTGCTTCGCTTTCAGCGGTCTGTGTGCCGGGCTGGCGGGGATGATCTTCTGGTCACGGACCTCGACCGGCAGCTATACGGCCGGCGAAGGAGCGGAGCTGTATGCCATCGCCGCGGTCGTCCTGGGCGGTACGCGCCTGGCCGGCGGGGAGGGCAGCATCGGCGGCACCTTCATCGGGGCCCTGATCATGGCCGTCCTGGCCAACGGGCTGAACACCGCCGCCGTGCACGAACTGACCCAGAAAATCATCGTCGGTTGCGTTCTGATCGTGGCCGCGTACATTGACAGCCGCCGGGGACGGTCGAGCATGACCCTGGTGGTATAAATGCAGGTGTGGGGCGTCCCGCCTCTTCAGAGATGGGAAACGCTAAGATAGGGGACCACCTTTCAGAGGTGCGAAGACACGACAATAAACGTTCGAGGAGGAACGAAATGCGTTGGTTGGCTTTTCTGACCGTGATGGCCGTTCTGTCGGCCGGTTGCAGTGACAAGGGTACCGGCACCAGCTCCACCCAGCCGGCGGCCGGCGGCCGGCCCCGAATCGCGCTTTCGATGAAATCGCGTCAGAACCCCTTCTTCGCGCGGATGGCGGAGGGCGCGGAGCTCAAGGCCAAAGAGCTTGGCGTGGATCTCGAACTGCTGGCCACCGACAAGGAAACCGACACCGAGAAGCAGACCTCCCAGATCGAAACCGTCATCAGCAAGGGGGTGGACGTCATTTTGATGACGCCGGTTGATTCCAAGGCCATCGTCGCCCCCTTGCTCCAGGCCCAGGCCCGCGGCATCAAGATCATTAACATCGACAACCGCATCGATCAGCAGGCGGCCGAACAGGCCGGGTTGAAGATCGAAGCCTTCATCGGCCCGGACAACGTGGACGGGGCCCGCAAGAGCACCCGGGCCATGATCGAAAAGATCGGCAAGGAGGGCGGCAAGATCGCCATGATCGAAGGCGTCCGCGGCGCCGACAACGCCGAGCAGCGCAAGGAGGGCTTCAACCAGGCCGTTGCCCAAGCCAAGAGAGACGGCTACAACATCGAAGTAGTGGCCATGGATACGGGCGAATGGATGACCGAGCCGGCCCAGAAGAAAATGGAGGGAATTCTGAACCAGCATCCCGACCTCAAGGGCGTCTTCTGTGCCAACGACATGATGGCCCTGGGCGCCATCCAGGCCATCGCCTCGGCCGGCAAGACCGGCCAGATCGTGGTCACCGCCTACGACAATCTCGAGGCCGCCCAGGAGGCGATCAAGGCCGGCAAGCTCTACGCGACGATCGAGCAGCATCCCAACTTCATGGGCCAGCTCGGCGTCGATTACGCGGTCCGGCTGCTCAAAGGCGAGCAGATCCCGGCCATCGTGGAAGTGCCGACCGACCTGGTCACTGCCGCCGAGCTGCTGCCGGCCCCGGCCACCGCACCGGCCAACTAAACAAAAGCATGAAGCCACGAAAACGCCCCCAACACAGAGGGGCCGGGGGCATGGCTCCGTCTCGCGTTTTCGTGATGGGTTGTTCTTGTCGAGCGTGGCCGGCCGGCGGATCCTGAAATGTCCGCGGAGCGATCCGGCGCATGGGAGAATGGCTCACCACTGCGGGGGGGCTCGCGGTGTTTGCCGGTCGAGGAGCGTCCATTCGCGGGTGGCTCGCTGCTGGAGACGTGTCACAGGCGAATGCGGACGGCTGCAATGCGCACTCAGATCGAAATCCTGCTCGCCGACCCCGCGTTCCTCGCGGTCAACAAGCCCGCTGGTGTTCTCACCATCCCCGGCCGGCAGGGCGGGGCGTCTGTGCGCGATCTGCTGGCGGCGGCGGGGGTTGAGGGCGAGCTACGCCTTGTCCATCGCTTGGACCGCGACACCAGCGGCGTCCTGCTCCTGGCCCGCACGCTCGAAGGCCAGCGCGCCCTGTCCAGTCAGTTTTCCCGCCGGGAGGTGGAGAAGACCTATCTCGCGATCGTTCGCGGCAGCCCGGAGTCGGACGCGGCGCTGATCGATGCCCCGCTGGCCCGGGACCCCCGGACGCCCACGCGCATGGTCGTTCACGCGAAACACGGCCGGCCCTCCCAGACCCACTACGAGGTTCTCGAACGCTTCCGGGGCATCGCCCTGTTGCGCTGCCGTCCACACACCGGCCGGCAGCACCAGATCCGCGTACACCTCGCCCACGCGGGCATGCCCCTACTGGTTGACGAGGTCTACGGGCAGTCGGCGGCCTTCTATCTCTCGTCGATCAAACCCGGCTACAAGCGGGGCGGCGAAGAGGAACGCCCTCTCATTGCCCGCCTGACCCTGCACGCGGAGTCGATTACCTTCGCCCACCCGTCCACAGGGGCGCGCATTCGCGTCGAAGCCGCGCCCCCCAAAGACTTCCGCGCCACGCTGGCGCAGCTCCGCAAAGTGGGCCGATAAGGCGGCGCGAGAGACGCGGCCCGCCCGCTCACTTGAGCGGGGCATCTCGCGCCACCCGTAGCGGCCGGGCTCCGTACCGGCCGTCCTTGCCGGGTGCCATGCCTATTCGCTTGTACCCAAGTAGATGAGCCTGAAGAAATCTGCGGGAATGCCCTGCATGGTCAAGATCATGGTAGCGTTCGCAGCGTTTGAGGGATCTCGTGTGACCATGGCACCCGGCGCACGAAAAAAGGGCCGGTCAAGACCGGCCCTTTTGAGGTGGGCTGTGGTTGGCCGCCTTACGGATCTTGCACGATGATGGTGAACGGGACACCGGCAGTCATCGCCTGGTTCTCCGCATCCGGCGTCGTGCAGGTGCCCTCCACCACGTTCAGCGTGTAGGTACCGGGGGCGGCCGCTACCTGGAGGGTCAACGTGGCCACCGGGGCCGGGCCGGCCGACAGCGAGTTTCGCAGGCATCCGCCCAGCGGTGCGGCGGTGGTGAAGGCCTCGCTGGCCGGAACGCTCAGCGCACCGTGGACGGCATCCAGGCGCTCGACCATCGCGAGCACTTCGCCCAGGGCCAACTGATTCAGGCTCCGGCCGGTCACCAGGCCGCTGTGCGGCGGACGCGGCTGCTGATCCAGGGCATCCAGACCGGGCATGGCCACCAGCCAGTCCAGCAGGCCGAAGTGATAGTAGCTCGGCAGGCTGGCTCCCGGCGCGCCCAGAGAAACCCGGGCATTGGCCGTCGGCGTCCAGCCGGAAGCATCGATACGCACCACCTCCGAGGCCGGCAGCGTGCCCGTCCCCTGGAGGGCCGGCCTGGCCGAGAAGCCCAGCACAGGGACGTTAGCAGAGATCACCAGATCTACGACTACGGTCCCACCCGCAGCCGGCAGCGCGACCGATGTGGCCCCCGTGCTGTGCTGCGCGAAGTGAGCCCAGACCGTCCCGGCCGGCTCCAGGGGCAGCAGCCCCGCGTCTGCCAGGGCCATCAGCCCGGCCATCTGCCCACCGGCCAGCAGGCCACTGTCTGCGCAGGCATCGCCGATGCCATCACCGTCTAAGAGGCTGTTTCAAAACCATGGTGACCACCCCAGCTTGCCCGCGACAATGAGGGCGGCAGCCAGTTCATGAAAGGCCTGGAAGTGGCAACCCTTTCGCTCGTAGCACATTCTGATTCTGCGGTTGTTGGCAAACCAGGCCAGCGTGCGCTCAACCACGTAACGGACCCGCCCCAGGCCGCTACCGTGCAGGGTACCGTGTCTGCCCGTGGGGGCCAGAAAGGGCTTTACGTTTCGGGCATAGCAGTCCACCAGGTTGTCGCCCGATCCGTAGGCGTGGTCCCCGAAGAACGCCGTCGGTCGGCGTTTGGGCCTTCCCCGCGGACCTTGAACTGGCGGAATGCGATCCAGCAGCTCGATGGCCGGTTGGCAGTCATGCACGTTGGCCGGGGTGGTTTGAACGACCAGCGGGACGCCCGCGGCATCGGTGATCAGGTGGCGTTTGCAGCCTTTTTTGCCCCGGTCCGTCGGGTTGGATCCGGTGTGGCCCCCCAAAAAACCGCCCGTACGCTGGCGCTGTCGATGACCGCTCGCGACAGGTCGATCTTGTCCTCGCGTCCCAGCAGGTCCAGCAGCCGTTCGAGAATCCGTGGCCAGACCCCCGCCGCGGTCCAGTCGCGCAGCCGCCGCCAGCAGATCACCCCACTGCCGCAGCCTAACTCGGCGGGGATCATCCGCCAGGGCATGCCCGTTCGCAGCACAAACACGATGCCGGTCAGGCAGGCCCGGTTGGAAACGGGTGGACGGCCCCCCTTGGGCTTGGGCCGCTCGGGTGGCAGCAGAGGTTCGATCTCGTTCCACAGTTCATCCGTAACCAATGTGAATGCCATGACGTTGCCTCCCTACAGGCGCCGGCATTCTGATCATAGGCAAGGAGAGTTTTGAAACAGCCTCT
>JAAXZI010000159.1 GCA_012719955.1 Phycisphaerae bacterium | reverse complement strand
GGACTTGATGGTCTTCGACTTCTGTTCCACCGGTCCGGCCACTTTCGGTCCACCGGCCGGCTGCGCGCAGGCGACTTTTGACATTCTGGACCGCGATCAGGACGGCGACGTAGACCAGAACGACTTCGGCGTGTTCCAGCGTTGTTACAGCGGGCAAGACCATCCGGCCGATCCGGCCTGCGCGGAATAGCGCACGCGTCTTCAATCCGCAAGCGGTCATCAAGGCGAGCGGTCAGCGGTCAGCATTCAGCGTTCAGCCGTCAGCGATCAGCGTTCAGCCATGGCCTTCGTCCCGGGAGCAAAAACGGGACGGGTTCGTTTTTCGCCGCCGTTGCTCCGTCAGATCGGTGCGGCGGTCATCGGTACGCTGCTGATGGCTCTGATCATTCAGGACCGGCCCAGCAGCTATGACTGGGCCATGATCAGTCACATCACCAGCGGATTGATCCCGCCGGATGCCGAGACGCCGGCGATCATGGCCCGACGCCGGATCCAACGGGCCCGGGCCAACGCCCGGCAGCAGGCCTACTGGGCCCGTCGCGCTACGCGCAACGCAAGATTCCGGACAGCATTGGTACGGAGCCCGGCCGCTGCGGCCTTGCGCTGTGGTGTCAAAGATCCTTCCCCGCCGCGGGAACCGAGGGAACATCAGCCGGGTGAAGTTGGCGGTAGAGGGCGCAGTATGCCTCGTAGTCGTTCAAATCGACTGGTGGCGCGAACCCGGTCAACCCCAGCGAGCCCAGCACCAGCTTCCGCTGGGGCAACACTTCCAGCAGGTATCGCCGCACTTTCTCGACCAGTTCGGGGTCCGTGTGGGCAGAGGCCACGAATGGTCCCTCGGGCACACGGATCGTCTCGCCGATCACCCGAAACATGTCGCGCGATGGGGTGAGCCCGGCGAAGGCGCCGCCGGTGGCCGGCCAGTTTCGATAGTCGGTTTCGTCGATCACGCCGGCCGCGCGGGCATCGGCCGCGACGCACCTGGCCACATCCGCGGAACCGGACCGGCCCATTACCACCTCCACGCCACGAATGCCTTCAATCAGGTTGCCGTGGGCCACGCCGGCGTTGAGCAGCGCCCCCAACGCCGCGTCATTGAGCACGTGGTCTCGTGGCAGCAGATGGAAGCGGTAATTCTGCAGATCCTCCAGGGACTTGGCTTCCGATTGGGCGGAGACGATCAAGAGCCCTTTGCGGTAACTCTGACGATGCTCGTTCAATGCGACGGCAACGATTCGGGCGCTCTCGTCGGGGGCCACCTGGCAGAATTCCCGGGTCGAGAGCATCGCAAACTTCAGCCGGCCGGTGTCGAGGTGCACGTGGATCTGGTGGGGCGTCATCAGGTCGAAAATCACTGGCGCGCCCAGATGGAAGGTGAGGTTCTCCTCGAACAGCACCGCCCGCGGTACCAGCAGCGGCGAGAGCTCAAGGTGGGTAATCCCAATGCGAACCGGCGGCGGACCCATGCCCATGAGATTGAATGGGTCCACGATCCTGCCTACTGACGTGCCCAGCGTTGCGCATCCGGAGAGCATGGCGAGGTTCAGGATGCAGGCGACAGGCAGCCTTACCCACGCGACGCATCGGACCCTCTGGCTGTGAGGAGCGGTATTCCGCATGAATCCACTATACACAGAGGCAGAGAGTCCGAAAACTGGTTGCGAGAGGTTTTCGCGGTAGAACTGCCGGGTATGTCACCCTGCGACAAGCCCGCGGCGTGCCGTCGCGCGGGCCGATGATGTTTGATCGCTATTCCGGTCATCTGGCTGCGGGAGGCCAGGTTGGCAGGCTATCTGCCCGTTTCCTGGGCAGGTCCGCAAACATGAAAAACCGCAATTCTTCGTTGTCTTGCCGCCGCGCACGGCCATTTAATGCCGCGACTTATCGGAGGAATGGGTTCCGCTTGACGCAGGTGGAGGCGGAGGCGCCTCCGGAACGAGGAAGTTGCTGCCGCATCGTCCGCAGCGTACTTTCCTCCCTCGCGTATGCTCCGGAACTTGCAACAGGCAGCGACAGCGCAGGTTGGGGCAGATCAGGGTAATGACCTTGCCACGCATGTCGTCAGTTCTTGAGTATCCCGTTTGCATGATCAGTTCTGAAATCGGGTTGATAGGCGGCGGAAATGAGATAAAAACCGAATCGCCGACCGGCGTCTACACCTGGCAGTAGACCTCGCTCATGATGGATTCACCGCCACTGTAGCCTGAGCGGGCGGTACCAAAGTGCTGATCCGTGAGGGTCAGTTCGTCGATTTCGGACACCCGGAAAGTCTTCCACCCGACGGCCTCGCCGGACTTGCTGGCCCCGCCGCGTTGAAAGCCGCGCAACAACTCGTGGCCCATCACGCTGCGCCCGTATCGGTAGGGCTCAACCAGCCGTAACCCGTCGTGATATCGGAACTTCACCACGCAACCATGCCGAATGGCTTCGCAGAGCTTCTCGCGGATGTCGGGGCTGGTGGTCTTTACTTCGTCCGGCGGGCGCATCCGCAGCAGCGACCGGAAACCTGCCTGTTCAAAGTGACGGCTTGTCGTCAGTGCGTCCCGGAGGCCGGCATACCGCATGGCTGCGAAAGAGGTGCATTCCGTGAGCGACCAGTCCGTGCCTTTCTGTTCCTGGAGCAGCCGGAGGCCTTCTTCCAGGAGGGCGGTGGAGGCCGGTACCACTCCCACGCCCGGGTCGGCCCGCATGAGCCAGACGATTTCCAGGGCCAGTTCGCGCAGCGACTCTTCGCATAACGCGTCGGCGGTCTGCTGGAGGACGTATTCGGTGGTCAGGAACTCGCCCCGCAGGACGCGTTGCCAGGCCTCGGCTCGCTCGTGCAGGGGATCATCTTTGTGGACCAGGGCCAGAAAGAACGAGCTGTCGAGAAAGGTGATACGCATGATTGATTTTAGGGCCCTTTGCGGGTGGTGAGTCTCACTGCGCCTGAGGCGGCCGGGTGGGGCTCCGGCACAGGCTGGGCGACCGGCCGTTTGTGCCCGAAGATGCAAAACGATGTGGCCGTGCACAATCTTGCGGCAGGCCTGCGGATGCTGCTACATGGTGTGTTTCGCTGCTCTTGAGCAGTATCGAAGGCCGAGAGTTGCCTTGCACGGCTCAAGAGCAAGAGCGGTGGCACACAGGGCGTGGTACACAGGGCGAGGTGGGGCGAATTCGCCCAAAAGCAAAACCGGAGCGAGGGGGCAAATGCCCCCCGCTCCGGCTTGATTAGTCCAGTTGCGTTCCTGCTTAATTCAGTGAGTCTTCCCTTTTGCGGGGTTGAACCGTCTGGTCCTCAACCACAAGACCGTCAGGCGTCTGACGCAGAGCCAGGAAGCGCGAATGGTGGATATACGTGCCAAATTCGCCCTGCTTGTACCAGTTAACCCGATACCAGGTCGTGCCGGGCGCTTTGCTGACCAGGCGGACAATCATCTGACCCTCCACGTTCGGATAGGTAGCCTGGATGAGATCTCTGGCTGCGGCCAGAGACGCTCCAGATCCGCCGGACTCCACTCCCTTCAGGGGTTTCGGCTCCGCCATCAATGTCATAGTCGTCTTCCGGGCCAAGCGGTTGGGCTCAACCCGCTCCTTTCTCATTCATTTTATTCCTGCAAGGAAGGTTTTGTACAGCGTTCTGCAAAACCAGCACTGCAGGTGTCTTTTCCCAATCGTTGAGTGCCATTTTGCACACTTTGTCAGCCCAATGGGCCTCTGCCTGAAACTGTAGCAATCCGAGTGCCAACCGACGAGCAGGTGGGTTGGTTTCAGGATTCTTGACGGTTTTCGGCATTGATCGTGAAATGATAGGATACTCACAGCTCCTGGCAAGCGCGACAGTGCATTTATTACGTCCGTGGCTGATCGATGGTGCGGCAGCGTTTCGGGAACGAGGATTTTTCCGTCACTGCCGTGGCCTGTTGATGCCCGATAATTGGTAATCCAGGGACAATAATTGGTAATTCAGGGAGAATACGCATGATCGATCCGCGCGTAGAGCGGCTCGCCCGCGTGCTGGTCCACTATTCGTGCGCGGTGAAGCCGGATGAAAACGTGCTCGTTGAAGCCATTGATGTGCCCCATGATTTCGTCAAAGCCCTGGTGCAGGTCGTGGCGGCGGCGGGGGGACGGCCTTTCGTGCTGCTCAAGAGCGTGGAGATTAACCGCGCGCTGATGCTGGCCGGCAGTACGCCCCAGTGGGAGACCACCGCGGACGTGGAACGCTTCCAGATGGAGAAGATGCAGTGCTACATCGGGGCGCGCGGCAACCCCAATGTTTCCGAACTTTCCGACGTTCCGGCGGAGAAGCAAAAGCTTTATGAGAGCACGGTTTGGAAGCGCGTCCATCATGAAGTTCGCGTTCGCAAGACCCGTTGGGTGGTATTGCGCTGGCCAAGCCCGTCCATGGCCCAGATGGCCGAGATGAGCACGGAGGCGTTCGAGGATTTCTATTTCAATGTCTGCACCCTGGACTATGCCAAAATGGCCCGGGCCATGGTGCCATTGAAGCAGCTCATGGAACGGACGGACAAGGTCCGCCTCAAGGGACCGCTGGACACCGATCTGACGTTCAGCATCAAGGGCATTCCCGCCATCCCCTGTGACGGCAAGCTTAATATCCCCGATGGGGAGATTTTCACCGCGCCGGTTCGCGACAGCGTCAATGGCGTAATTCACTTTAATGCGCCGACCATCTATCGCGGCACGACCCATAACGACATCCGCCTGGTTTTCGAGAATGGCCGGATCGTCGAAGCCACCAGCACGTCCACCGCAAAGCTCAACGAAGTGCTCGACTCCGACGAGGGCGCCCGCTACGTCGGCGAGTTCGCCATCGGCTTCAACCCGTATTGCACGAAGCCCATGAAAGACATTCTCTTTGACGAGAAGATCGCCGGCAGCATCCACCTCACGCCGGGGGCCTGCTATGACGAGGCCTCCAACGGCAACAAGAGCGACATTCACTGGGACATGGTGCTCATGCAGACGCCGGATGCCGGCGGGGGCGAGATGTGGTTTGACGGCAAGCTGGTGCGCCAGGACGGCCGGTTCGTGTTGCCAGAACTGGAACCCCTGAATCCTGAGAACCTGAAGTAGCCGACTGCGGGCCGGAGAGGGGACCGTCTTGGCCCTTTCGGTAAGTGCACCGCCATGATTACCGCGAGTGGGAGCAGGCCTGCGCTTCGCTTTGCTGCCCAACGGGCAGGCTGCTGGACCGTGGCCTGACGGCCGGTTCGAAAGCCACCTTGATCGCCCCCGAATGGGCCCTATCGACAAGGGCGGCGAAGGCCCTGCGGTAATCGGCCGGCTGGAATCGGTGGGTGAGCAGGCCGGCGAGGTCCAAACGATTCTGCTTTACCAGCTCGAAGACGATTTCGTAGGTGTGCATGCGCCGGCCGTCGTATTGCTCGAAGGCCCGGCCATTGGCCCCCACGAGATTGACTTCGTTGAACCACAGGGGAGTGGTATCGACCATGCTGATCTGCGAGGTGCCGACTTCGACGACGGTCCCGCCGGAACGGGCGTATTTCATGGCGTCGCTCAGGCTCTCGCCGGTGCCGATGCAGTCGTAAACCACGTCGAACCCGCCAATGAGCACCCGGTTCCCGAACCTTGAGGGGTACAGCTTCCCGCCGATGCGCTCGGCCACCCGGCCATACCGCACCGCCTTGGAGTCCTTTCGGCGCACCGGTATGGTTTCGTTGACGCCGAATCGCTGCATCATTTCGCTCTGACGCGGGTGACGAGTCAAAGCAATCAGTCGGCATCGGCCGCCCAGGGCCCGGATGCCGGCCGCAATGCCCAGACCCAGGAGCCCGGCGCCGAGGATCAGGACGGTCTGGTCGTCCGCGGGGGGGTGGCGAAGCACGGCGTGGAGGGCGCCGGCGATGGGATCGGTCAGCACGGCCTCCTCGTCGTTCATCTCTTCGGGCACGGCGTAAAGCTGGGACTGGTGCGCGATGAAGTAGGGCGCCCAGCTTCCCCCCGTGAAGGAGTTCCAGCCGATCATGGAGCCCGGGGGCAGGGGGCCCGCCAGGAAGTTGTCGCACAGCGTGAAACGGCCGGCCGTGCATTGTGGGCAGGGCGGATGAATGCCGCGCGGAAGGCAGGAGAGGGAGGGTTCGACCACCACCCGGTCTCCGGGCCGCCAGCGGGTGACGGCCGGTCCGACCTCATCGACGATGGAGACATTTTCGTGGCCGAGAACGGCGGGCATGCTGGAGAAGACCTGAAGAATGCCGGCCGGGTGATGCCGTAGCGTGATAGCGGCCAAGTCGGTGCCGCAGATGCCGCCCAGGATGGGGCGCAGACGCAGCCATTCGGGCGAAGGCAGAGCGGGGATGGGCACCTGGCGGAGGCTGATTGCGGATATCCGCGAGTAGTAGGCTGCGGGGGTGAACCAGCCGGCAGCCTTGGTCGCCAACCACCGCGCAGGACCGATGTCGTAGACCAGCGCGTTCATCATGCCAGAGGTCCTGGTAGTCACGGTGAGATGGTAGCGGGTGCGGCGACGGTTTGGGAGGGGCGGGCATGGAGAGGCGGCAAACCAAAGGGGCAAAGAATCAGGGGGAAAGCAGGGCGACCGCGGCTTGTGTATTTAAGTTATTGCTAATTATTAGGTTGCGGATAAGGGGCGGCGGACGGAGTGGACTGGCCATGTCGTTACTTCGATTGCGGGGGGATTGGCTGCGTCTTCTGGCCGTGCGTTGCTCGTTGATGGGGCTGAAGCCATCAAAAAAAGCAGCCCCGAGGGCTGCTTGAGGTTGGATGCGGATGAGAGGACTCGAACCTCCACGTCCTTAACGGACACAAGGACCTGAACCTTGCGCGTCTGCCAATTCCGCCACATCCGCGATTGGCTGTGAGGGCATATTAAAGGGCTTGGCCCCGGAAATGTCAACTGGATAGCCTGATCGAAATCAGGGTAGGTCTGGTACCCTATCCGGGCCAGGAATTTGGCCCCACCTGTGACGGCCAGGCATTTCCATACCGGCCTTTTCCGCCAGTGCGTACCGGCCATTCCCGCCACGCGTACTGGCCGGGCTCCATACCGGTTGTTTCCGCCATGCGTAGCGGCCGGGCTCCGTACCGGCCGTTGGACTCCGTGCCGCCGTTGGCCCCCCGACGGCACGAAACTAAAAACACCGTGCACGGCCAACTGACCGTGCACGGTGGTGAAACGCCAAAGCGGATGATTTGTGTGCCACGGCTCTTGAGCCGTGCCGGCCGGGCTATAGCACCCATCCCGGGGCCCCTTGCACTTCATCTGAAGCCCGCGGAGAACGCTCAGGCCATTCGGCCGGAGCCTAATCTATTTCTGGCCGGTTGGGCCGAGCAGGGTCAGGCCCACATCCACGTTTTGACCGCCGCTTGTCTGCCGGCAGTGCACGGCCAGCACATTGCGGCCCTTTTTCAGCTCTTTCAGAGCATTAGGCTCCAGCGGCAGGTTGATGTACTCCGTGGTGTACTCACCCAGGGCCACTACCTTGACGCCGTTGAGATAGATTTCGACGTCCTCATCGTGGTAAATCCGCCAGGATCCGCCTCTGACGCTGGCGGGATCGTCGAGGGTGAACTCAGTTCGCAGCCAGATTTCGGGGCTCCGCCAGGACGTGCCGATGACGGCGTTCGGCGTGCCACGGGAGCCGAATCCGCCGCGGCCTTTTCGCCAGGCCGAAGCGTCGAATTCCGGCGCGGTCCAGTCGGCGGCCGGCTGGGTCATGGTGAAGCGCCATTCGTAACCGCCGGCCTCGGCCGTGGGGACGAGGGCGCGAATGGCCTCGCGGGCCTGATTGACCGCGGGGGATTTATCCTGTTTGAAGTCCTCGGCGGGGCCGTGGCCCGGCTTGAAGGTCAGGACGACCGAAGGGGGCAGCCCGTGGCAGCCCAGGCCGGCCCCGTAGAGGGTCAACCCGCCCTTGCTGGAGGCGTCGGCCGGCACCTCGAAACGCAGCCGCAGGAGGCGCTCGGCGCCGGCCTCTTTGGCGATCCGGGCGAGTTTGTCCTCGTCGGCGACGGTAATGGCGGTCATGTAGCCATATCCGCCGGCCAGTCCGCGATAGTGCGAGAGCGCCCCGCGGGCGTCGGCCGGATCGTCGGGCAGTCTTGCCCGACCCAATTCGACGCCGTTGATACTGACGCGCACGTCGGTCGGATGCTTCTTGCCGTCGGTCTGCGGTTTGTCATGGGGCGTTCGCCGTGCAGGCCAGTCGAGTTTTTCCTCCAAGCCCCGGGAGGCCAATTCAGCGCTGACGGTGATGGACTGCAGATGGTCGAGGGCGGCTCCGTAGGGGAGTTCCAGCTCATACTGGTAGTAGCCGCTTTCCCGGCCGGCCACCCAGTCGCTTGGCTGGCCGCTGACAATCGGCACGGCGCCGGCGAAGGTCCGTTCGGCAAAATCACCCGGGGAGAAGGTAAGCGTCAGGCGGTCTTTGCCCGTGGCCTGGATGCCGGGATGCTTGATCTGCTGGCAGAGGTTGATGTAGTTGCGGGCCAGCACCTGTTCGCCGTCAAGCAATTCGACCAGCAGGGCCCCGACGGGACGGTCCTTCATCGCGGTGACGACGATCGGCTCCTGCTCGACGACGGTGAACGGCCGCCACTTGGCCGGACGCGACTCCCAGCGGAGTTCCGGCGCCGCGGGGGACAGGGTCGGGGGAGCGGGCCAGTGCGTGCACCAGCGCAGCTTAAGGTCTTTGGCCTCGTGGCTTGACCAGTGGCTGATGCGAATGGGGACACGGACCACCTCTTTGTCCTTCAGCTCGATCATCGGCGGAGCGTCGATGACGACGAAGTCGGGGTTGTTGATGTCCTTGAGTGTGAAGCCGGGATGCCAGTACTCGTAGCCGTACTCCTTGGGCGAGCGGTCGTAATTGACGAAGCCGTTGTGCTCCCACTCGATGTCGGAGAGTTCGGTGTAGATGTAGCCGCAGATCTTGTCATGCAGACGCAGCTCGTTGGTCAGGAACTTGAAGCACCAGGAGATGTCTTGGTCGCCCAGGCCGGCGCTGATGCCGCCGTATTCGCTGTTGATGAGCGGGGCGTCCTTCTGCGTCCAGCCCTCGCAGCAGTTAAAGCTGGAGCCGGGGTGGCATTTCTCCACCACCTCGGCGAGGTGCTTTTGGGCGGCGGCGTAGTCGTTGATGTAGAAGTGCCAGGAGTTGATGTCGGTCTCCACGTGGTCGTAGTAGCAGGGGGAGTTGTCTTCGACCAGGCGGGTGGGATCGAGCTCCTTGGTCTTGCGGTAAATGCCGGCCACCCACTTCTGGCGCTCGGCGTCGTAGGGGCCGGGGTTGTTCAGGCCCCAGGTCTCGTTGAAATCCACCCAGGCGAAGATGGCCGGATGGTTGAAATCGCGGGCGATGGTCTCCTCCAGCATCTTTTCGTACCACGCCCGGGCCTGGTTGCTGTGATGCCAGAAGTTGGGCATGTCCTGCATGATCAGGACGCCCAGCTTGTCCGCCCAGTAGAGTTCACGGGGGATGGGGGCCTTGATGTGGATGCGCAGGAAGTTGATCCCGATCTGCTTGCAGAGTTCGTAGTCGCTGCGCATCACGGCGTCGTTGGGATAGTGATAGATGCCGTCCGGGTGGAACGACTGGTGCAGGGCGCCGGCCAGATAGAGGGGCTTGCCGTTGAGATAGATGTACTGGTAGTCGCGCCCGGGGGCCTTGGCGATGGAGATTTCGCGCAGGCCGAAGTAGCTTTCCACGCGGTCTGCAACGCGCTTTCCATCCAGCACTTCCAGAATGACCGGGTACAGATGCGGGTCGTCCGGCGACCAGGGCCGCGGTTGTTTCAGCTTGGCGGTCAGCACGGCCGTGCATGCCGTTTCAGTCCCTTTGAGCTGCCGGGCGCGGACGGTGGTTGACTCAAAAGCGCCGTCAGGGCTGGACAACCTGACATTTTTTCCGTCGGTGGCCTTGGTAAGCAGCAGCTCGAACTTTCCCGCCCCGTCCTTCAGAGAGGGGAAGACACGCATGTTCAGGATATGGGCCGCGGGTCTGGCCTCTAAATACACCGTCTGCCAGATGCCGCTGGTGCGGGTGTACCAGTGGACCTGCTTGCCGGTGGGCTGTTGCGGGTCAGTGATGTCAACGGCGCGGATGGTCACCGTGACCTTCTCGCCCGGCTTGGCGAACTTGGACAGATTCACGTCAAAGGGCATGTAGCCGCCCACGTGCCGAGTCGCTTCCTCGCCGTTGACCCAGACGGTGGCCTCCCAATCGCAGGCGCCGATCACCAGCCAGGCGTCCTTGCCCTGCCACTCCGGCCCGTCGGGAAGCGTCACCTCGCGCGAGTACCAGGCCACGCCCTTGTACTCGGTGTCGGCAATGCCGCTCAGCTTGCTCTCCCACGGGAACGGAACCGTGATCTTCAAGGCCAGCTTGTGGTCCGGTTTGAACCAGCCGGCCTTCTCGCCCTCGTCCTTGGGATCGAAGGCGAACGCCCACTGGCCGTTGAGATTGACCCAGGCGGGCCGTTGAAAATCAGGTCGAGGATGTTCCGGCCAAGGGATGTCAGCCGCTGCCGCGAAGCCGACCAGACCCAGGGCCACGATGCTGGTTGAGAGTAAGTTGATTTTCATGGGCACCGATAATAATGAGCTATCCATGCTTTGGCCAGCGCATTTGAAATGGAACGCCCCCCCCTTGGGCGGCATCGACGCGGAGATTTCTGCGCGTGCGATCGGCAGGGCTTCCGCCCGCAGGGGCGATGAGTTACCATCCGCTTCTGTGGTGGGCGAACGGATTCCACTTTCATGGTTCACAACCTCAGAAATGATAGGAGGATAGATATGGTTCGGGTAGGAATCATCGGGGCCGGATTCATCGGGCGGAACCATTTCAACCAGTACGAAAAAATGACGGAGAGAGCCAAAGTCGTGGCCTTGTGCGACAAAGAGGCTGATCGCCGGGCCGGCGACTGGTCCAAGGTCGGCGGGAACATCGGCGACAAGCAGGGCACCAAGCGCGACCTGGGCAATATCCGGCCATACACGGACTGGAAGGACATCGTGGCCGACCCTGAGGTGGATCTCATCGATCTGTGCGCCCCGACATTCCTGCACCGCGAGGTCGTGCTGGCCGCTCTGGCAGCGGGCAAGCACGTGCTCTGCGAGAAGCCGATGGCCCTGACGGTCGAAGATTGCGATGAGATGCTGGCCGCGGCCAAAAATGCCAAGGGCCGGTTCATGATCGCCCAGTGCATTCGTTTCTGGCCCGAGTATGTGTATCTCAAGAAGGCCGTAGACGATGGTCGCTTCGGACAGTTGCGGTCGCTGGAGCTCCGTCGCCAGGCCGCCTTTCCGGACTACTCACTGAACAACTGGATCGCGAACCCGGAGCTGTCCGGCGGGGCCATCCTCGACCTGCACGTGCATGATGTGGATTTTGCTCTGCATCTGTTCGGCAAGCCGGCCTTTGTGGTGGCCCAGGGTTGCCAGGGCACCGGCGGGGGCATGGACCGCGTCCATGCCCAGTGGTTCTACCCGGGCAGTTCGCGCGTGACGCAACTGATCGGCGCCTGGGACATGCCGGCCAGCTATGGGTTCAACATGGGCTATACGGCCGTGTTTGAGAAGGCGGCGCTGATATTCGATCTGAATCCCAACACGCCGTTGACCCTGTTCCAGGGCAAGGACGAGGCTCAGAAGGTTGAACTGCCGGCCGGCGACGGGTATTTCGGCGAGATCCAGCACATGCTGGACTGCATCGAACAAGGCCGTAACCCGACGATCAGCACGCCGCAGGAGAGCCGGGATGCGGTGGCTTTGGCTCTGGCCGAGAAGAAGAGCATTCTCACCGGGAAGCCGGTGGAGATTTGAGTAGGCGCTGCGCGAAGTGAGAAGTGAGAGGTGCCGATGGGGCGACACTCTCAGATGATTTGTGGGAAGGTTTGAGAGGGCGACTCTGCCTCTCTTGAGCCCATCCATGGAGCTTTTTCCAGAAGGCGGGCGCTTAGGCCGGGCTCTTTAGAGACTGATGGGAGTCGCCCCTTTGACTCCCTTCGATCCTCTCCTTCTGTTGGCTTCAGCCGCGGTTGAGGCTGTTGTGAACCGCCAGCTTGTCATCATGACCAGCGACGATCTCAAAAAAGCCGCCGCCTACGCCGCCGCTGACTTGGTGGCTGACGGCATGCTCGTGGGCCTGGGCTCCGGCTCCACGCTGGTGCATGTCCTGCGCCGGCTGGGCGAGCGGGTTCGCGACTCTGGGCTCAGGATCGTCGGGGTGCCCACGTCGTATCAGGCCCGCGCGCTGGCCATCGAGTGCGGCATCCCCATCCGCGAGGCCATGGATGTCAGCGAGCTGGATATGGCCCTCGACGGCGCGGATGAGATCGACCCGGCCGGTAACCATCTCAAGGGGGCCGGGGGAGCGCAGGTCATTGAGAAGATCATCGCTTCGATGGCCCGGCGATACCTGGTGGTGGCGGACGGCTCAAAATGGGTGGAGCATCTTGGCCGGAAGCATCCGGTGGTGGCCGAGGTAGTCACGCCGGCACTGGCCTCGGCGATGAGGCGGTTTCGCGAATTGGGCGGCCGGCCGGTCATGCGAACCAGCGGCGGCAAACTCGGCCCGGTCATCTCCGATCTGGGCAACCCCATCGTGGACGTGCAGTTTGACGGCATCGATGATCCGGCCAGGCTCGATGCCGAGCTGAACGCCATCCCCGGCCTGGTGGGGCACGGGCTGTTCGTCGGCTTGGCGGCCGGGGCGGTCATCGCCCGCGCGGACGAGGCGGGCGCGACCGTGGAGATCGTGGAGTTCTAACCAGCCTCTGTAGCGGCCGGGCTCCGTACCGGCCGTTCGCCTCATGTAGCGACCGGGCTCCGTACCGGCCGTTCGCCTCATGTAGCGACCGGGCTCCATACCGGCTGTTCGGCCCATCAGGCGGACAAGATGCCCGCCCCCCGACCACGGCGGCCGCCCCTCTGGAGGGCGGGCATCCTGCCCGCCTCAACTGTGGGTGGGACATCTTACCCGCCTGAATTGTAAAGTGATAGGCTCTTACCCGCCTGCTTCGGCATGAAACTGGTGTACTGAAAACCGCACTGACTATGCGGCAGAGAAGACGCCAGGAGGCTGAAACATGTCCATCCAATTTCGCTGTCCGGCCTGCGGCAACGGTATTGAAATCGCGGATGATCGCGCGGGGCAACCCGTCGAGTGCCCGAGGTGTGCCACGGCCATGATGGCCCCGGCGCCGGGCGAGACGGTGCCTATGCCGGTGGCGCCGCAGGTGATCCCGTACTCGGGCCGGATCGAAGTGCCACGAGGAGATCGTTGGACGCTTTGGTGGATTCTGCTCTGGTGTTGCGGTGGCGCGGCAGCCCTGTTGATGATCGCGGCCGTTCTACATCCGGCAATTGTCCGTGTACACGTGCTGAGCAGTCGCACAGTCTGCGCCGCCAATTTGAGTGGCATCGCGAAGGGGTTGTCTATCTATGCCGTTGATGGTAACCAGGGGTTGCCCATTGCCGCTCACTGGCCGGAGCAGGTCGCCACAGCCACCGGGCAGGTGAACTACGTTGGGCGGATCGGCTCCAAACGGGGCGTGGCAAACCAGCCCAAAGCTGGTGAAACGTCGGAAGTGGATGGGCCTGACGGGCGGGAGATCTCCACTACGCGAAACCTTTGGACGCTCGTCCGAATGGGCAGCGTGATGCCGGCTTCATTCATTTGTTCGGAAGCTGGGGATCAGAAGAACGAAGAAGATTACCCAATGGATTATTGGGACTTCGGGTCAGGTGACGTACCAAAGGCCGCGGCACAGCCTCAGAGCGGCGCATGGTATAAGCAGGTCAGTTACGGCTATCAAGTGCCCTACGGCCGTTACGGCCGGCCCGGCTACCAGGGGGATCCGCGATGCGTGCTGGCGGCCGATAAAGGGCCGTTTGGTATAGCTGCTGAAAGCGGAGCATCGGCTCCACCCAGACCGCCGGCCGGGCTCAGCGCAAAATCCAGCCCTGACGACTGGCGGCCATGGAACTCTCCCAATCACGGTGGGATTGGAAAAGGCGAAGGCCAGAATATCCTGTTCGTCGATGGACGCGTGGAGTGGGCCAACAAGCCGCTGGCGGGTCCGAAGGACGACAACATCTATACCCAATGGCCACGCCCGGACGCCACGGAGGCGGAGGCCATCTTTGGAACAGCCCCCAGCCGTCTGTTACCGAACCTGACGCCGCAGGCGGATACGGATGCGTTGATCTATCCGTGAGTGCCATCGTCATTCGCGCCGGGGCTGCTGACCTGACCTGCGAGCGTCAACCTCTGGGGAACTGCCGGTCAAAGTCCCTGTGGGAGCCAATCCATAGCCAGTATGCTGTGCCGCCCACCACTTTGCATACAGCCCGGTAATCGGCGGAGATTCGTGCTGCCCAGAGATCGGGGTGGGAGACGAGGCGCTCAAAGGAGAGCGAAGGGTGGCTCGGATCGGCGAGGAACTGGCGGAATGCCTTTCTGGCTCGTTCCTGTATATCAAAGGGCAATTGGTCAAATAACCGTCGGAAGGTGCGTGTCGTATGTGAAGTCACAGGCGATCAGGATCCAGCGGTTCGGTCTTTCCGGCGGCGATTTCCCCATCGGCCGCGCACAGAAACTCATCGAACGCGGGGCGGGCCTTCTGGTCGCGCAGGATCCGCCCCCATTCCTGATCCCCAGTCGTGGCTTCCGCGTCGTTGACCACAATGAGAACCTCATGCCGGCCGGAGAGATCTGCCGGCTCAAGCAGCGTCACTTTCCCATCGTCGATGACGGCTCTGATGGCTCTCATGGCATCTTGATTATAGCCAACACAGGGCATGCCGCAATGTCGAGTCTACTGAGCTGACCCATCATCTGCATTTTTTCGAGGATATCGCAAGATTCCCTGTTCTCTTGGCAAGACTCTCTGAACCCTGAACCCCGAACCCTGAACCCTCCGGTTGCGGGCGAGCCCGCAACCTACGCCCGGTACGGCCGGCTCAGCAGCGCCCGGAACTCCCGGCACACCGTATCCACTTCCTGCTCGGTCAGCAGTCCGTGGAACGGCAGAGCGATCGTCCGATCCGACAGCGCCTCGCATACCGGCAGGTCGCCGCGCTTCCACCCTTGCTCCGCGTAGAACGGCTGCAGGTGGATGGGCGAGAAATAGTTGTTGGTGCCGATTTCCTTCGCCCGCAGGCCTTCCATGATGCAGTCGCGGTCCTCGCGGGTGTAATCGTCGGACAGCCGGGCCACCATCACAAAATGGCTGATCGTGCGGTCGGACGGAACCCGCTGAAGCGAGATGCGCTTCTCATCGCCCAGCCGCTCGTGGTACCACTTGGCCACCTGGGCCCGATGGGCCAGGATCTCGTCGATGCGCTTCATCTGGGCGATGCCCAGGGCGCAGTTGATATCGCTCAAGCGGAAGTTGTATCCGAGGCGCTCGTGAGCCAGCCAGCCGCTGTTGACGCCGCGGCCCTGGTTGCGCATGGAAGTGGCCAGACGGTAAATCGTCTCGTCATTGGTGACGATCATTCCGCCCTCGCCGGTGGTGATCTGTTTGTTGGGGTAGAAGCCGAAGACGCCGGCATCGCACAGCGAACCCGCCCGCCGGCCTTTGTAGGTCGCCCCCAGGGCCTCGCAGGAATCCTCCAGTACGCGCAGGTTGTGCTTGCGGGCGATGGCCAGGATGGCGTCCATGTCCGGCGGCAGGCCGAACACGTGCACCGGCAGGATGGCCCGGGCCCGGGGGGTGATGGCGGCCTCGATCTTGGCCGGGTCGATATTCCAGGTCTCCGGGTCGATATCCACAAAGACCGGCCGGGCCCCCTCCATGAGGATGCAGTTGGCGGTGGCAATAAAAGAGAAGGAGGTCGTGATGACCTCGTCGCCCGGGCCGATGCCCATGGCCCGGATGCAAAGGTGCAGGGCGCTGGTGCCGCTGTTGACGGCCACGGCGTAGCGTACGCCCACGTATTCGCTCAACAGTCGCTCGAACTCGGGCAGCCGGGGCCCCAGGGAGAGCTGAGAAGTCAGCATTACCTCAGCAACCGCATCGCGTTCCGCCTGCGAAATATCCGGACTTGACAATGGAATCTTCATTCAGCCCTCCAGTGCGGCAGAACACTTGAAAGAGGCGATTGTACCATGAGCCTGCTGCTGCCGACATAAGTATTAATCGTGCGATATGGTGCGAAAGTTCGGTTCAGCTTGTCAATGCTGAGTCGCTTCATAAAATTATCGAATCTGCAAGGGGAACGGGCGTCTTAGAAGGAGTCATTTGTGTCGGATAATCATTTGCTTGATAAAATACAGTCTGGGGCGGCGCGCGTCGTGGTTATGGGGATGGGCTATGTGGGTATGCCGCTGGCCCGCAGCTTTGCCCGGGGGGGCTTGTCGGTTATTGGGTACGATGTCGACAAAGAGAAAGTCAAGAAGCTGAACGCTGGTCAGAGTTACATCCAGCACATTCCCAGCAGCTTCATTGCTGAGATGCGGGCCAAGGGCCGTTTCGTGGCCACGTCCAACCCTGCGGACCTCAAGAAGGGCGATGCGATCATCATTTGCGTCCCCACCCCGCTGTCCAAAACCCGTGATCCAGACATGACTTACGTGATTAAGACGGCGGAAACGATCGCCGGGCAGATCCGCAGGGATCAGCTCGTTGTTTTGGAGAGCACCACCTACCCGGGCACCACCCGCGAGGTGGTCAAGCCGATCATCGAGCGGAGCGGCCTGAAGGCGGGCAAGGACTTTTTCCTGGCCTTTTCGCCGGAGCGGGAGGATCCCGGCCGGAAGGACTTCACTACCGAGACGATTCCCAAGGTGGTCGGCGGACTGGAGCCCCGAAGCATGCGGCTGGCCGTCGCCCTGTACAGCAAAGCCATCAAGGCGGTGGTTCCGGTTTCGAGCTGCGAGGTGGCCGAGGCCGCCAAGATCGTCGAGAACGTCTACCGTTGCGTGAACATCGCCATGGTGAACGAGCTGAAGATGGTCTTTGAGCGGATGGGCATTGACGTGTGGGAGGTCATCAACGCCGCCAAGACCAAGCCGTTCGGCTTCCAGGCGTTCTACCCCGGTCCGGGGTTGGGTGGGCACTGTATCCCCATCGACCCCTTCTATTTGACCTGGAAGGCTCGCGAATATGGCATGCCCACGCGCTTTATCGAGCTGGCCGGCGAGATCAACACCAGCATGCCGGAGTACGTGGTGGAGCACGTGTCCGCCGCGCTCAATGAGCACAAGAAGGCCCTCAAGGGGGCCAAGGTGCTCGTGCTGGGCCTGGCCTACAAGAAGGACGTGGACGATATCCGCGAGTCGCCCTCCATCGAGTTGATTGAACTGTTGAAGGCCAAAGGCGCGAAGGTGGATTACAACGATCCGCACGTGCCCAGCACGCACAAGCAGCGCGAGCATGATCTGCGGATGAAGTCGGTGCCGCTTACGCCGGCCTCGTTGAAGAAGTACGATTGCGTGCTGATCTCAACGGATCACTCCTGCTACGACTACGCCATGATCGTCAAGAACGCGAAACTGGTGGTGGACACGCGCAACGCGACGGCCCAGGTGAAGGGGCCGAAGAAGAACGTCGTGAAAGCCTGAGCCGGGCGCTTTCGGTTGCCGATTCCGGATTGCGGATGAGGCGGGCACACCTGCAAAACATGCCCGTTTTTGCGGGCGTTTGGGGCGGCAGCTAGCATGCGCTGACCATACGCCGTTGGGGCGGCATGGTTTCCCTGTCGAGGGGGAGTGCGGGAGAGCTTGCATGCGACCGCCAGTCCCTGCTCTTACCTGGATTCTCCTGTCCGTCTGGCTGGTGATGGTTCCCTCCCTGGCGTGGGCTCAAGCCGCCGAAGCGGCGCCGCGGAACGCTGGACGGGGAGGCCTGACGCGCATTGTCGCGGCGGACGGTTCGGCGGTCTATCGCCGGATCAGCGATGCCATGCGCGATGCGCCGGCCGGCTCGGTCATCGTGGTGAAACCCGGCACCTATCGCGAGACGATCTGGTTTCGCTCCGGCGTGACGCTGCGCGGCGAGGATGCGAAGCGTTGCATCATTCACCCGGCCGTGGACATGCCGGCCGCCTTGATCGCGGTGGACTGTCCCTCCGGGGCCATTGAAAAACTGACCTTCGAAGGCCCGTACTCCGCGCCGGGGCGCATGCTGAGCCTGGGGATGAAGCTGGAGGTTCGCGCGGGCGGTGTGTGGATAAAGGAGGTTGTTCCTGGTGGACCGGCCGAGGCGGCGGGCATCCGCGGCGGGCGGGTCAGCCGCGTGAACGGCCGGCCGGTTGGCCAGTGCAGCTACCTGCTGACTGCCTGTGCTGTCCAGGCCGGGGACGGCGGGACGGTTCGGGTGGAAGTCGAACATGACGGCCGGATCGAGCGCGCCGAGCTGCGTCCCCGGGTGCTGCCGGATAAGGAGCAATTGCCCGATGGCGTGGCCATGATCGCATCGTCGCTGCAGATCAGCGAGTGCATCTTCCGGGGCTGCGATACCGGGGTGTTCAGCCAGGGTGAGGACAGCCGGCCGGAGCTGCGGCGCAATATCTGTCAGAGCAACCTTCACGGCGGGATTGCCTTCTGGGCGGGCTCGCGGGGGCTGGCTGAGATCAACGTCTGCGAGCGCAGCGGCACGCACGCCATCTGCGTCACGGGGCGGGGGACTACCCCGCTGCTGGTATCGAATGTCTGCCGTGACAACGACGCGGACGGGATCTACGTGGCCGGCGAGGCCCGGGGCGAGTACCGGGCCAACATCTGCGAGCGCAACAAAGGGGTGGGCATTCACGTGCGGGAAGCGGGGACCGACGTTCGCCTGCTGGAAAACAAGTGTCGGAATAATTCCGGCGCCCCCGACGGTTCGCAGGGCGCGCAATCCGGGACCGGCATCCGCATTGTTGAAGGAGCCCGGGCCACCGCCGAGCGAAATGTCTGTGAAGCCAACCGGACGGGCATCGAGGTTGACGGCGCGGGCACCAGCGCCACGCTTCGGCACAACCAGGCCAACGCCAACAAGCTTTTCGGCATTGTCTTCGCGAACGGGGCGGCCGGCGAGGCGGAAGGCAATTCCTGCTGGCGAAACCAGAACGCCGGCATCGTGGTGATGGGCAAGACCACCATCCAATTATCGGACAACCACTGCGTGGCCAATACCGTGCATGGCATCGCCTTTCGCGACGGGGCCGGGGGTGACGCGCGCGGCAACGTGTGCGATAATAACGGCAACTGCGGGATCGGCGCGTATGGCCAGGGTACGCACCCGGCGCTGAGCCGGAACACGTGCCGGAATAATGCCTTCGGCATTTCGTCCTGGGACGGGGCAACGCCGGTCATTGCCGCCGATAACCGGCTTAGCGGAAACAAAAAAGATCTCCACAAGTGATGGATGGCCCCACCCGAATGCCGTTGATGGAGGGGGGCTGGAAGGTCACATGCCCGCCGCGCTTTACGTTGTCCATCTCAAGAGTGGCTTTCCGAGTGTAGAGGAGGCCCGCAGACGCCTCGCCGACCAGATCGGCAAGGCCCGTGCGGCCGGCGCGGTGACCATGAAAATCATTCACGGCTACGGCTCCACCGGCCAGGGGGGCGCTCTGCGCGAGGCCGTTCGCCGATCGCTTCGCAAGCGTCAGAAAGAGGGAACCATCCAGGCCTTTGTGGCCGGCGAGAAGTGGGATCTGTTCGATCCGGTTGCCCGCCGGGTGCTGGACGCCTGCCCCGAGCTGGCCCGCGACCCGGATCTGAACTGCTACAACGAGGGGATTACGATCGTGTTGCTCTAGATGGCTGTGCGGCCTGTCGTTTCACTGTGACTCACCCGCCTTGAATCGCAGTGAGTACAGGTCCGCGTCCTTCATTACGAAGCGCAGCCGCACCGGCCGGCCGGCCAGTCGCGACACGTCGGATCCCGCTTTCCAGGAAACCGTCCGCTCGATCTCATTGCCGATCAGCATGATCGCGTCGTCGAGGGCAAAGCCTGGCAGCGGCGAGCCGGAAGGGTCCTGGATCTCCACGCGGATCTCGCCCGCGGCGGAGGTGGCGAAGTTCGCGACCAGTTCCCGCCCGGTAAAAACGATTGGTCGGGTGACCATTTCTCCTCCGCGGGCGGGGGCATTCACGGAAACAAAGCCGTCCGTGCGCAGGACGTATCGGCGAAGCTCGTGGCGCGGCTGGCCGTAGGCGTGCTGAACATAGAGCGACATCTCCGCCGGCCCGGTCGGTACGACGCCCCAGGCGGGGTAATTGGTTCGCGAGGTCCAGTTTTCCAGGCCGACGCCGGGACGGATGAAGCCTTCGAGGCAGACGCGGTCGTAGCGATTGCCGCCGCGCGTGGTCAGCAGCACCGCATCCGAGCAATCCTTGAAGTATTTGAGGTCCACGCCAACGGTCCGGGCCTGCTGTTCAGTGAGCACCTGCCGGCCGGGCATGAAGCGCGCGGCGATGGCGACATAGATGTGGGGGGCGCGGAAATAGGGATGCGTCTGGTTAGTGTACAGGTGTTCAATGGGGGCGTCGCCGTATTCCATCCGGACGGGCTCGGTCCAGTTCAGGAAGTCTTTAGAGGTGGACCGGGAAATGCGCCGGATCCTTTCATGCCAGGTGCGGAAATAGCAGACGTAGCAGCCTTCGTGTTCAGACCAGAAGGCCACGTTCTGGGAGTCGAACGAGGATCTGTCGTGGCGCAGCACCGGCTCGTCGCGCAGAGGCCGCCAGCGCAGACCGTCGGCGGACACAAATGCCTTCAGTCCGGTTTGGCCGATGCCGGCCAGGGCCTTGTACCGCTCCGCGGCAGGCACGCCCGGGCGGGTGTCGACGAACGGCGCGAAGTTGTGGGAGAAAGGCGGGTCGCCGGCCAGGACGACGTTGCCGGCCCGCTGGCCGCGCACTTCGAACAGGCCCAGCTCCGGCTTGGTCCAACGGATGCCGTCCGTCGATTCAGCCACGCAGGTAACCTCGGGTTCGTGGCCCTCATGGTTGGAAACGGGGGCGCCTCGATAGTATGCCCGGTAGCGCTGGCCGTCGCGGAGGACGGTCACATAGGCGCTGAACGGCCCTTCCCACGGCTTGTCGAAGGCGAAAGCCTGGCCGGCATCGACAGGGGTGTGCAGCTTGAACGCGGTTCCCTCCATCCGCTCGATGAGATACGCATCGACAAAAGGCTCCAGGCGGGAGCCGATGTGCACGGGCTCTGCTGACCTCACGGCACTGGCGGACTCTGCGCCAAGCCCGCCCAGGGCGAGAATCAGGAGGGGGGCGAGGTTCATTATGAGGGGCTCCCTGTCAGAGAATCACGAAAACGCCGTACACGGGCTTTGCCCATCATCCGTTACAGCTTACGGGATTTTGGATTTCACTCCGAGCGCTTAGCGGGCGTCGCCGGCCGGGTGAGGTGCCGGTCGAACCAGTCCGCGAACAGCTTGAGGTCTTTCTCGATTCCAGCCCAGCCATGGCCCGCCCCCGGCCGGCGGATCAACTCGGCGGTGACGCCCGCCGCCTTGAGCTTCTCCAGCATCACCTCCGACTGCTGGATCGGCACCAGCTTGTCAGCCTCGCCGTGAATGATCAGCGTCGGCGGATCGTCCGCCGACACATGCGTGACGGGCGATATCTCCTTGCAGATCTCCAGCCGCTTCTTTTCGTCGGTGATAAGCACGAAACGCTTGCCGAACGGCGGCGTGTCCATGACCAGCTCGGTGAAGTCGAACGGCGCTTTGAACATGGACAGTTCTTTTTCGAGCGCCGCCGGAGCGGTTCGTCCCTGCTCGCCGTAGTTGAGGAAATCCGTCGGCGGGAACCAGCACGCGACCGCCTGCACCCGGCTGGAGGCCTGGTCCACGGGGTCCTTGGCCTTGGGATCGCCCTCCTTGCCGGAGGTGCCGATCATCAGCGAGATGTGCCCGCCCGCGGAACCGCCGTAGATGGCGATGCGCTCAGGGTCAATGTTGAACCGCTTCGCGTGGTGGCGGATGAAGCGGATGGAGCGGTGCATGTCTTCCATCGCTTCGGGGATGGTGTACTTGGGATTGCTGCCATGCACGACGGCGAAGACGGTGTAGCCGCGGTTGAGAAACTCGCTGAAGGTGGGGGGCGAAATCATCTCGTGGGCGGAGAACCAGCCGCCGCTCATGACCGCGACCACCGCCGCACCGTTGGCGTTGGCCTTGGGTGTAAACACGTCCAGGGTCAGGGCGGTGCCGTACTTCCGGCCGTAGATCACGTCCTCCTCGCGGGTAAAGGCGGGATCGGCGCCGTTGGCCATCACCGGGATGAGAAGACATGCAAGCAACGTGATCGCGAGAGGACGTTTCATATCGTGACTCCACCATTTGTACTGGCCGGTCTCCACGCCGGCGGTTCTGCCTTTCACAATTCGCAACGGCCCGGCTCCGCACCGGCCGTTGTCTCATTCACAATCTGTACCGGCCGGGCTCCGTACCGGCCGTTCTTCCTTCCACCGGGAACCGGGGTGCCATGTTCACACGCGGCCCCCGGTGACCCTTTGAACGCCACTCGGCTGCGTGGCCGCGGGTGAACATGCCGGACGCTGTTTGACTTCAACATGCCCACCCGCCCGAGTACAGGCCCGTTGGCATGGCACCCGCGCCAAAGACGCTCACCATACGTGTGGACGAATCCACCAGCGGCGTTCATACGGCCGGAAAAGCCATGCGTCAAGCCGGCACTCGGTGGCGGCCATCTGCGCCAGGGGGAGCAAGAGCTTACCAGGCCGCTGGCCGCATTCGGATTTCGTCATCGGTCATTCTTTAGACATTGGGATTTGGACATTGGTTATTCTCCCCGCCGGGTGCCATGTTCACACGCGGCCCCGGCAGGGGCGGGTGAGGCTCGTGCGGAGGCTCACGCCGCCCCTGCCGGGGCGGCAGGAAAGATTGGGCGGGCCCTGAACCACGGGTTCCGCTTCGCTCCACCCGTGGCTACTCTCTTGATGCCCCTTCGGGGCAAATATGCTCGCACTCCTGTTTGGGCTGCTGGGTGCGATCTTCACCCGTGGCCTCCGACGACCCTGCGAATACCACCCGGTTTCACAGCCGGGGTGGCATGTTCACACGCGGCCCCCTGTGACCTTTTGAATACCACTCGGCTGCGCGGCCGCGGGTGAACATGCCGGACGCTGTTTGATTTCCAGTTAACTCGCCTCTTTGTCCAACGGCGCGAATTCGAACACCGCCGACGGCCGGCGCGCTTCGCGCATGATCCGCTCCATGCGCTTGACCACCTCCGGATGGTCGGCGGCGATGTCGTGTTGCTCGCCGACGTCGTTTTCGAGGTTGTACAACTCGGTCCGTTTCTGGCCACGGAGCAGATTCTGTCGCACGGCCTTGAAGTTGCCAACGCGCACTGCCTGCTGACCGCCACCGCCGGGATATTCCCAGTAGAGGTACTCGTGTTCCTTCTGCCCGCCCTTGCCCAGCAGGGTGGGCGCGAAGCTGATTCCATCGATGCCCGGCGGCGTTTCGGCGCCGGTGATTTCACAGAGCGTCGGCAGCATGTCCCACATGGCCGCAACGTGCTCGGTAACCTTGCCGGCCGTAATCCGTCCCGGCCAGCGGGCAATCAGCGGCACGCGTACGCCGCCTTCATAGACGCTGCCCTTCAAGCCGCGCAGCGGGCCGGTACTGTTGAAGAACGCCGAATCGGTTCCGCCGTTATGTGTCGGGCCGTTGTCAGAGGTGAACAAGACCAGCGTCCGCTCTTCGAGTTGAAGCTCCTGGAGCAGGCCCACGATCTGGCCGACGTAGCGATCGAGCCGCGAGACCATCGCGGCATAGGCGGCCCGGGGCGTGCGGTGGGGCAGGTAGCCTTTGCCGCCCAGATAAGGCGTCTCCGGGAAGGCGCCCGCGTACTCCTTGAGCGAATCTTCGGGTACCTGCAGGGCCATGTGCGGAATGGGCAGGGCCACGTAGAGGAAGAACGGCCGTTCGCGGTTGGCGCGGATGAATTCCAGGCCGCGGGCGACCATCAGGTCGGGGGCATACTCGTTACCCCGGTAGCGTTGGTAGGCGGCGGGATCATTGGGGTCGGCATCGGCCGGGAATTCCTGACGGGAGGGAAATTCGGGGTTGTTAAGCGGGATCTTCCGGTCATTCTCCCACAGGTAGGTGGGGTAGTAGTTGTGGGCCGCCCGCTGGCAGTTGTACCCGAAGAACAGGTCGAAGCCCTGCTTCTCAGGAGCCCCATGGGAGCCCGGCGGGCCAAGGCCCCACTTGCCGATTCCGGCGGTGGCATAGCCGCGGGCTTGAAGGGCCTCGGCGAGGGTGATTGCGCCGGCGCTGATGGGATGCTGGCCTTCGGGTTGGATCTCGCGGTTGGCGCGGATCTCGGCATGGCCGGTGTGTTGGCCGGTCATCAGCGTGCAGCGGGTGGGCGCGCACACCGGGCTGCCGCTGTAGAATTGCGTGAAGCGCAACCCCTCGGCCGCCAGCCGGTCGATGTGGGGCGTGCGAATTTTTTTCTGGCCATAGCAGCCGGTCTCGGCGTATCCAAGATCATCGGCGATGATCAGCACCACGTTGGGCCCTGCCGGCGGCGACTGGGCCAGCGCGGCCGAGGCGGCGAGCAAGACCGATAAGCGTGAAAAATTGAGCCTCAACGAGTGGTTGAACACGTGGAACCTCCACATAATAGAGAGCTGTCGAGAGCGGTTCTTAAGCCTTGCGCTTCGATCCGTCAAGATCGTGAATGCGAAGGAGAAGATCGCTGAAGCTGTTTACCGCGTAGAGCCGGAGGCAGCCTGCATGGTTTGCGGTGGCGGGGCATTAGCGAGCCTGATCCGGACGGCATTTTCGCCGGCCCGCGCCCGCCCGCGAAGCTCTGCCGCTTCAGCGGCGCTGCACGGGTGGCCTGCAAGCTTGACAGGCAGGGGCCAGTCAGTACAATTGCCGTTCGCCGAGTTCGGGTCGGCTCTGGATCGCAACTTGAGATGCATGCTGGGATGGAACATCGTTGTTCACCTCTAATGTTGCATTGTGGATATAACATAACGGGTGAGGATCGCGCTGATGGGGTCCTCACCGTGCGGGCGCCGGCCAAGATTAACTGGACCCTGCGGGTGTTGGGCCGGCGGTCGGACGGCTATCACGATATTGAATCGCTGGTTTCGCCGGTGTCGTTGTACGACGACCTGAGCTTTTCGGCGGCGGGCGAGGCCGGGGTGCGCCTGTTTTGCGACGTGCCGGACGTTCCGGTGGATGAGAACAACCTCATCATCAGGGCGGCTCGTCGGTTGGCTGAAGTCAGCGGGGTTTCCGGGGGCGTTGAGTGTCGCCTGACCAAGCGGATACCGGTAGGAGGCGGCCTGGGCGGGGGAAGTTCCAACGCGGCTTCAACATTAACGGCGCTGAACCGTTTATGGCGTCTGGACTGGCCCGTGTGGCGGCTGGCGGAGGTGGCTGCCGAGCTGGGCAGCGACGTGCCGCTTTTCCTGCACGGCGGCGCGGTTATCATGACCGGTCGTGGGGAGCGGATCCGGCCGGCCCGGCTGGGGTGGCAGGGCTGGGTGGTGCTGGTATTTCCCGGCATCCCCGTCTCCACCGCCGCGGTGTACAAGGCCTGGCGGCCTGCCGGAGAACGATCGTCTGGACCGGCTTCAGGGGCAGGTCATCCGGGGGAAAGCGAGCCCGGCGTCCTTTCTCCCGAGCAGTTCGCGAAGACACCCTCCGGCGCGGTCCAGTGGATGGAGTGGACCTTCAACATGCTGGAAGAGCCGGCCCTGGAGGTCTGTCCGGTTTTAGGAGAGTTGGTGCGGCGACTGACCGCAATGGCGAGCCGGCCCGTGCGCGTCTCGGGAAGCGGCTCGACGCTGTTTACGGCCTTCGACAGCCGGGACGAGGCCGAGCGGATGGTGGACATGGTGGCGCGAGAACTTGGATTGCGGGCCGGCGTTGTCCGGCCCATCGTGCGGGCCGAGGCCCAGACGGCCGCGCGAGAATAGAGGACGCGAGTGGAGACACCTGGGATTCGATACGAGTTGGAGAACCGAAACCTGCCGCGAGGATAGTCCTCATCGTTTAATGCCCACGCAAGGGAGAACACATCCATGGAGATCAGTGAAGTTCGGATCAAGCTGGTGGAAGATTCCAGTGAGCGTCTGCGTGCGTTTTGCAGCATTACCTTGGACGGGGATTTTGTCATCCGTGATCTGAAGATCATCGACGGCGTATCCGGACCCTTTGTGGCCATGCCGTCAAGGAAGCTGGCCGATCGTTGCCCACGATGCGGCTGCAAGAATCACCTGCGGGCCAAGTATTGCAATGATTGCGGACTCAAGCTCAACGAGAACCGGGCCCCCAAGGACGCCATGGGACGGGCCAAGCTCCATGCCGACGTCGCCCACCCGATCAATGCGGCCTGCCGGGAGCGAATTCAGGCGGCGGTGGTGAAAGCCTACGAGGCGGAGCTCGAGCGGTCCAAGACGCCCGGGTACAAGCCGCCGGTGTACGATGATTTCGGCGACGACGACATCACCCACCTGATCGAGGAGCAGGCCGGCAGCGCGTATCCGCCCGCGGCACGGACGGCAGAGCCGGCGGCTGCGGCCACCCCGCCCGAAGCGGATGCGCCTGATGAAGAAGAATCGGTCGTCTCTGCCAATCGCGACGAGGAAGATGCCTTCAGCGACTACAACTCGCTGATCGCCGACCTGAGGCGGGAGGCGGCCGGGCGGCACGGACGCCCCGAGCGCGAGGGGAGCACCTTCTCGCCGGTTCCCCGGCCGGTCCAGCCGCGCGGCGAGCGTGGTCCGCGCGGCGGTGGTCGACATGAACGCGAAGGCCGTCGCGGGGACCGGGGAGGCCGGGGCGATGATCGCGGCCGGCGCGGTGATCGACGGGGCGGTCCGCGCGAGGAGCGTCGTCGGGACGAGCCGCGACGCCAGGAATCCTATCCGGAGGCCGGTCCCGCGACTCCGCCTCCGATGGAGGCCCCATCCGCACCCAAGCCGGTTGCACCTCCGCCCCCCAGCGACGAGGAGGATGACTTCAGCGCGGGGTTGTAAGGCGTCGGCGCTGCCTGAAATGAAGCGTGCTTACCGAACCGCGGCCTGTGGGTCGCGGTTCTTTTTGGGGAGGGAATAGCCGTTGGGTGCCCCGCCTCTTGCAGAGGTGGGGGCACGAAGATTCAGATGACCAACAGCCTGGAGAATGACAACCGCGCAGCCCCCAAAATTGCGATGGAAGCCGTATCACTGGACCGCGCGGCACAGACGCCCCGCCTGAGCTCGTGCCGAACGATGGTGGAGAACGCCTGGGTTGTCCCATCACGGCTCAAGAGCCGTTGCACACAGGGAGACCCCAAGCGTACACGAGAAGGCGCACGAGCCGTAGCTCATGGGGCGGCGGTGGGGGTAGGTTCTGGGACGCGGGTTTTTCAGGCCTTGCTCCGGCCGGTACTGGACCCCGCCTGCGGATTGACTTGCACGATCTCGGCGTCGGCGACGAACCCCGCGCGGACGCGCAGCACGTCGAGCTTTTCCGTGACTTCCTGGGCCATCCGGCTGTTGGGGAACTCCTGCCGGATCTGCAGGCCCACCTCCAGGGCATCCCGCCAGCGGGACTCCTGAACGGCCAGGCTGAACTGCACGCCGAGATTGAGCAGCCGGGCCTTGAACACGTCTCGGGCCGAATCGCGAAGCGACTGGGCCTCGTCCGGCGTGAGGTACTGATCGAGTTGCGTCAGAATCGCGATGCCCTCGTCGACCTCCGCGCGTTGAACCACTTCCTTCCAGCGGGCCAGCAGTTCCTGCTTGTGCAGTTCGCGGCGGCGGTTCAACTCGGCCGGCAGGCGGGCCACCCGCTCGTTGCGGGGAAAGAGCCGCATGAGCCGCTCCGATTCCTGGCGGGCGCGCAGCCAGTTGTGCTCGTTCATCAACTTTTCGATGTAGGACAGGGCCTGGGTGATCTTGTCCTCGATGGTCATCTCGCGGAACTGGTTCATCTCATCGAGCAGCTTCTGGGCTTCGAGCTTGTAGCCGAACCGGCGTTCCATCTGATCGACCAGGTAATGCGCGGCCTCCCAGTTGCCGCTGTACATCTCTTCGCGGATGGCCTGGCGCAGGGCCTCGCTCTCGCGGGCGCGGTTGGTGATCGAGCGGGCGGCGTCGGAGATCTGGCTGTTGTCGGCGATGACCTTGATCTGCGGCTCGAACCGCTTCAACGCGTCCAGGATGTCCAGGGTGAGCCCGTGAATGCGGTTGATGTTGGACTCCGCCTTGAGAATCACTCCGAGGGCGGCATAAGAGAGCAATGCGAAGCAACTCAGGACCAGGCCCGAAGCGATCAACGTCGCTCCCTGCCCGGTCTGTCCGGGACGCATCATCAGGCACACGCCCACAATCACCAGTATTACCCCGATGAGGGTTGCCAGCAGGGTGGCGAAAAATGACAGACGGTGGGTCGATTGATGGCGAAGGTCAGACATGCGCGCGCTCCTACCGCGGACGACTCATGTGCGTTCAAAACCCCGAATGATTCATCGGCGAAACGCCGGCGTTACATGGGTTTGTCGGCGCCACGCGGGTTTGAGGACGCACCGTTACCGGTCCCTGGCGATGTCAAAATATACGGCTAATCAGCGGAAGTCAACGCGGGCTCCGGCTCCGGCTCAGCCGTAGCGGCCTTCCCGGTGTCCGCCTGCTGTTGGGACAATTCCACTGGCCGGGCTTCGTTTTCTTCCTGGAGCTTTTGAAGCTGCTCCTCCAAGCGAATCTGGAGATGGCGTTCCCGGCGGTGCTTTTCCTTGGCGACCAGGCGCAGAAAGACCCCCGCCCCCAGACTGAGGATCAGCAACGTCACGATCCACGCATCCATCTTCGGCAAGATCGGCTTGCGAGGCCGTGAAGTTTAGCGCCGCTCCCGGTTCGGGCCGCCGGCAAGGCGCCCCGTACGCAATCAGGTTCGAGCCCATGAGCACCAATAGCCGCCGTCATGCCAGGTGGCCGGGGGGCCGTCCGAGCAGGGGAGCGTCAGTTCGCTGCCGGTCATGACCCAGTCGGAGTGCTCCCTGGCAAAGGCCGCCGCTACTTTTTCGTTTTCCTCAGGCTCCAGGCTGCACGTGCTGTACAGCAGGCGCGTACCCGGCCGGGCCAGTCTCGCCGCCAGGTTGAGCAGCCCAAGCTGGATGGCTGCCAGTCCTTCCAGGGTGCGGGCATCCACGCGGTAGCGAGCCTCCGGGCGGCGGGCCAGCACGCCGGTGTTGCTGCATGGGGCATCGATCAGGATCCAGTCCAGCCGGTCCAGCCCGGCCACGGCCGCCTCGATCGCATCCGATGGGACGACCCGAATCGCCGTCACCCCCAGCCGTTCGCAGTTGGCCCTGAGCTGGTCGAGCCGGCCGGTTTCCTTATCCGAGGCCAAGATCAGGCCGCGATCCTTCATGATTTCGGCCATCTGGGTCGCCTTGGTACCCGCGCCGGCGCACAGGTCCACGACGGTCTGTCCCGGGGCCAGGTCCATGTGCTCGACTGCCTTCATGGCGGTGGGGTCCTGGGGCTGGAAGAGGCCCGCCCGAAAGGCTTCCGAACGCATGAGCCCGGCCACATTTCCCGGCACGGCAGCGCCGTCGGCAGGGGTCGGCTCCGCTTGAAAGCCCTCCGCCCGAAGTCGATTGATCAACCCTTCGGCGTCGATCCGCAGCCGGTTGGGGCGAAGCTGGACCACCGGGCGGCGCATGCCGGCCCGGCAGATGGCCTCAGCGGCCTCCCGTCCAAAATGGTGGATCCAACGGCCCACCAGCCAGGTGGGGTGGGAGGTGGATTCGGCCAGATGCGCGGTGGGGTTGACGGCCGGGTCACTCAGCACCGGGCGGCGGAGCTGCAAACAAGCTGTCTCGCTGACGGGAATGGCCCGGACTAAGTCTGCCTCAGCGCAGGGTACCCGCTGAGCTTCGATATCACGTAAGAGCTGGCGCAGTATAGCGTTAACGAATCGTGCGGCCTTGCTGCCGCCCGCAGATCGCGCCTGGTTGACGGCCTCATTGACCGCCGCGAAGTCCGGCACGGTGTCCAGCCAGATGATCTGGTAGGCGCCGATCATCAGAATGTGTTGAAGTTGACGGCTCACCCGTTGCCAGCCATGGACGGCATACGTCCCCAGCACTTTTGCGAGCGTGAGCCGATGCCGGACCACGCCCATGACCAGCTCGGTGGTCAGGCCGGCCTCCTGGGGGGCGAGCTGAGCGTTGGCCACGAGGTCGTCGATGGACTCGCGAGCGGTGCGACGGCCTTCGCGGAGGTCGGAGAGAATGCGCAGGGCCGCCCAGCGCGCGGGCAGCTTGTCCCGTGGGGGCCGTTGATCCCTCGGGGGGCGGGCACCGGATGGATGGCGGGGGAGCTTTTTTGAATTCATAGTCCAAGTGTCTTGTTCAGCAAGGCTTATCGAATATCTAACCACCCCTTATAGTCTGGCAGTTGCCTTTAGACATGCCAACCGGGATAATAATGGATCCCCGATGAAGGGGGTATCCAGTTGTATAGTTTTTTTGACAGGAGCTACAGTGGCACAGTCGGAGAGTATTCAATTTGACGCCCGTGTGATCAAGGCTCTGCCCAATGCACAATTTTTGGTTGAGGCCGACGCGGGTGGCACCAAGCACGAAGTATTGGCCCACATATCCGGAAAGATGCGGAAGAACTTCATCCGGATCGTCCCAGGTGACATGGTTACAGTGGAAGTCTCGCCCTACGATTTGACGCGAGGTCGGATCGTGTACCGGCAACGCTGACCCGCCGCTCATTTCCTGAGCTTCTTGATCCAGGTAACCGACGCGAATACACCGGCCCTGCCGTCCCGGAGGAGTGGCGCTGCGCAACCGCCTGGTAGGCCAGTGGTGACCCGCTTCATATAATCCCTCTGAATTTCGAGGCACGAAAACTTCGAGGCACGAAAGCAGTCCGCTGGACAATTGAGGTGTTCATGATGACGCTTCGCGAGCGGGTCAGTAATGAGCTGTTGCCCCGCGTGACCCAGCCCGGCCAGTACATCGGCGGCGAGTGGAACCAACTCGTCAAGCCCGGCGACTGGGAGCGGGCGGAAGTGCGCATCGCCATCGCATTCCCTGATGCCTACCCGATCGGCATGAGCCATCTGGGCTGCCAGATCATCTATTGGTTGTGCAATCACCTGCCCGGCGTGTGCGCCGAGCGCGTGTATACGCCGTGGGTCGATGCTGAGCGGGTCATGCGCGAACGCCGGATCCCGCTCTTCACCTGGGATACTCGCCAGGAAGCAGGCAAGGCCGACATTTTCGCCGTGTCGCTCCAGTACGAGATGGGCTTCACCAACCTGTTGACCATGCTCGACCTGGCCGGCATTCCGCTGCGCGCGGCAGATCGCGACGACCGCCACCCGCTGGTCATTGCCGGCGGTCCACAGGCCGACAACCCCGAGCCGGTGGCCGACTTCCTGGACCTGGTGGTGATCGGCGACGGCGAACACTCGATGATGGGAATCATCGAGGCCTACCGCGAGTTACGGCGGCAGGGGGCCTCGCGCCGGGACATGATTCTGGAAATGGCCCGGCGGTTCGAGTGGATCTACGCTCCTTCTCTGTATGACTTCGATTATCACCCGGACGGCACGATTGCGGCGATCAGGCCCAGTGCGGCCTGCCCGCCGGGCTTTGTGCCGCGCGAGCGGATCACCCGTTGCCAGACGCCGGATTTCGAGACCGTGCCGTTTCCCACCCGGCCGCTGTTGCCCTACACGGAGATCGTGCACGACCGCATCGCCATCGAGATCATGCGCGGCTGTCCGCAGCGCTGCCGATTTTGTCACGCGGGTTACACCAAGCGCCCGCTGGTCCTGCGCAGCGTGGACCGCATCCTGGAGATGGCCGAGGAGATGTGGCGAACCACCGGCCACGACGAGATCGGTCTGCTGAGCCTGTCCACGGCCGACTATCCGCAGCTTCGTGAACTGGCCGAGCGTATCAATGATCAGTTCCGCGCCCGCAAGGTGAACCTGTCCATGCCCTCACTGCGGGTGGACAAGATGCTGGCCAATATCCCCTGGATGGCCAACAGCGTCCGCAAGAGCGGCCTGACTATCGCGGCCGAAGCCGCCAGGGACGACATGCGCGCCGCCATTCGCAAGAAAGTCACCGATGGCAACCTGATCGACGGGGTGAAACAGGCCTACCGGGCAGGCTGGAAAACGGTGAAACTCTACTTCATGTGCGGTTTCCCCGGCGAGCGGGAGGAAGATATTACCGGCATTTACCACCTCGCCCGCGAGGTGAGCGAGGCCCGCAGGGAGATCGGCAAGGGGCCGGCCTCGGTCAACGCCAGCGTAAGCTGGCTGATACCCAAGCCGCACACGCCGTTCCAGTGGGCCGCGCAGCAGACGCTCGAATATTTCGAGGAGGCCCGTCGGATTCTGGCCCGTACCGCCGGCCGGCAGCGCTCGGCCGTCAAGCTCTGCACGCACTCGCCGCAGCGATCCATTCTCGAAGGGGTGTTCGCCCGCGGCGACCGCCGGCTCGCGCCTACCATCGAGGCCGCCTATCGCTTGGGGGCGCGTATGGACGGGTGGGATGAAGTTTTCGATTTCACCCTCTGGCAGCGGGCGTTCGAAGAGACCGGGATCGATCCGGCCTTCTACGCCCACCGCGAGCGGGCCGTCACCGAAATTCTGCCCTGGGACCACATCGCCAGCGGGCCGTCACGGGCTTACCTGGAACGCCAGTACGACGATGTCTTTATCCAGATTAACGTCCCGCGGACGCCGGTCACGCTGTCGGCCTGACCACTGGGCCGGGGCTGTTTTCGGTCGTTACCCCCGGGGGGCGAGCTTCGTGATGTGTGAGGAATGGGGCGTTTCTCCGCCGGCGGTTGGCTGGGGGCGGTCTCATCGTGACGCTTTCAAGGGGGCTGGAGGGCATTACCGGACCGCCCCGGGTCGCTTTCCGCGACCTGCCGGCAAAAACAATTGTATAAGATAGCTGAGCGGTATCGCGTGGACCGGATGGGGGGTATAATGCCGGCCGTTCCCCAGGTGGAAAAGACTGACCGGCAAAAACCCAGAGGATGGAACCTTGGTTCGCTTCGCACAATGGATTATCGGGTTAGCGGTGGTGGCGGCCAGCGGAGTGGCTACGTTCATCCTGCTTTCACCGGGCGAGACGGACAGGCTGCGCCAGGCCAACGAGGCCCTGGCCCGCGAGAAATTCGAGCTTCAACGGTCCATCGAACGCCTGACCAGTGCGGATCGCCGCGCGGAGGTGTACGTCGTTGAGCAGATCAAGGCCGGTGAACTGGTGGACGGCAAACCCGCCGAAACCGACCTGACCACACTGGATTTTGTTGAGCTGGATCGAGACGGCCATCCGTTGCCGTCGCGGCGGGTCACGATTCAAGGCACCGCCGCCCACTTCAAGACGCTGGTGATCATGTTTGATCATGAGCACGTGGCCATGGGGGATGCACTGCGAGGCAAGAGCCTGGCCCTGTTTGCCGGGGTTTTCGGTGATTATCAGCGTCCGGTCGATGCCGTTCCGCTGGAGAAGGTTGGCGATGTCCCCGATTATTATCGGGTCAATTCGCAGCCGAACGAGTTTGAGCAGAAGCTATGGTCTCGATTCTGGGACTATGCCCGAGACCCGGACCTGCGGCAGCGGGACGGCGTCCGGTTAGTTCAAGTCGAGAACCCGTCCATGCCGATGCGCAAGGGAGATGCATGGACGATCAGCCTTCAGCACAACGCGGGGTTGAATCTGAAGCTGCGCGTATCGGGAGAGGGCCCGGCCGCGGGGCGCCAGGATGAACAGTCCCCCCAGGGGTAATCAGTTCGGTCCCGAGGACCGGGGGGGGCGATGCGGGGAAGTCCTTTCAGGGGAGGCAACATGGAAACCGAAGAAATCGTCAAGCTGTCGCGCGAAGCCGTTATCAATCTGATCAAGACCCGCCGGTCCACCGTGCATATCGAACCGTTTGCCGGGCCGGAGCGTCGCCGCTCGCCGCGCTGGCCCTTCCCGGGGCAGGTCGAGGTGCGCGTCGCTGACGATGAGCAGTGCCCGCCGGGCTTTTTCGACTGTCGCGACTTGAGCGAAACGGGCATGGGCATGTGCGGCGATCATCACTACCCGGTCGGCACGGTGATCGAGTTGGCGTTGCACGTGCCTGAGTTGACGCTCTATGGCCGGGCCGTCGTCCGCTACTGCATGCAGACCTCCCGCGGCCACATGATGGGCGTCGAATTCCTGTTCGACGAATAGCGACTAAAACGGCGCTCTCGTCCCCGGTCGGCCCGTGGCGGGGATCCGCTATGGTTCAGGTGGGCGAGTGGCCGGGCGGCTCACCGCTTTCGAGGCGGGTTCGATCCGCTCGATGTAATACCGCTTGAGGTGCTCGAACAGCTTGGCGCTATAGCGCGGCGAGAGCCCGTAATCCTGGCACTCGTCCAGTGCTTCGCGCCAGCTCCACCCGCAGTGTTTCATCCGCCAGACCGCGTAGCAGGCCCCGGTCCGGTTTGAACCCGCGTAGCAATGAACCAGCAGTGGGTGACTGGTCGGGTCGGCAATAATGTCCGCCGCCTGCTCCAGCAGGTCGAAATCGGCGCAGCCATTCCCCGGCATTCCGATGCGGATCAGGCGAACGCCTTCCCGCCTGACCACTTCCTCTTCTTTCCGCTGCTCCTCGGAGTCTGGCTCGTCATTTAAGAGCGTGAGAATCGTTCGGATCTTGTGCTTGCGGATGATGCGCGTCAGCGGACCCGGTTCGCAGTAGCCGGAACGGTAGAGCCGGCCGGGTTCCACGATCGCGAAGCGCTTCGGAAAGAGGTGATGGCGGGTGTACTTGAAGGTGACTCCCGCCGCGCCGGCCGTCAGCAATGCCACCATGAGCAGGAGGTTGCGCCGGCGGCGCTGCCGGGCCGGGAAGGATTCTGACGTCCGCGATTCAACCATGCTTTGTGCCTCGGGGTGGGATTTTCGAATGGATCAGGCGGCGAGTCAACAAACTGGACGCGTGCGGTCACAAAGAAAGGCCGGCGGGGAATCAACGCCGCCGGCCTTCCGGAGTTCGCGGTTTCATATGTGTTCGTGGGCGGTTATTCCCTGTTGCGCCCGCCGCCGATCACGCCTGCCCGCATGAGGAAATAGAGCAGCGTCAGAATGCTGGTCAGGGTGGCCGCCACATAGGTCATCGCGGCGGCGTTGAGGACCTTGCCGACTTCCTTGTCCTCGGCGGGGCTGATGATTCCGCTGGCCAGCAGCGCCTCGCGGGCCCGCCGGCTGGCGTTGAACTCCACAGGCAGGTTGACCACCTGGAAGATCACCACCGCGGTAAACAACGCACAACCCAGAATGGCCAGCGTCTGGAGCCCCATGCCGATGCCGACCATCAGGACCAGCATGCCCAGGCTTGATCCGAAGTTGGCCATCGGCACGATCGCATTGCGGATGCCCAGCGGCGCGTAATTGTGCGCGTCCTGAATCGCGTGTCCGACTTCATGGGCCGCCACGCCAAAGGCCGCCAGGGACCGTCCCTGGTACACGTCGGGACTGAGCCTCAGAACCTTGTGCCTGGGGTCATAATGATCGCTGAGATAGCCGGTTACCGGTTCAATTTCCACGTCTTGGAGGCCGTTGGAATTGAGAATCGCCTGGGCGACATCCCGACCGCTCCAGCCTCGCTTCGCCGGGATCTCGCTGGCCCGTGAAAATGTCGAGCGCACCTTGTACTGTGCCCACATCGCCAACAACAGACCGGGCGCCAGGATGACAAAATACATCGGGTCAAAAACTATCAACTCGATACCTCCCAAATCCGGGGCAGTCTCTCAAACCGTCGACCACATCATCTTAGGGGGTCAGCAATCCGCGTTCCATACATAAGTACCTGGATAACTCTTGCTATGAGCTGGAATTAAGCATCTCGGTACAAGTGCTGGCTTCGGCCACTCTGGCAGTCGGGGCCCGATGCACACTGGTTCATTGTGCCGGCCACGCAACCTGTGGCAGGCGCATCGTTCGGTCAGGGAGGCTGTCTGGCTGGAGTGGTTACGGCCCAACCTGAAAATCCGCTTCGGTCAGGAGAGTGAATTTGTGTTGCTGGAGGGTGTCGATGGCCAATTCCAGGCTGTCTACGGACATGGCAATAGCCGGACCGGCCGCCAGGGGGATCAGGGGATACACGTACCCGACGCTCACCTCGCTGGACAGGAGGGCCGACCAGACCGACAGCAGCCCGCGATTTCCCTTGGGCAGCACCACTGCCAGTAGTTCGGTCACGCTGACGGCGAACCCCGCGGCGTGGAGGGCCTCCAGAGCGTCATCGGGCTTGTCGAACATCAGCCGTACGACGGCAAAGTCGGCCGAATCCAGAATCGAGAGGGCAATGATCCTAACATCAGCATTATCAATGGTTTGGGTCAGGCGCAGCAGTTGCCCGACCCGGTTCTCCATGAACACGGAGACCTGCCGGACAGCCGGGAAGTTCTGCCCCTCAAGTGTCGCGAGTGCCGGAGGTTGTTCACTTGCCATGATGGTCTTACCACAGACGCGCGTCTCCCTTATCTTATCAGGAGATACGTTTCTGCCAACCCTAAAAACCGACAGGGCGGCTCAACAGGGACCGTGCCAACTTCATTCCGTCCTGATCTGCCAGTCTGGCAGAAAAAGCGTACCGCCGGGAGAATGCTGGTCTTTACTTAACGTCTTTTCGGACAAGGTCTTATCGAAAACCTTGGTGTTGAGGGCGACTGGTATTGCATATGCTAGGCGATTCTTCTGATACCAATTTGCGCTCGATGCTACCACAGCCGGAAGGAGAGTTTTGATGGCTTCGAACAAGATTATCGGGATAGATTTGGGAACAACCAATTCGGTGGTGGCCGTCATGGAAGGCGATCAGCCGAAGGTTTTGACGAACGCGCAGGGCTCACGGCTGACCCCCTCCGTCGTGGGCTTTACGGAGAAGGGTGAAATCCTGGTGGGGCAGATCGCCAAGCATCAGCAGGTGACCAACCCTCAGAATACCGTCTTTTCGATCAAGCGGTTCATGGGCCGGCGGCACAACGAGGTTCATGCCGAAGAGAAGATCGTCCCTTACAAGGTCGTCGATGGGGAAAGTGAGCTGGTCAAGGTGGAGGTCCGGGGCAAGAGGTATACCCCGCCGGAGATCTCCGCCATGATTCTCCGCGACCTCAAGAAGACCGCGGAGGACTACCTCGGCGAGCAGGTGACCCGCGCGGTCATCACCGTTCCGGCCTACTTCAACGATGCCCAGCGTCAGGCGACCAAGGACGCCGGAGAGATCGCCGGCCTGAAGGTCGAGCGCATCATCAACGAGCCGACCGCGGCGGCCCTGGCCTACGGGTTGGAGAAGAAGCGGAACGAGAAGGTGGCCGTCTTCGACCTGGGCGGCGGCACGTTCGATATTTCCATCCTCGACATCGGCGACAACGTCTTCGAGGTGTTGAGCACCAACGGTGACACGCACCTGGGCGGCGACGATTACGATGAGGAGCTGATCAACTACGTTGCCGAAGAGTTCCGCAAGAAGGAAGGCATCGATCTCAGGAAGGACCCGATGGCCCTCCAGCGGCTCAAGGAGGCCTGCGAGAAGGCGAAAATGGAACTCTCCAGCACCCAGGAGACGACCATCAATCTGCCGTTCATCACGGCCGACCAGACGGGGCCCAAGCACCTGCAGCAGACCATCACGCGGGCCAAGTTCGAGCAGCTCACCGAGCATCTCACGGAGCGCTGCCGGGGGCCGGTGATGAAGGCTCTGGAGGATGCCAAGCTCTCGCCGCGCGACGTGGATGAGGTCGTGCTGGTCGGCGGCTCCACGCGTATGCCGGTCGTCCAGCGGCTGGTCAAGGAGATTTTCGGCAAGGATCCGAACAAGAGCATCAACCCGGACGAGGTGGTCGCGGTGGGCGCGGCCGTCCAGGGTGCGGTGCTGGCCGGCGAGAAGACCGACATCCTGCTGCTCGACGTGACGCCGCTGTCGCTGGGTGTCGAGACGCTGGGCGGCGTGATGACCAAGCTGATCGAGCGGAACACCACGATTCCGACGTCCAAGAAGGAGATCTTCAGCACGGCTACCGACAACCAGACCGAGGTGACCATCCACGTGCTCCAGGGCGAGCGCGAGGTGGCCAGCGGGAACCGGTCGCTGGGCCGCTTCAACCTGACCGGCATTCCGCCGGCGCCGCGCGGCGTACCGCAGATCGAGGTTACCTTCGACATCGACGCGAACGGCATCCTCAACGTGAGCGCCAAGGATCTGGCCACGGGCAAGGCCCAGTCCATCCGCATCGAGGGCTCCAGCGGTCTGTCCAAGGAGGAGATCGAGCAGATGCGGCGCGACGCCGAGGCCCACGCGGCCGAGGACAAGGCTCGTCGCGAACTGGTGGACTTGAAGAACCAGGGCGACAACCTCGTGTACCAGACCGAGAAGGTCCTCAAGGAGCACGGCGACAAGGTCCCGCCCAAGGACCGCGGCGACATCGAGGCGGCCCTCAACGCCCTCAAGGATGCCCTCAAGGGCGACGACCGCACGGCCCTCCAGCGGACCATGGAGCAGGTCAAGACGGCCTCGCAGGTCATCGGCAAGATCATGTACGAAGAGGCGGCCAAAGCCGCGGCAGCCGGCGGGGCGGGCGCCCCGGGCGGCGCCCCCGGCGGCGAAGGCGGCCCGCAACAAACCGCGGGCGCCGGAGCGGCGGCCGGCGGCGGCGGCGAGGACGTGATCGACGCCGAGTTCGAAGAGAAGCGCTAAAAGAAGGTGAGTAATGAGACGGCCGAGGGCAATCCCTCGGCCGTCTCGTTATAAAAAACATTGCCGATTGTAATTGCTATCCGCTGAGTGCCTCGGTAGCGTGAGCAGTCGTTTACGGTGAGGAGGATCAAAAAACGAGGACTGTTTTCCTTCTGGTCGACTGCGTCAAACCGAAAGGGTTGACGGCATTCAGAGTGGCGAGGAGTTGAACACATGGGTAAAGTCGCTGGTTTACTCCTGATCGTTGTGCTATCTCCGCTGATCCTGACCTCCATGGTTACACCAGTCCCGGAGGAATGGCTCGCGTGGCCCCTGATTCTGTCCGCAGCAGGTTTCTTGTTGGGAGCTGGCGGCAGGAAGTAGGAAGGCGATGAGCGTTGGACGGTGGAGCTTGAGGCGGGTGGCACTGTCGGTTGCTTTCGCTGTGCGAGGCTGCCTTGTGTGCCACTGCTCTTGAGCAGTGCAGACCGCGAGCAGGACTCTCGGTTATCGAAGCCTCTGCCCCGCGCCCAGGCTCCTCGACAAACCAGCACGGCTCAAGAGCCGTGGCACACACGGCCTTGATCCACTATCCACCATCCACTACAAATCAAACGTATCCAGGTCAATGGGAACAAAGATCAGCCCAAAGATGCTGACCTCCACCACTCTCGTGCTGGGCGAGTTCTCATTGAATCGAATGGTGAATTGGCGAAGCAGTCCGCCGTCCAATCGAATGGTCCCCGCGGAGGGAGTCAGGGAGGGGTTGTCCGCCAGCGAAATCACCACCGAGTCCACGGTGATATTCGAGGTGTCGGCGCCCCGGGTCAACTGACCCTCGAATTGGCTGATGGTCACGACCTGGGCGGCCGTGTCAAAAATCACGGTGCCCGGCCCGGTGATCCGGCTCTGATCCTCGGCGGTCGTGAAGGTGAGATCCCAGGTGCCGTCCAGTGTGATCGACGAATCCGCCACGCTGTAGTTGAGGTCCACCGTCCCGTCCAGTGACGGCGCGCTGTCGCAGCTCAAGGCTTGAAACGTCAGGTTCACGTGCTGGGTGGAAAAGTCGATCTGGCCGCTCGTGGAACCGGAGCAGACGGGTTCGGTTTGGTCGGGAAGAGGGCACCCGCCGTCGAAATCGAGCGAGACGTTGAAGGTCGCGGTGCCTTCCGCCGGCGAGATCGTCAACACCGGGCAGCCTGCCACGCCGCTGGTGGCAAGCGCGGGCTTGGCCGTGGGGGGCTGGCTTGTGCTGACGACGCTGGTCGCACCGGCGGTCTGGGCAAGCGCGGACGTCGACTGGACGGCCGCACCAGCCGCGTTGCGCTCCGGCTCTGTCAGGAGATCCTCGTCCTGCTTCGTGGGCGCACAGGACCAGGCCGACACGGCCATCATTGAGAGCAGCCCAATCCCGCACATGGTTCGCGCCGCCGATCTGAACGTTGACATGTCTGGTCCTCCGTCAGTGGCGGCTCCCGCATGGAAGAAACGCGCCACTACACAGGTATCCCATCAGGTATGCATGCAGAGCTGCGTCCGGCTCCTCTGTTCCGCCTGGCAGTCTGCAACCCCGTTGAGGCAGAGTGTCCCCTTTGCGTGACTGGATCATTATTTCATATGGCTGCAAAGGTGGAGAGTCTACTGGAAACAAGGAAAAAGCCGGAACGGCACAGCCGCATGTGTGCCACTGCCGCTGAGCAGCGAGCATCAGGGGGGCGGGCATCTTGCCCCCCTTGCGCGTGGCGGACACTGGGGTTGAAGACGGCTCATCCCCCTGACACCCGCCTGCACCAGCTTGACCGATCGAGCAGTAGAGCCTCTGCCGTACGGACCGCGCCCAGGCTTCTCGATAAACCTGCACGGCTCAAGAGTTGTGGCACACAGGCGTTGCTCATCTGGAAACGTCGGCGGTCAGACGAATCGTTTCAGAGGGCATGCCCGCATGGCCAGGGTTACGACCGCCGAGAGCAGATAGACCACAACGAAATCGATCCATGCGCAGCCGTCCACGATCCGCATTTCTCTGAGCACCTGGAAGATCAGCGGATGCGTCAGGTAGACGCCGAACGTCGTGTTCACCATCAGGCGGGTGACGGGACCGCCACCGCCGCTCAGGCACGCCATCAGGCAGACGCCGATCAGCGCCAGGCCATGTCGGCGGAGCATCCAACTCTCACACGGGAACGGGAACCGAACCCACTCCAGGCCGGCGGCCGTCAGCAGAATTCCAAGTCCCGCCAGGGCCAGCAGCAGGCGCAATCGCCGCTTTCCCTGGGTGGTCAGGGCAAGGCCAATGGCCGCGCCGAGCGGAATCGTGCCCACCGAGAACACCCATTGGTTGAAGGGCTGGGGCACCGCGTAGGCGGTTCGAACCGCCGCCGCCGCCAACACCACCAGGATGCCGGACGTGGCGAAGACGGCGATGGCCGGTCTGCTGCGGCGTGAATGCGCGATCCCGACAATCACCGCCACCACCGGCGCCGAAAGGAATATGAACGGCACGAACCACAGATGGATCACCGGCCCGTAGAGGGGCATGAGCGGCTGAAACCAGCTCCAGGCCGGCCGGCCGTGGCCCAGGGCCTGGAGCACAAGCCAGCCGGTGTAGACCGCGCACCAGAAAAGCCAGGGGACCAGTAAACGCCGGGCGCGTCGGGCCAGTACCGCGCCGGGGGCGGCCGGCGGCACTCTTGCGGCCTGCAAGGCCACCGAAATGAGCAGAAGCATCGGCAGGCCCACGCCGTGCAACAGGTGATTGCCCACGGTGTGCATCGCCACGATATCCAGCATGGCGACGAAGCGGAGACGATCCAGCCAGAAAAAATGCTCCGCCTTGCGGGAAGGGGGGCGTTTTTCCCCGGAGACAGGGACTCCACGCGAGGCATATTGAAGTGTTGCGTCTGCCATCATGAACCGTTCCGCGACTCGATGGTCGTCAGTGACGAACGTACCTGTATAGCGTAGGCGTGTGGATGCCGGCAATAAAGGCCGGCCCGGGATTCGCCCTATTCGGAGCGGTGATGGTTGACGCGGCCGGCGTTATCCACACAATCGCTTGCCCATGAGAATCTCGCATATCATCCTGGTTTGTTGTACGGTGATGACAGGCCCCGGTGTTCTGCTGGGCTCAGGCCCGCAGAGCGCGCCCGCCACTTCCGACTGGCCGGCCGGCTGGCTGGCGGCGTGGTCCGATCCGCCGGCCGAACTGAGGCCGCTTCAGATCGTTCATAGCCTCCCACCGGCTCAGGCTATCGTGGAGGCCCTGCGCGAATTCAAGGACCTGGGCGCGGGCGGCATCGTTTGCAACGTAAGCTTCAAGGATTACCTGACTTCTGAACCGAACTGGCAGACGCTCGTCCAGGTTGTCGAGTCTTGCCGGCAGATGGGGCTGCTGGTCTGGATCTACGATGAGGAAGGATATCCGAGCGGCGCGGCGGGGGGATTGGTGCTCAAGGACAATCCCCGCTTCGAGGCCATAGTCCTGGCTTACGATCCGTCGCAGGCCGACCCGTTCATCCTCCGGCCGGCCTATGAGTACACGCACGCCAGCAACAACTTTCACGCCGCCCGGCGGTACCCCAACCTCCTGGACGAAGGGGCCGTGGGGGCCTTTATCGAGAAGACCCACGAGGCCTACTGGCGGCGGCTCCAGCAGCATTTCGGTTCCACCATCCGGGCGACCTTCACCGACGAACCTTCGCTGATGGCGCTCGACACCGGCCAGTTGTCCGAGGAGGTGCGTAAGCGGGTGCCGGTCAAGGATCCGTTGGATCCGACGGTACGGCCGCTGCCCTGTGTGCCCTGGGTCGAGGATCTTCCGCAACAGTATCAGGCCCGCTACGGACAGGACCTCATGGCCGTCCGCAAGAGCCTCTTCACCGGCCAGAGTGAGGCGGATCGCCAGGTCCGGCGGCGCTACTGGGCCCTGATTGCCGACCTGGTGGCTGATCGCTACTTCGGTCGGCTCGAAAAGTGGTGTGAGGCACACGGCGTTGCTTCTTCCGGCCACAGCCTCTGGGAGGAGAGGCCGTTGCACCACGTACCGCTGGAGGGCAATGCGCTCCAGTGCCTGCGAAGGATGCACATTCCCGGCCTGGACATGTTGTCCTCGACGCCCGACGCGGTGTTCCATGGCGGCTGGCTGGCGGCGGCGTTGCCCGCCTCGGCAGCGCTGATCGAGGGCCGCCGGCAGGTCATGACTGAGGTGAGCGACTTCTCCGAGCAAATGGCATCCAAGGGGCCGGCCTCGTTGTCGCAGATGCAGGCCACGGCCGCGTGGCAAGCTGCCCTGGGGGTGACCGAGTTCACGCTCTACTACAACCGCAGGCAACGCCCGGCAGCCGACACCCGTGCGTACATGGAGTTTGTCGGCCGGCTGAACGCATTGCTGCGTGACGCCCGCCCCGATCCGGACGTTCTCCTGTACTACCCGATTTACGACCTCTGGGCGGAGTATGTGCCCATGGCGAGGCCGTTGACGCTGGAGTCGCAATCGGCCCTCGCCCGGCAGCTTATCGACTCCTTTATGCGTTTGGGGCGGCACCTGGCGACCGCTCAGGTGCCGTTCATGCTGGCCGACCATGAGACGCTGGCCGGGGCGGAGGTGCGCGAGGGCAGGTTGTGGGTCGGGCGGCAGAGTTTTACCGCGCTGGTGCTTCCCGACGGCGTGGAGTTGCCGGACGCCGCGGCTCGGATCGTGGAGCAGTTCCGGTCGGCCGGCGGGCACGTGCTGCGCGACGACATGAAGGCCGCCTGCCGGATGGGCGAGGAGGCCTCCCGGCGGACAGCCGCGGGCCGGCTGCATCCCGCCTTCGACCAGGTTGTCCTGGGCAGATTCAAGCGCGAGGGGCGCGAAATCCTGCTGCTGGTCAACGTGGGCAAACAGGATTACAAAGGCGAGCTGGCCGTGGCTGTGCCAGGTCGCTGGACGCTGGCCGATCCCGCCGATAGCGGGATCCGGGAGATCACGGTGGGCCCGACCTCGTCCGGTGGGGGGCGGATCGCCCTGTCGTTGGCCGCGGGGCGTACGTTACTCCTGGTGGGGCCGGCCTCGCGATAACGGCCGGGGGGAGACGCCCGGCTGGGCTGCACAATCCTTCCACACGCGCCGGGCGGCCCGACCGTGAGCCTGCCCTGTTGCTTGTGAACAATGTCCAGTCTTAGTGTACGCAGTTGGGCCCCGCCTCAAACGAGCTTGCCACCGGCCCGCCGGCGCGTAGACTGTGACTCTTTCAAAAGGTCCCGACTTCAAAAGGTCCCGACTCTAAGATACGAAAGGACATAAACCCATGGCCGTGACTATTTATTATGAAAAGGACGCTGATCTTGGATTCCTGAAGGGCAAGAAAGTGGCCGTCATCGGCTACGGCAGCCAGGGCCATGCCCACGCCCAGAACCTGCGCGATTCCGGCGTGGACGTGATCATCGCCGAGCTGCCCGGGACCGACAACTACCGCCTGGCCCAGGAGCACAAGTTTTCGCCCATGTCGGCGTCGGACGCGGCAGCCGCTGCCGACCTGATCATCTTCACCCTGCCCGACGAACTGCATCCGATCGTCTACAAGAACGAAGTGGCCAAGCACATGAAGCCGGGCAAGACGCTCGGTTTCTGCCACGGTTTTAACATTCATTTCGGCACCATCAAGCCGCCGAAGGACGTGGACGTGATCATGGTCGCGCCCAAGGGGCCGGGCCACCTGGTGCGCAGCGAGTTCGTCAAGGGCGGCGGCGTGCCGTGCCTCATCGCGATCGAGCAGAACGCCTCCGGCAAGGCCAAGGAACTCGGCCTGGCCTGGGCGGCGGGCATCGGTGGGGCGCGGGCCGGCGTGCTGGAGACGAGCTTCCGCGAGGAGACCGAGACGGACCTGTTCGGCGAGCAGGTGGTGCTGTGCGGCGGCGTGACCGCGCTGGTCAAGGCGGCGTTTGAGACGCTGGTCGAGGCCGGCTATGAGCCGGAGATCTGCTTCTTCGAGTGCATGCACGAGCTCAAGCTGATCGTGGACCTGTTCTATCAGGGCGGCATCAACTACATGCGCTACAGCGTGAGCAACACCGCCGAGTACGGCGACCTGACGCGCGGCCCGCGGATCATCACCGAGGAAACCCGCAAGGAAATGAAGAAGATCCTCGACGAGATCGTGACCGGCCAGTTCGCCAGGGAGTGGATCCTCGAGGCCCAGGCCGGCATGCCCATGTTCAACGCCCTGTACAAGAAGGACAAGGACCACCTGCTGGAGCAGACCGGCCGCAAGCTGCGCAAGATGATGAAGTGGATCGACGCGAAGGAAATCGACTGACCCCTTCGCTGGATCGGCTGGCCCTTTCACCGCAGAGGGCGCAGAGATCGCAAAGATCGCTGAGAAGACAAAGAGTCTTCTTTCAGGTACCAAACGCACAAGAGACACGGGATCCCGTGTCTCTTGTGCTGTTATGGGCCGGATATGCTGACCGTGCGCGATGCTGCAACACCTGCGAGCCAACCGTTTCCAACGTAGCGGCCGGGCTCCGTACCGGCCGTTTGCCCCCTGGGCCATGCCTATCTTGTGCCCGGCCTCCGATGCATGAGCATGGCGAAATCGGAGGAGTGTCCCGCATGGTCACCCGCGGCCGTAAGCCAGGTGGTATCGGCAACGTTTGAGGGGCCGCGTGTGACCATGGCACCCTGCAACACCTACGAGCCAATCATTTCCAACGTAGCGGCCGGGCTCCGTACCGGCCGTTTGTCCCCGGGGCCATGCCTATCTTGTGCCCGGCCTCCGATGCATGAGCATGACGAAATCGGCGGAGTGTCCCGCATGGTCACCCGCGGCCGTGAGCCAAGTGGTATCGGCAACGTTTGAGGGGCCGCGTGTGACCATGGCACCCGGTGGAAGAGCCTCATCCCCATGCACCCACCACACCCATACGTGCGTGTCAAGGACAATCATTGCGCAGCTTCCCAGTCCTCGGCGGCGACCGGCTCGAATGGATCAGCGTAACTTACCGGGGTGTTCCGTAACGGGTATCTTTTGTGATCGTTCCGGGCTGCCTTCAGCCTGATGATGACCTCAACAGTCTCGCCAGCATGAAACGGCAAGCCGTCGAGCTTTAGAGTGCCGTCTTGTTTAGGAGTTGTCTCGACGCGCGTCATGGCTATTCCTCAGAGGATCATAGAGACAGCGTAGCGTAAAACGTTAAATACTGCAAAGTTGCCTCAAAGCTGGGCCGCGTATATCGCCAGCTCCTCGCGGAAGTCGCGCAGGCGGATGCCGAAGGTCTGTTCCACCGGCTCGGGGTCGGCGATGCTGTCTTCCTGGCTCATTTGCACTTGGCCCGTGTCGAACTTGTACGGCAGGACAAACGAAGGCATCAGCGGCACTACGGTGAGGGCGGCCAGTTTTCCTACGGCCACGGGTACCGGCACCTTCAGCCGTCGCCGGCCGGTGATGGCCCGGGCGCAGACGTCGTAGAGCTCTTTCCAGGTGAACCGCTCCGGCCCCACGAGCGCGTAAACCTTCCCAATGGTTTCCGGCAGCGCCAAAGCGCGGACGAAACAGGTGGCCACGTCGCGGACGCACACGGGCTGCACGCGGGCGTTGCCGCTGCCGAAGTAGGGCATGAACGGCAACCGCAGCCGGCTGGAGGCGAAGAACTTCATCATGCGCATGAAGTCGCCGTCGGGTCCGTGAATGATGCTGGGGCGGAAGATAGTCCAGTCCAGGTCGGAGGCGCGGACGGCCTGCTCGGCCAACCATTTTGTCTGCGCATAGCGGGCCGGGCTCTCGGGCCGGGCGCCCAGTGCGGACATGTGCACGTATCGCCGGATGCCCGCCCGGCCGCAGGTGGCCACCACATTGCGGGTGCCCTCAATGTGGATGCGTCCGAAGGTCTGGCCGGCGGCCCGCCGTTCCATGATGATGCCCACGAGATGGATGGCCGCCACGCAGCCCTCGCTGGCCCGGTCGAGCGATTCGATATCGAACAGATCGCCCCGTACCGTCATGGTTCGCGAAGCCTGCTCCGGGGTGAGCAGCGCCCGCAGCTTGTCCGGGTCGCGTACCAGGCACACCGGCTGATAGCCGCGGGCCACAAGTTCGCGGACGATGTGCCGGCCGACAAACCCGCTGCCGCCGGTGACGAGCACCTTGCCGGTGGAGATGGCCCTCGGATCAGTGTGGCCGGTTGTCGAGGCTGCCGTATCGAGTTCGTCACCCATGCCGCACCTCGGATTTTTGAAGTCGCCACGGCCGGATCGTGTACCACGGCTCCGCGGAGCCGTGTTCTTGCGCTGCGGACTGGTGAACCGTCAACAGTTCGAACGAGATCGGGGCCTTGAGCGCTTGTCCGGCCGGCACCGTCGCGGCGTGCCGGTCGTGGCTTCAGTTCGTCGCAAGAATTATTCCCCGACCGCGAGGGTCTGGACAGTCGGCCATTCGTTGGAGAGGGTCTCGTCCGTATCGGCGATTCCATCGGGCGTTTCGTCGGACTCGTCCGGCTGCCCGTCGGGCTCGTCGAGCAATTCAGGAAGCTCGGGGAATTCGGACAGGATATGCCGGGCGAGTTCCTGTCGGACAAACGGCTCGCTCGTGGCGTCGGTATGCGATCCGCTCCAGCCGTAACGCTCCCACTTGGGCGACCAGCCGATGTTGTGGATTTTGCCGCCGTCGCCGCAGGGGGGATGCAGGCCGATTAATCCGGCCGAATCCGCGATGATCCGTCCGTCGATGGTGCCCAGGGCCTTCACCGGCCCGCTGAGGACTTGGTCATGAGGGGAGTAATAGACCCACACTCCGCCCGAGATGTTGGCCAGCGCCTTGCTCATGTCGTAATGGGCCCACAGGCTGGATCCCAGCAGGATGAGACAGTTGACCTCCGCCGGGGGCTCCAGGTTTTCGCAAGCCCAGACGGCCACGCCCGTTCCGGCGGACAGGGCGATGATGTTCACTTTGTTGCCAGGGTATTCCCGCAGGTAGGCGGTGATCTCCCGGGCGAGCTGCCGGCCCCGGGAGCGGGCGGCGGCCCGGCCGACGGTCTGGTCCAGGGCCGGGGTGAAGGTGGGAGACCAGCGATAGTTAATGATGTTACCCTTGTAGCCGGCTCGGCGCAGCCCCTGCTGGATATCAGTGACCCCGAATCCCCAGTTTCCGGCTCCGTCGATGTAGTAGGTTCGCCCGTGGGCGTCAAAACGCTCCACGCCGGGAGCCGATCGGCTTTGGGTCCCGCAACCGGCCACGAGCAAACAACATAGCACCCCCGCCCCCGTCAGGGATCGAACCGCCATGTGGCAAATGATTGGTCTGGCACAGTGGTTCATACGTCAACTTTAATCGTAGACGAAGGGCCGGAGGGGTCAAGGATCCAGCCCCCCTGGTTCGCGTTTGACGGTCGGTGAAGTCTCCCCATTCCTGGGGGGACGGCCGGACCAAGGCCCTATATCCAGTTGACATCCGGGCGGGCCGGGGTTACCCTGCAGCCAAGTCCAGTAACATGGAGTTGTTGTGCGCCCATACCGGTTGCTCCCGGCTGGTTTCGCGGGGCAAAATCGGGCCGGCGCCTGTGGCAATTTGTCCTGCCGGCCCGATAATAACCGGATACGGTAAGAACAGTCTTCTCAGGCCGCCGGATTGCGGCAATCCGCCGACCCAGAATCGGCAGATGAACGGCTTTTCATAGAGGAACGGAGTCATGACTGGTTTCACGCGACAGACGGCATGGACGTCGGTGATGATCGGGGCGGGGGTGGTCATGGGGTTGGCCGGCCTGGCCCAAGCCCAGACGACAGCCCCGGCCGCGGAGGCGTCCACGACGCGCGGTCCGCAGCAGGCGAAGATCAAGGGCGATAACGTCTACGTCCGCAGCGGTTCGCACCAGAACTACTATCCCGTTACGAAGCTCAATCGTGGCGACCCGGTGACTGTGGTGGGTTCGCAGTACGGGTGGATGGAGATCCTGCCGCCGTCCGGGACCTTCAGCCTGATCGACAAGACCTACGTGGATCGCTCCGACGACACCGGCACGGTCAACGAGGCGTGCTGGGTCTACGCCGGCAGCAATCTTGACGACCGCAGATACGCCAAGCAGGTGAAGCTCAAGAGGGGCGACAAGGTTCACATCCTCGGCGAGAGTCCCGACGGGGCCTTCTATAAGATCGAGCCGCCGGAGGGTGCTCACCTGTGGGTGAAGGGTGATTTTGTGGAAGGCGCGACGGTGGCGGACAGTACGCCGGCGCCCAAGGAGCCCGAACGGGTGGCCCCGGGCGAACTCAAGCTCCCCGGTGACGAACCGCTGACCCGCGAGGAAAGCCCTTCCGTGACGCGCGATCTGGCCGACCAGTCGGAGGGCAGCGGTATCGTGGTGAGGTCCTCGGGCCGGCAGCCTTCGGCCAGGCGGACCGTTCGCAAAGAGAAACCCGGCCCCGTCAAGGCGACCGAGAAATACCAGTTGCAGATTGACGCCATCGAGGCGGAAATGACCGCCATCCGCGGCAAGCCAGGCAACGAGGAGGGCTACCGCAAGATCGTCAGCAAGCTCCAGCCCATCGCCGACCAGCGCGAAGACGAGATCGCCTCGCTCTATGCGACTGCTCGCATCAAGCAGATCCAGGCCTATCTGGATGCCCAGGAGGGCCTGCGCAGGATTGACCGGCTCCGGGAGGAGGCTATCGCCAATGCCGATAGACTCGCTGCCGAGCGGGCCAGGATCCCCAAGCCACGGCCGGTGATTCCCGGCGATGAAATCGTGGTCAAGGGCGAGATCCGCGTGAGCACCATCTACGAAGGTACCGGCGGCCGGGCCAAGCGTTGGCGCATCGTTGAGCAGGGGGCCGGTGTTTCGGCCAGAACTCTGGCCTACATCGAACTCCCGCCGGGCAGCCCGATCAATCCGGTGGACTATTACGGCAAGTACGTGGGCATCCGGGCCAGCGCCCGGCAGGTGCTCAGCGATGCCAACCCGCCGATCCCCATTTACACCGTTTCGGAGATCGTGGTGCTCGACGCTGATTCTCGCTCTCCCGGCCGGGTAGGCGGATCGACGGCTTATGCGTCGCCTACGGGGCCGTCCGTTGCTCCGCCGGCATCTCAGCCGGCTGACGTGGATGCGGATGAGCAGTAAGGCGCTCCGGACCGCTGGCGCGGACCGGGATGAATCGGAAGAAGAGGCCTTGCTGGCCGGCCGGAGAATTTAACGTGCGCAGAGCTTCTCGCAGGCAACGATGGATGATGGGCCTTATGGTGCTCAGCAGCGGTACGCTTCTGCAGGTCACCTGTAATACCATTGCCGCCGATGTGGTCGGCGGGTTGACCATCGCCATCACCAACGAATTCATCCGGAATCTGATTTACGATGCGCTCGGGGTGGGCGCGCTCGGTGGTCTGTCTAACTGATCTCCGATCTCACCAACCTGCCAATTTGACACTCCATGAGGTGGGCGGCATTCCTGAAAGCGAGGCTCGGACCCCGTGCCGGGCGTCCTCCAGTCTCAGTCCGCACGGCAGTCTCGCTCCAGTATTCTGCATAAGTTGCGCATTTAACGGTATTTATCATTTCGACGGCTCTGCTTCGGGCGCATAGTACGCGAACGGCCCAAGTCTCCGGGGCGCGCTGGTCTGGCATGGCATTTGCACGCAGGCTTCCCAGCATCAGCGATCACCTGTTTTGCGGTGATGCGAGAATCGAGGTGACGACATGATCCGCCCGGATCAGCTAACCGTTAAAGCGGCAGAAGCATTGCAGGCGGCCCAGGAACAGGCGTCCGCATTTCAGCATTCCCAGTTAGAGCCATTGCACCTGCTGCTGGCCTTGATCAGTGATGAGGGGCAGGAAGGGGGCATCACGGTCCCCATTCTGGAGAAGGCCGGCGCGCGCGTGGATCGTCTCCGACAGATTGTCCAGAGCGAACTGGGGCGTCGCCCCAAGGTCAGCGGTGGGCAGCTTACGATGGATCCCGCTTTACAGCAGGTGCTGGAGACTGCCCGGCGCGAGGCCGATCGGCTCAAGGACAAGTACATTTCCACCGAGCACCTTCTGCTGGGGCTGGCTGAAGTGCCATCCGCGGCCAAAGAGGTGCTGTCGCTGGCCGGCGTCTCGCGCGAGGCGCTGCTGGCGGCCATGAAGGATATCCGCGGCAACCAGCGAGTTGACACGCAAAACCCGGAGGAGACCTACCAGGCCCTGGAACGCTACGGGCGCGACCTCGTGGAGCTGGCCCGTCGGGGCAAAATCGACCCGGTCATCGGGCGCGACGAGGAGATCCGCCGGGTGATGCAGGTCTTGACGCGGCGGACGAAGAACAACCCCGTGCTCATCGGCGAGCCCGGCGTAGGTAAGACGGCCATCGTCGAGGGTTTGGCTCTGCGCATTGTCAACGGCGACGTGCCCGCGCTGTTGCGCAACAAGCGGGTGGTGGCCCTGGACATGGGCGCGCTGATCGCCGGGGCCAAATATCGGGGCGAGTTCGAGGACCGGCTCAAGGCGGTCATCAAAGAGGTGGTGGAGAGCGACGGAGAGGTCATCCTCTTTATCGACGAGATGCACACCATCGTGGGCGCCGGCCGGGCCGAGGGGGCCATGGACGCCGGCAACCTGCTCAAGCCGGCCCTGGCCCGCGGGCAGCTTCGCTGCATCGGTGCGACCACGCTGGACGAGTATCGCCGGCACATCGAGAAAGATGCCGCGCTGGAGCGCCGTTTCCAGCCGGTGTACGTGAGCGAGCCCGGCGTCGAAGACACCATCGCGATCCTGCGCGGCCTCAAGGAACGCTACGATACGCACCACGGCGTGCGCATTCAGGATGCCGCGCTGGTGGCCGCGGCCACGCTTTCGCACCGTTACATCACCGATCGTTTTCTGCCGGACAAGGCCATCGACCTGATCGACGAGGCCGCCTCGCGGCTGCGGATCGAGAACGATTCGATGCCTACGGAGCTGGACGAGATTCGCCGGCGGATCATGCAGCTTGAAATCGAGCGCGAGGCCCTGCGCCGCGAGAAGGACGAAGCCTCACACCGGCAGCTTGAGCAGCTCGAAAAACAGCTCGCCGATCTGCGTGAGGAGGATCGTGTTCTGACCGCCCGCTGGGAGCGCGAAGTCGGCGCGCTGAATGCCACCAAGGCCCTCAAGGAGCAGATCGAAATCAAGGAAAACGAACTCCAGGACGCCCAGCGGCGCGGCGATCTGGAGCGGGCGGCGCGCATCCGCTACGGCGAGTTGCGCGATCTCCAGGACCAGCTCAAGAAGAGCGAGCAGACCCTCGCCGACCTGCACAAGGACGGCCAGGCCCTGGTTCACGAGGAGGTCACCCCGGAGGAGATCGCCCAGGTGGTCAGCAAGTGGACCGGGGTGCCTGTGGCCCGCATGCTCGAAGGGGAGCGTGAAAAGCTGCTGCACATGGAAGAGCGGCTGGCTAAACGAGTGGTCGGTCAGGAGGAAGCCGTCCGGGCAGTCAGCGATGCGGTCCGCCGCAGCCGGGCGGGCCTGGGCGACCCCAACCGGCCCATCGGCTCGTTCCTGTTCCTGGGACCGACCGGCGTGGGCAAGACGGAATTGTGCAAGGCGCTGGCCGAGTTCCTGTTCGACAGCGAGCAGGCCTTTGTGCGCATCGACATGAGCGAATTCATGGAGCAGCACTCCGTGGCTCGCCTCATCGGCGCGCCGCCGGGCTACGTCGGTTACGAAGAGGGCGGGGTACTCACCGAAGCGGTCCACCGCCGGCCCTACAGCGTGATTCTCTTCGACGAGATCGAGAAGGCCCATCGCGATGTGTTCAACCTGCTGCTGCAGGTGCTCGACGACGGCCGCCTCACCGACGGTCATGGCCGGACGGTGGACTTCCGGAACACGCTGATCGTGATGACCAGTAACATCGGCGGTCCGCTCATCCAGCAGATGACCGAGGAGCACGCCATCGACGTTGAAATCGAGGCCCGTGTCCGTGAGGAGCTCAAACGGCACTTCCGGCCCGAGTTCCTCAACCGCATCGACGAGATCATCATTTTCCACCGGCTCACGCAGGAGAACCTCGCGAAGATCGTGGACATCCAGCTCGAGCATCTGCGCCAGCGTCTGGCCGACCGGCAGATCGCCATTCGGCTTACCGATGCGGCCAGGCGGGCGTTGGCCCGCGAGGGCTATGACCCAGTCTACGGGGCCCGGCCGTTGAAGCGGCTGATCCAGAAGGAGATCGAGAATCCCCTGGCTCGCCGCGTGCTGTCCGGCGATTTCGCTGAAGGGGACACGGTGGAAGTGGATGTCGGCGGCGACGGCTTTATCTTCACCAAGGTGGCCGGCGGGCAGCCTGAGTTACAGCCCACCTGATGCCTCCGGGCCGCTGGTCTGAGGCACGGCGGACGGCGCGGGCGAGGCGCGTTCCGGGGCCTGGCCCGCGCTGCCCGACGGCTCAGGCTATCCCGACGGTCAGCAGGCCTGGAAACCAGTAATTGAACTTGCGGCGGCGGATTTCACGGAATCCGGCCGCTTCAAAGTAGCGGTGTATCCTAGACCAGGGGGCGTGAAAGACCTCCTTTTCCACGGCCCCGATGATCACGTCAAAGGTCATCCAGCCGACGATGTTGTCACGGAAGCCGTCGATGAGCAGGAGGCGTCCGCCCGGCCGGAGAACCCGCCGCATTTCCATCACCACGTTCTGCTGGTGAGGATAGTGGTGGAACGAGTTGCTGCAGGTCACCGCATCGAAGGAGGCGTCGGCAAAGGGCAGATGCTCGCTGTCGGCGGCGACATAGCTCAGCCGGCCGCCCACCCTGGTCTGTTCGGCCTTGCGCCTGGCCACCTTGCACATCGAGGGGGCGTAATCCAGGCCCACAATCCGGGCCTTCAGGGGTGATGCCGCCAGCATGAGGTCAAAGGTTCCCGTCCCGCAGCCGACGTCGAGCAGTTCAAAGGGCTCTCCGCTCTCGCCGCGCCAGGCATATAACTCCTCCAGGAAGATCTGATAGGAGGGCAGGAAAAGGAAACGGTTCAGCAACGACCGGTCGTAGGTGATGGCCCAGGCTTCAAACCGATCGCGAGCCCGGGACTTCATGCTATGCGGCAGCTTGGGCAACTTCATGGCGGCGAGTGTACCGGCCGGCAGCCCGCCTGACAATCACGTCAAACCGTGATGCAACAGGGGTTTAATGAATTTAATGTGTGCCGGATTGGAGCGCGCCGGTTTGACACCACAGGACCGGCCTTGGACAATAACCTGTTTGCCGCCCACCCGGGCTCCAAGGAAGTAACGGATTCGACCCATGCCGAAGCGCAATATCGTCTGGATCATGGTTCTGGCCGTGATCGCTGTTCTGCTCTGGAAGGTTCCCGAGCCGCTCATCCGGCGGGACACGCTCTACAAGGACTTCAGCCCCTTGCTGGATGTGCTGTTCCAGGTCCGCAAGAACTACGTCGAAGAGCCCAAGTCTGAGGTGCTGCTCCACGGGGCCATTGACGGCATGCTGGGGCGTCTGGACCCCTACAGCCAGTACTTCGACGCGGACGAATATCGCCAGTTCCAGAAAGTGACCGAAGGGCAGTTCGTCGGCATCGGGATCGAGGTGGGGGAAATCGCCGGAATGGGGTTGCAGATCGTTGCTCCCATTGAGGGTGCGCCCGCTTACAAGGCCGGGCTGCGCGCCGGCGATCGCATTCTCAAGATCGATGGCAAGCCTGCCGCGAACATGAAGGTGACTGACGCCGTCGAACTGATCCAGGGCAAACCCGGCACCAGCGTGACCTTGACCATCAGCCGCCAGGATCGCGAAGAGCCCTTCGACGTGACCGTGACCCGTGGGTTGATCACCGTGCGAACCGTCCGCGGCTGGGCCCGGTCGTCGGATTGGGAGTGGGATTACCTGATCGACCCCGAGGATCGGATCGGCTACGTGCGCATCTCGAGCTTTGAGAAATTCACCGGCGAGCAACTCGACGAGGTCCTGCGCGAGTTGCTGGCCAAGGAGCGCATCCGCGGGCTGATCATCGATCTCCGCGACAACCCCGGCGGGCTGCTGGACGTGGTGGTGGATATCGCGAGCCGCTTCATCCCCAGCGGAGTGATCGTCACCACCCGGGGGCGGAACAGCCAATCCGTTTACCACGCCAGCGGCAAGAATCTGTACCCGAACATTCCGCTGGTGGTCTTGGTAAACGGGGGCTCGGCGAGCGCCTCGGAGATCCTGTCGGGCGCCCTGCGCGATCACGGCCGGGCCGTTTTGATCGGCGAACAGACCTTCGGCAAGGGCAGCGTTCAGGAGATGAAGGAACTCAAGGATAACCGCGGGGCGGTGAAGCTCACCACGGCCTATTACTATCTGCCCAACGGAGAGCGAATCCACGGCAGGGGGGTGGCTCCCGATCGCAGGGTGAGCCTGACGGCGCAGGAACGAACGGAGATGATCGAGTCGCACATTGCCGTGTATTCCACCAAGCATGCGCCGGAGAGCCGCCCGCATGTGGTGACCACCGAGCCGGCCGCCGCCTCGCAGCCGGCCGGGACGACCCAACCCGCTCCGACCACGCGACTTGCCCCCGGCGCCGCCACGGCCCCGGCAAGCGCGCCGTCGAGGGTGGAGGTCGTTATTGACCGCCAGTTGCGCGAGGCCCTGCAGGTCCTGAAGGGCCAGTTGGCCACCCGTCCGGCTGGCGTGGCCGCGGGATGAAGCCGGCGGTGACCGTTGGACGCAGGGGCGTGGTTCCAGTCCCGAGGATGTCTTCCATGGAGAAGGATCCCCACACGGTTGCTCGTCTGGCCGCCGAACGGAAAGAGGAGAACTGGCGCTTCCGTTCCTTTCTCAAACGCCAGTCCCTGCGTCGAACGCGGGAGATCGATCGCCTGGCGGCACAATTTGGCCGTGAGGCCGAAGCCCAGATGGACTGTACCACCTGCGGGGCCTGCTGCCGGAGCTGCCACGTACCCGTGGACGAGGCCGAGGTCGAACGGCTGGCCGCCCGCCTGAATCTGCCCGTTTCGAGTTTCCGGGAACAGCACATGGACCCGCTTGACGACGACGAGCCGGCACTGCGGGCGCCCTGCGTGTTTCTCGAAGGCAACCGATGCGGCATCTATGAAGACCGTCCGGAGGCCTGCCGGGGTTATCCCTATATCGGGGGAAACATCGCCTCGCGCATGATCGCGATTATCGAGCGTGCCGAAACCTGCCCGATCGTGTTCGAGATGCTGGAGCGTCTGAAAGAGGCCAGCGGGTTCCACCGCTATCGGTAAGCCGCGGAGTTGTGGCGCTACGGGAGCTCCGCGGCCGGGATGACGCCGAACTGTTCCAGGACCGGGATGATGGCCTCGGCGTAGCGTTTCGCGCCGGCCGGATTCGGATGGCCCACCGAAGCGTAGAGGCACCCGAGGGGGTTCACCAGCCGGTTGTTGAAGCATCCGGTGGCCCGCAGGTCGGCCAGCGGGTCTTCCGGGAAGAGGGTCAACCCTTCGTTGGCCGCCGCCTGCTGAATGCGATCGGCGGTCAGACCCCAGAGCAGGGTTTCCGAGGCGAAAAGAGCGTTTTGGGGGCCGAAACCAGGATCCACGAAAGCGATGCGCGCCGGTTCCGCGGCCGCGGCGTTGGTTTCCTCCACGGCCGCCGACAGCGACGCATGGGCGATCTCCCGGAAGAGGCGCGTCTGCTCGGCGATCTCCGGGGCCGCGCCCAGCCCGCTCGGGTCATCGTCCACTCCGCTCGCCAGGATGTACTGGGCCAGTTCGGGCAGTCTCGATTCCAGGCTGACGATGTCGTAATAGCCGGTGACGACGATCTTTGCGGCGGGCGCGGCCAGACGCGTCTTGTCCAGCAGTTTGAGCATCTCGTCGTGGCAGAACTGATGCGTTAATTCGGCGAGCGCCTCGGGCTGGGTATCGGTGTTCAGAATCCGCAGCAACCCGACGTCATTGATGCAACCGTCCATCAGCACCAGTTCCAGCCGTTCGGGGGCCTCCAGCAGGTCCACCTGGGCGGTGACGGAGGTGGTGGCGGTCTGCACCTCGCCGTTGCAGCGCACCCGGCAGATCACATCCTCGGGAGAGGGCACGATCCGCACACCAGAGATCGCGTGCACCTGGAGGACGACGCGCCGGCCGGTGCGCCGCTCGATTTCCGCCGCGACCCGGCGCGAGAACTTATCCGGCTCGCGCAGGCCGTTGCCCCACATGACCGAGTCCCCGATGGCCGCCATGTAGAAGAAATCGCGCGCCAGCTCGATATGGGCCCCCGGCATCACCGCGCCGGTGGGGGACGGGGCGATGCAGACGTCCAGGGTGATGCTCGCGCCGCTCCACGTGTCCGGCAGGACCACGCCGACGCGCTGATAGAGCACGCGCCCTCGGCGCGGAGGGGCATCGAGCCAGAACACGCCCACGCCGTCCAGCAGCAGAGTGCGGGCCTCCTCCGGCAAGTCCCAGCCGGTCGGAGACGCCAGCGCTTCGCCGGCCAGCGGGGAAATGCGCTTCAACGGCGTGGGCGCAACCCCCGGCCCACCCAGCGCGCGCATCTCCAGCCGCTCGGGGGCGTCAGCGGCGATTTCAAGGAAAAAGCCCGCCGCTCGCGGGGATGAAGGATCGTTGGGGTCGATGGGGAATACGAACTCCGGCCGGTACAGCCCCGGCTCGGTAACGGTCGGCGAAGCGAGCCGCTCCACGTCCAGGATGAACACGGCGCCGCCGTCATCCGTGAGGCCCAGAAGGTCCATCGGCCCGCAGCCGCCTGCCGCTGTAAGCAACAGGCAGATCGGACCGACCGCGCGACAGGCAGCCTGTGTCCGCATGAGCAGTCTCCGTGCGGCTATTCAACGATCTCCAGCGCCTCCTGGACCTGCACGACCCGGTCGACCGTGCAGGGGGCCGGCAGATCGCTGCGCGTGGCCACCACCAGCCGTGATGTGACCCCCGGCGTGGTGATCCGGTCGAAAACGGTGTTGTCCAGGAGCGCATCCTGGTACAGGTAGTAGGTTACGCCATTGTCCGCCTGCCATCGCAGGCAGGTCTCGTTGCCGCCGACGGTCATGGTTCCGCGAACCACGAAGGGGGTTCCGACGGGCAGCAGATCCGCAGCACCCCCCAGATCGATGCATCCTCCGAAAACCAGGGAAAAGAGGGCGCAGACACTTGAAAGCATCACCTTACGCAAGTGGTGGTCTCCTCAGAACGGGCAATCAGGCCTTCAGGCCCGTGAGATCCAGTTCCAGCCGCTCATCCGACTTCATCAGCTCATCCCAGGTGATGGGCTTGCCGCGATAGGCGGCGTCCCGCCCCATGACGCAGGTGAGGTTGCTCCGGACCGACGGGGCCACGGTCGGGTTCGAGTAGTTGCCCTCCATGATGGACTGGTAGAAAGTGCGGATGTTGTTGGCCGTGCCGGTGCTGTAGAGGTCCTTGAAGACGCCGCTGTCGTAGGGCTTGCCGGACTTGGGATCACCATGGATCCACACGTGGGTGTAGTAATCCGTGTCCACCGTGGCGCGCGAACCGTAGATCCGGCAGGGGATCTCGTTGGGCGCGCCGGGCGTGGCCTGGTTGCCGCTGTAGGACAGCACGAACGGGCTGCCTTCCTTGCTGGGGAAGGTGAAGATGACCGCGAAATGGTCCCAGATATCGCCGTAGCTGCGCAGTCGCTTGCTGCCGCCGATGCCGACGGCCTGGATCGGGTCGGCGTTGATGAACCAGGTGGCCACGTCCAGGGTGTGGATGTTCTGCTCGATGATGAAATCGCCGGAGAGGGCCTTGTAGCAGTACCAGCGGCGCAGACGATCCTCCGGCGTGGCCGGGCCGGGGAAGTTCCCGACGCCCCACGGGTAGCGGGCTTCGCCGCAGACCAGCCGGCCGATGTCGCCTTCGTGAACCCGCCGGACGGCCTCCTGGTAGTGTTTGTCGGCCCGGGTCTGGAAGTCGACCAGGAACACCAGCTTCATTTCCGTGGCTTTCCGGCCCGAGGCGTCGATCGACTTGCAGCCGGGCACATCCACGGCGATGGGCTTGGCCAGGTACACGTGCTTGCCCGCATCCACCGTGGCGGCCGCTTGCTCCGGATGGAAATAGGGCGGGGTCTCAATGACCACCGCGTCGAGCTTGCTGTCGATCAGCCGCTTGTAGCCCGAGAGGGTGGTGTAGCGGCGGCTGGCCGGTATGCCCAGCTTGTCGCCGGTTCTGTCCACGTGGTCCTGGTAGTAGTCGCAGCAGGCGACGAACCGGTAATGGCCGTTCTTGGTATCCTGGAACAAGGGAATGATCCAGTTGCCGCGTCCGCCGCAGCCGATGAGCCCGAGGTCGACCGTCGAATTGGCCTGCGTGCCGCGTACCAGCGAGGGCTTCACGATGGTTATACCGGCGGCGGCTGCCCCGGCAATGAACGATCGGCGTCCTACTCTGTTGCCGCTGTCTCGATCTGACATGGTTGACCTCCTGCTCGAGTCGGGGCCTGGCCGGCCGAACCGCTCTGTATGATATTCCCGCGGCCGGCGAAATCGCCGGCGGCAAAGTTACCAGTAGACGGTAGACGAGGATGAAATGCAAGGGCTCTGATTAAGTGTGGAGGCGACCAGGATCCAGCAAAGGATTATGGTGAAGCGGCCGGGCCCATCAGGGGGGGCGGGCATCCTGCCCGCCTCATGGGTCGAAGCACAAGACTCTTGGACCGACTGGATTGGGGTGAATCTCTCGTGAAGAGTTCACGCCGCCCCTGCCGGGGCGGCAGAAGATTTGGAGAGGCACGCCAACCACGGGTTCCGCTGCGCTCCACCCGTGGCTACTCTCGCTTCGCCCCTACGGGGCGATTTAACTGCGCCTCGGGGTGGTTCAATTGATCTCCCGAAACGCGGTTACATGCCAGGCGCAGTTGAGGGAGCGCGTGGCGTACCTGGTTTTAATGCAGAACCGGTACTTAATGCAGAACCGGTACCAGGTGTCGCCGTGTGCGCCCATCGACCTGCACCTCGTACAACAACTGTCCGGGGCGGCCCGGCAGGGACGTCAGGCGGGCCTGCTTCACCTCATTGCCGACCAGCCAGATGGCCGCGAATACGGCCGACGGGCCGCGCCGCCGGACGATCAGCATCGGGATCGTCCCTGCGCCGGGCTCATCCGTGGCCGGATACCCACAGACGATCACCCGCTCCGCACCGGGATCAAGCATCTGCAGGCGCAGCCGGGCCCCCTCGCCACGCCAGTCGAAGGCGATCCGCCCATCCACGAGGAGACTGCCTAGACCGTTTTCCGTGGCCTTTGCGTCTTTCAGCCACGGCCACGCGCCCGTCTGGGGCAGCTCAAAAGGCTTCAATGTGTTCAGGGCCGGGTTGTGCTCCGGCGGGGCGCCGGCCTTCTCGTCCATGATGTGGACGATCCAGTCGATCTGTCGCTCCCGCTCGGTAGGCGCAGTGCCCGGCCCGGCCGTGCAATTCACTTGAAAGACATCCAGCACGTACTCCGGGGTCATGCAGATGGTGCGCATCTGCCGCACTCCGGGATAGAGCAATCCTTCCTCGTCAGCGGCGGTGGCACGTTTTTCGGCAGGGGTGTCGCGATATTCGACCAGACGCAGCATCCGCCCCTCGCTGCGCTGATCCCGACCGTCGATCATGACCGTGTTCTGGCTCAGGCCGCCGCGGTTGAGTTCGCGCTGGATTCTGCTGCTGAAGGCATGCGGCACGGTGGCCTTGCCCTCGACGTCCGACACCAGCATCCGATTCTGCCCGAAGAGCATCAGGCTCAGCTTGTCGGCATTGGAATGGACGTGGCTGCGATCGTAGGTGAGAAACGCGCACCGCGCCTGGGGGTTGTCCCAGTAGGCGTCATCCTCATGCGAACGCAGGAAGACGTAGCCATGCTCCGGCAACAGGATGGAACGCACCGGCGGGGCGGTCACCTCCTTCGGAAGGGGTGGAGAGAACAGCGACTGGACGGAACGGCTCCTGGCCTTGGACAGCAGCCATGCGTATTTGGGGTCGCCCCACGCGCACCACCCGTACTCGTAGATGGAATTGTCCCACAGCCTGTTTCGCCCGCCGTAGGCATCGCCGATGGGCGGGATGAGCCCGTCCGGCGCCAGTACATTGAACATGGCGTCGAGCGGCTGCTTGAGCGTGCGGCCGTTGGCGAGGGTCAGGTCAAACAGCGTGGGTGACCGGTCCATCCGCCTCTGACTGTCGGCGAACAGAACCATGGGCACGATCCCGGTGAAGTGGTAACCAAGGCTGCTCTCGATCCACAGCCCGTCATCGAGCAGGCCATCCTCCAGCAGCGGCGCCAGCCCCCGCGGGCCGTGCAGGCAGAACTCGACCATCTCCGGCCGGTCATAAAACAGGCCCAGCAGCCCGAGTATCATCTTGTGCCACGCCAGGTGGTTGTTGAGTCCGCCGCCGATGTTGTTTTTGATCCAGTAGATGTCGTTGTTGGCCACCGCCCATGCGCCGCGGGTGAACATCGCGTCGATGCGCTCGCGCTTCGCGGTCGAAAGCTCCGGCAACAGCGCGTCATACGCCCGCAGCGCGTGCAGCAGCCAGATGGCGTAGTTCATGCCCACGTCGTAGTGCTCGGCCTTGAACTGATAGGAGGTCAGGTGCAGCAGCAGCTTACCGGCCTGCTCTTCATATTCCGCCCGATCGGTGAGCAGCCAGGCCGTTGCCAGCGTGCTCGCGGCCACAGCGTACACGGCCGGCTCGCGCATGGTGTGCTGAAAAATCTGTGGGTAGGTCTCTTCCCAGGGCCGGGTCCGGTTCGCTTCCCACCAGCTCTCGTCCAGGGGCTGGAGGGACACTTCGAGCTGCTGGTCCGCGTCGGCGATCAGTTTCTCAAAAACCTTCCTGCTGCCGGCATCTTCCTGGATGTGTTTCCGGGCACGCTCGATTTCTTCCGGCGAGAAGAAGACGCGCGGATGTCCTGCCACGACGTCACGGGCGTCGAAGGCTGTGATCTGGAAGGGAAGGCCCTCGATCGGCGGTCTCGGCAGGTCGGCGGCCTTTGCGCCGGCGCTCAGGAGCAGCGGCAAGGTGAGAAGCAAGAGGTCAGCAGTGAGAAGGTGGCCGGGCAGTCGAATCTTTCGCGCCATGGTGCTCTCTCCTTTTTGTCGCGTTCGTCGCTCGCTCCTGTTCGCGGGTGTCAGGTACGGCGCCCAGGCTCCTGCCGGCGCTCCGGGAGGATGCGGGCCTGATCCAGTGTTCGGATGTCACCTGGGATTTCAAGCCACCGGCCCCGTTGCCATCCCCCGGGCAGAGCGGTATCCCTCGCCGGCCTGCCTGCGGGGGTTGCATTGGCCGCTCCGGGGGCAGGGGATCTGTGGCTCACGCCGGCGCTTTCAGCAGCCGTTCAATCTCCTTGATCAACTGTTCGGTGGGCAGGTTTTTCGCCGCGATGTTGCCCTGGCGGTCGATCAGGAACGTGGTGGGAATCAGGGTAACGTCGAATTTGCGACTCATCTCGTAGTCGCCGGCCATATCGAAAAGCTGCAGCCAGGGAATCTCCCGTTTCTGGATGAAAGACTCCAGGGCCGACTTTTCCTCGTCTCCGGATACGCCTACCAGCAGGAAGTCGGGGTGGTCTTTGAAGGTGTCGTGGATCTTTTTGAGCTCGGGTATGGCGGCCACACACGGCGGGCACCAGGTGGCCCAGAAATCCAGGAGCACGACCTTGCCGCGCTGATCGGCAAGCCGCCATTTCCGTCCATCCAGCATAACTGAACTCGCGTCCGGCGCGGCCATGCCGTTGGTGGGAGGAGGCGATGGCGGGCTCGGCGGCGCAGCGGTGAATTGCAGCACCACCAGGACAATCAGAACAATGGCCACCATGATGACCACGATCAGGCCGAGTTTACTCATCCGAATGCTCCCTCGCGCTGCGCCGTCACCGGCGTGACGGGTTCTCTCCGGTTCACGAGAGCGACGGCAGTGGACGATGGCTGTTTTCCGGGGCCTCGATGGGCAACTCCACGATAAAGCGGGCGCCCTGTCCCACCTCGCTCTCCAGGCGGATCGTTCCGCCCAGCATCGTGCACAGCTCCCGGCTGATCGCCAGCCCCAGCCCGGTGCCGCTGTGCTCGCGGGTCACCGACGAATCGAGCTGGCGGAATTTCTCGAAAATCCGTTCCTGGTCCTCCGGTGCGATCCCCGGCCCGTTGTCTTCGATGACCAGCCGGATGCGGTCTTCCGCCATGCGGCGCGCCTCCAGCCGGATCGCTCCGCCATCCGGCGTGTACTTGTTGGCGTTGCTCAGCAGATTGTAGAGCACCTGGCGGATTTTGCCTGCGTCTGAACTCATCAGCGGTAATTCGTCGTCAAGCTCGATGGTGAGGGTCTGAGCCTTCTTGTCCACCATGGGCCGGAGAAAATCGCCCAACGCTTCACACAGGTCGCGCAGCGAGAAGGTGGTCCGGTGCAGGTCCACCCGTCCGGCCTCGATCTTGGCCAGGTCGAGCAGGTCGTTGATGATATCCAGCAGCATCCGCCCGCTGGTGAGAATGTTGTGCGCGTAGCGGGCGATGCGGCTCTTGTCCAGCGGATGATCGTCCTGGGCTGCGTCGCGCATCAGGTCGGCGAACCCGATGATGGAGGTCAGCGGGGTGCGCAACTCGTGGCTGACGTTGGCCAGAAATTCGCTCTTGAGCCGGTTGGATTCGTACAGGGCCACGTTGGTCTCGGCCAATTCGCCCAGCCGCGCGTCCAGCGACCGGTTGATCTTCTCCAGCTCGGCCCGCGCCCGTTCGAGGCGTTCGAGCATGTCATTGAAGGCCACGGAGAGCTCCGCGAACTCATCGCCCGTATCGATGTGCGAACGCGCGGTGAGATCGCCGTTGGCCACCTGCTCGACCAGCGTCTTGAGATCCCGGACGGGGGCCAGGATCAGTTTCTGAGTGATGAGATAGAACACCAGGATGGCCAGAAAACCGGCCAGCCCGCCGGCCAGGCCGATCACCAGCCGGGCCACCAGAACCCCCTGGTCGGTCTCGGGCGTGGGCAGCTTCACGTCGATCATGCCGATCAGGACCTGCCGGCGAGTCCGGGCGTCCAGACTGCGGATGGGCAGCAGGTAGCGATGAACGGTGGCCCCGTCCGCCCGTTCGTCGACTGGGCCCTTGAAACCCTGCAACCGCTCATCGGCCAGGAACTCCGCCGCGGCCTGGCGCTGAGTCTTGTCCAGGAACGGGTTTCCGAAGCGGACGGTGCGAATGGCCAGCGTCTCGATCCGATCCTGGACCTTCTTGGGCATCAGGTGCCAGGACACCGGGATGAGCCACTCGGTTTCGCCCGTCGGCGTGTGCAGAACCATGAAGCCAATCGTCCTGGTCGACCAGGAGAGGGGGGCTTGCAGTGGTCTTGGAATCACCGGGCGGACCTGCCCCAGAGTTCCACTGGCCGGCAGGGGTACCAGCCGTGGCTGTGCAGCCTTAAAGTCTTCGCTGACGTTGTCCCGCCAGTATTGGTCGAGCAGCGCCTGTTGCAGCCCCCAGTCGGGGTTGGACGGATCGATCCAGGCCCGGGCCACCTGGGCGGCCCACCGGGCACGATCCATGTCGTGGACGCGGACCAGCTTCTCCAGGATTCGCCAGGGGATAAAAAGGGCCGATCCAATGATCAGGGCCACGGCCAGACCGAACAACAGCCGGCACTTGGCGGCCAGGGAAATATGAAAAAAGCCATGCGTGGACATCGGGGATATTCTAACCGAGCAGGCACCCCCGTACAGCTCAAGGACGGCGGGATACAGACCAGCCTGGACGGCATGGCGGGTTGAGGTCGGACGCCCCCGCATCCTCTTGCCGTTGTTTCCCCAGCCTCCCCCCGATTACAGTACCGGCATGAGAAAACGACGTGTCCTCATCGCTCTTCTCGTTTTCATCGCCGTGGCGGTCAGCCTGGGCGCCACCCTTGGGTACGGCGCCTATCACCGCAGCGAGCTGTACCGCCGGCGCACGGAGGAGCGACTGACGCGTTTTTTCAATCTCCCAACCGACATCGGCCGGATTCGCCCCCTCGAATTTACCAGCCAGGAATTGTCCCAGGTGCAGGTCTGGCTGCCGGACCGTCGCGAGCGCATCTTTCACTGCCGCAGGGCGGTCTGGGATACGGCCGGTGCGGCCAACGGCACCGCCGCACTTGTTTCCATCGAATCTCCGGTACTCTCCATCGGCTCGGAGGCCTGGCGGAAAGAAGACTACTTGCGGGTCATCCGCGAGGGCCTGGCCCACAACTACCGGGACATGAACATCGACGAAATACGCCTCAGCGAGGCGAGCATCATCTGGCCCCGGAAGGATTTCCGCCTGCTGGCCGAGGACGTGGATGGCTCGATTCTCTATGACGACCAGGGCCGCGGCGATGCCACTCTGACCTGCCGCAAACTCAATGGCACCCCGGTCCGCGAGCCCATTCAGATTCTCGCCCGCATCGACCCGCACGAGGATGAATTCATCCCCGAGGTCACGCTCGTGGTGCCGACTTTGCCCCTCCAGGCCCTGGGGCTCGATGAACTGCTGGGCGGCACGGTGACCCAGGGTTCGTTCACCGGGCGAATCACAGTGCACCAGGAGCCGTTCGGCGACCGGGTGCGGCTCAGTGGCTCGGCGGCCAGCGTGCACCTGGAGGAACTGACCAGGCGCCTCCCCTGGGGGCCCGTCCCGGCCGTCATCGACCTGACCATCGATGAGATCCTCCTGTTTGAACAGGATCTGGAACGCCTGGCTTTTCGCGGCGAGCTGCGCCAGTTGCAGCCCGGATCGCTGCTGGCCGGTCTGGGACTGGAGGACCTGGGGGGTGAGGCCCGCCTCACGGTGCGCGATGCCCGGCTGACCGGCAACGGGCTCGAACATCTCGCCTTCAGTGGCGAATGGCTGGGCGCGGACGCCAACTCGTTCATCCGGCAAGTGCTGGGAAAGGGCGGCATCCGGGGCCGGCTGTTCGTGCACGTGCACAACCTTGAAATACGCGATAACCGCCTCGTGGCGGCCGACGCCGCCATCCAGGTGCTCCCGCCGCGTCACGGCCCGGCCACTGTCGATCGCACGCTGTTGCTCGAACTGATCAAGGAGAAGGCCGGCCTGTCCCTGCCGGAAAGGCTCTTGCCGGAGTCTGTCGAATTTACCCAGATGAGCGCCCGGCTGTTGAGCGATGGCCGGCGTCTGCGCATTCTCAACTCCGCCGGCCAGGGAGGCCCGCCGGTCATTACCGCGAAAGTTCTCGGCCGTGAGCTGCCTCTGCTGGCCGATCTGGACGAGAGTATCGACCTGGAACCCCTTCAGGAACGCCTGCGCGAGCGAATCAGCGAATGGCGGCTGGATGTGCGGGAGCGCATCCGGGCAAGAACATCAGCCGGCCGGGCGGGACAGTAGCCTGCCGGGCGGGACGATAGCCGGCCGGGAGGGACTGTGAGAGACAAGGCTTGCCTTGTTCACTTTCCGGAGGGGCGGGTCACGGCTGTCGAAGGGGGGTGGATCGTGGCACACCGTCTCGCAATTCACTATCCGTCGCACCGCCAGGTTGTGTGTGCCACGGCTCTTGAGCCGTGCGGAACTTTCGAATCGTCCCGACACCGCTCAAGAGCCCACACTTTGGCACATTCCTACATTCTCACTTTCCCGCTTTCACACTTTCACACCTTCACACTTTCACACGCCCACGTCTTCACGCCAATCCCGCAATCGGCCTTCCGTTGTGAGCGATGCCGAGGGTGGTCGTGTCTTCAATCCCCAGCCGTTTGCACACGCTGGCCACCAGGTCCGCCGGGCTGACCGGCGTGTCCCGTGGTTCCATCCCGTCCGCACTCGACGCCCCGATTACCTCGCCGCCACGGATGCCGCCGCCGGCCAGAGCTACGCTGAATGCCTTCGGCCAATGGTCCCGGCCGCCATCGCGGTTGAGCCGGGGGCTCCGGCCGAACTCCGTGCTGATCATGACCAGCGTGCTATCCAGCAAACCGCGTTGTGCCAGGTCGCGGATCAACGCGGCCACGGCCCGATCGACGGCCGGAACGGCCGCCCGCATGCCCGCATGGACATCCGCGTGCATATCCCATCCGCCATGGCGAACGGCCACGAAGGGCCGCCCGGCCTCCACCAGCCGGCGGGCCAGCAGCATCCGCTGTCCGAACGGGGTCCGGCCGTACGTGTCGCGGATCGACGCTGGCTCCGGCTTGATGCCCGCGCTGGCGCGAACCGCCCTTGAACAGCCTGCCGTCCGTGAAATGCCCTCCGACAGTGGCAGGCCCCTCAACGCGAAGCTGCCATCGTCCACCGCCGTTCCGGTGATAGCCATGAGGCCGTCGAGCATTTGCTTCAACCCGCGCTCGTGGGCGGACTCGGCATGGCTCATCGAGCGGATAAAGGCCATGCGATGGGCAACCCGCGCCACCTCCGGCCACAACTCGCAGATCCGAATGCCGTCCGCGCTCGTGCGGATGGCCCCGAATTCCCCCCGAATCTCGCGGGGCGCCTCGGGTTTGGGATCAAACGAATCCACCTGGCTCAAGCCGCCTTCCAGGAAGACCAGAATGACCGATTGGGCGTTCGGGCGCTGCCATGTGCCGGGGCCGCTCACGGTTCCGGCGACCTTCGACGCCTCAACCTGCGATCCCCCGGCCAGAGCCAGCCCAACCGCACCCGCCGCGCCCGCGCGGAGCAATTCGCGACGCGTGGGCTGCCCGCCTTGGAATGCACCGTCCCCGGATGTTTCCTGCATAATGCGCTTCATGACCAACTTCCCAAATGCTGATGCTTCAAACCGATTCCCTGTTCCACGAATCCATACTTTAAGCCCGCCGCGCCAACAGGGTCAACCACGGGTTCGGCAAAGGATTATGGTGAAGCGGCCGGGCGCATCAGGGGGTGGGCATCCTGTTCGCCTCAAAGGCGTGCAAGATGCACACCCTCCAGGACCTCGCGCCACCCCGCCACAAAGAATTGCCACAGCCGTCAACCACCGGCCCCGACAACTTGCCGCAGGGTCGGCTCCATCGCGTCGGCAAACCGCAGAAATCCGATGTCGTTCGGATGAACGCCGTCCACGGTCCCTTCGCCGTCGGTGCCCAGGAGCTGGTCATACGGCACGTAGCTCAGGCCCGTGACCCCTTTGGCCTGAAGATCGCGATGGATCAGCCGAAGGGTCCGGTTCATCCGCTCCACGTTGGTTCGCCGGCCGGGCAGGAACGCTTCGCCCCCGTGAGGCACATGTTCGACCAGCACGATGGGGGTTTCCGGCCGGGCCTGGCGCAAGGTCTGCACGAACGGCTCGAAACGCTCCCGGACCATCTCGACAGTCATGTTCGGCAGGCAATCGAGCACATACGCCGAGACGTCCAGCTCGGCGAGAAGTTTGGCCATTTCCGGCTCCATCTTCCCACTGCCGGAGAACCCCAGGTTGATCGTGGGCATGTCCAGCTTGCGCCCCAGGATGGCCACGTGGGCCAGCCCCGGCCGGGAGGCGCATCCGCCTTGCACGATCGACGTGCCGTAAACGCAGATCGGCTTGGCCGCTCGGGGGCCGGGATTGGTCAGCACGTAACCGGACGGGATCCCGATCTGCAGAGACAGCGTCTTGTTGTATAAGGGTAGATACAGCAGATATTCGTGCCGCCCGTCCGCGGCCGAATCCACCAGCATGGCCTCGTTGTTCTCGGAAGTGGGCTTGCCCATTCCGGCCCACCGCCATTTTCCCCGCCAGCGAACGTACAGGTCCAGTCCGCTGACGCCGGTGGCCGGCATGTGCGGCATGGCCAGGTTCGAGCCCACTTTCCAGCGCGCACGGATCCGGGGTGAATTGGTTATGAAGCGCACGGCCAGGCCGGCGCTGCGTTTGCTCAGGTTCCACACGTGCTCCGGCACTTTCCCCTGGGCGTGGGGCGGCAGGCGGTCATAAAACTCCTCCGTCTCTGCCCAGCCCTTGCCTTCGATGGTCAGCAGCTTCGCGTCGTACCAGAGCATGCCGGTCTTCTCGTCCTGGACCGCCGCCGACGGGCTGATCGCGCCGACTCCGGCCGGCTGCGTTGTGCTTTCCGTGCCATTCGCCACCGCCGCCGAAAGCAGCAGGACCGCAATCATCTTCGCTCGGTATTCCATCCATTCATCCTTCTGTGCAAAGACCTTGATTTGTCCACGACCCATGCAGCATTGACTGCATGGGCGCCGGTCCATAATCTTACCCTATGTCCGCCCGGAGCAGCGAATCGATGTCGCCGATCTTCATTGGCTTTCGCGGCAAGCGCGTCGCCCGAGCGGATCACCGGCTCACGTTGATGGGCGGCCCGGTGAGCATTTCGGCCGGACAGAACCGGAGCCGGGGCTATACTACCTGTACCAGGTGTTCCGGCAGCCTTCGGAGCGATGGGATCCGAAAAGAGATGCAAAATGAATCGTGACGCACTTGTCTTTACTGGCCTCATCGTTCGCGAGGGGGATGGTTTTTATTCGCTTTGCCCCGAACTGGCCGTTGCTTCGCAGGGCAAGACCGAAACCGAAGCCAAGAACATGCTGCGGGAGGCAGTCGCCGGCTACCTGGAGTCATGCTTCGAATCCAACCTCCCCTATCTGCGGCCTGTTCCTGAATCGGAGGATCCACGACGAACCGATGCACAGAATGTCGTCTCGGTATTCCGGCTCCGGGTGGATTTGGCGGTGAAGGTCCATGCCTGAACTTCCGCAGCTACGCCCCAAGCAGGTTGCCGCTGCACTGGTCCGTGCCGGCTTTGTGCTCATACGGTAAAGGGATAGTCATGCACAGTGGCGTGAGGGGACATTGACTGTCAACGTTCCGATGCATTTCTCTGAGCTGCGTCGTGGAACGCTGGCCTCTGTTTTACGTCAAGCACGCATGACGGTCGAGGAATTCAAGAGATATTGTTGAACTCGCTGAAAGGGAATCAAACGTGAACATCTTCATCTCAGCCGACATCGAAGGCATCGGCGGCGTAATGGGCAAGTTGCACGCCGACCCGGAAGGGGCACGATATCAGCAGGCATGCGAATGGATGGTCGAGGAGGTCAACGCCGCCGTGCGCGGCGCGCTGGCCGCCGGCGCCCAGCGGATCGTGGTGAAAGACGCCCACGACGGCGCCAACAACATCCCGCTGGACCGCCTCCATCCGGCCGCCGAACTCATCAGCGGATGGGGCCCGCTCAACAGCATGGTGGAGGGCGTCGATACCACCTTCAACGCCGTCTTCCTCATCGGCTATCACCCCCGCGCCCATACCGTTGACGGCACGCTGGCCCATACGTGGTCGGGCAACGTGCTCGACTTCCGCCTGAATGGCGAGCCCATCGGCGAATCCGCCTGGGCCGCCGCCTTCGCCGGCCACTTCGACGTCCCCGTGGCCCTGGTTACCGGCGACGAGCGGCTCAAAGCCCAGCTCGACAGGGAGTTGCCCGCCGGCTTCGAGTTCGTCGCCACCAAGACCGGGCTGGCCTTCAACGCCGCGCGCATGCGGCCGATTGCCAAGGTCCGCGAGGACATCGAAGCTGCCGCCCGCAGCGCCACCGTCCGGGCCTCGCAGATCGAGCCGCTCAAGCCCCGGCTGCCCGTGACGCTCACCGTGCGTTTCCGCCACTGGGAGGGCCTCAACATTTGTGCGTGCGTCCCCGGCGTGGAGCGCCTGGCCGCGGATACCTTCCAGTGCGTCGCCCGGGACATGATGGAGGCCCAGAAGTATTTCGTGGTGCTCCACCGGCTCGCCCGGCCGGCTAGCTGACCAGAGCCCGAAGCGCAAGCGAGGGCGGGCGCGCGTGGAAACAATGCGCAGGGGTATGGCGACAAGGAGACAAGGGGATTG
>JAAXZI010000158.1 GCA_012719955.1 Phycisphaerae bacterium | reverse complement strand
GGGGATTCGTCGGGGAATGCCGGGCTCCCGTGTGGCACCGGTGTCTCGCCGGTGCAGGACGATCAGATGCCCGCCCCGCTTACCGGCGAGCGGGCCATCATCGCCGAACAAATCCTGAGCGAGATCGTCCGGCGGCTGAAGTTCATGGTGGATGTGGGCGTCGGCTATCTCAGTCTCGACCGCGCCTCGGCCACCCTCTCCGGCGGCGAAGCCCAGCGCATCCGCCTGGCCACCCAGGTGGGCAGCGGCCTGGTGGGCGTGGCCTACGTTCTCGACGAGCCGACCATCGGCCTGCACCAGCGCGACAACGATCAGTTGATCCGCACGCTGCGCAGGATGGCCGACGCCGGCAATACCGTGCTGGTGGTCGAACACGACGAGGACATGATCCGCGCCGCCGACCATCTCATCGACATCGGCCCCGGCGCGGGGGCGAACGGCGGGCGGATCATCACCCAGGGTCCGCTGCCGGAGGTGCTCAGGAATCCGGACTCGATCACGGCCCAGTACCTCACCGGCGCCAAGGGCGTGCCCCTGCCGGAGAAGCGCCGCAAGGTGGTGCCGGCACAATCCGTGGAAGTGCTGGGCGCGGCTGAAAACAATCTCAAGAACATCGACGTGCGCATCCCCCTCGGTTGCTTCGTCTGCGTGACCGGCGTCTCCGGCAGCGGCAAGAGCACACTGGTCAACGAGGTCTTCCTCAAGGCCATCCGCCGGCGGCTGTATAACTCGCGCGAGAAGCCCGGCAAGCACCGCCAGCTTCTCGGCGCCGGTCGGGTGGACAAGGTGGTCGAGATCGACCAGTCGCCTATTGGCCGGACGCCGCGCAGCAATCCCTGCACGTACACGGGCGCTTTCGACCTGATCCGCGAGGTGTTTGCTAAAACCCGCGAAGCCAAGCTGCGCGGCTACACGCCGAGCCGCTTCTCCTTCAACGTGAAGGGCGGCCGGTGTGAGGCCTGCCAGGGCCAGGGCACGAAGAAGATCGAGATGCACTTTCTGCCCGACGTGTACGTGGATTGCGACGTCTGCAAGGGCACGCGCTACAACCGCGAGACGCTGGAGGTCCGCTACCGGGGCAAGAACATCGCCGACGTGCTCAACATGCGCGTCGAGGAGGCCATCCCCTTCTTCGACGCCTTCAGCAATGTCAAGCAGATCCTGCTGGCGCTGGATGACGTCGGCCTGTCCTACATCACGCTGGGCCAGGCCTCCACCACGCTCTCCGGCGGCGAGGCCCAGCGGGTCAAGCTGGCCGCCGAACTGGCCAAGACTCCCAGCGGCCATACCCTCTACGTGCTGGACGAACCCACCACCGGCCTGCACTTCGCCGACGTGGCCAACCTGCTGCGCGTGCTCAACCGGCTGGCCGACAAGGGCCACACTATCCTGGTCATCGAGCACAATCTTGAAGTCATCAAGATGGCTGACTGGATCATCGACCTGGGTCCCGAAGGCGGCGAGCGCGGCGGCGAGATCGTGGCGGTCGGCCGGCCGGAGGACATCGTCGAGAACCCGCGCAGCTACACCGGCCAGTTCCTGAAACCACGGCTGGCGTCCACTTCAACGGCGAAGTGAACCCGTAGCGGCCGGGCTCTGTACCGGCCGTTTTCCGGACAAGACACCCACCTCCCGTTCGGGTTCAGGATGGCGGGCAAGATGCCCGTCCCCCATGCACCGGCGAGTAGCACTTGCCGAGTATTCCCAAAGTGGTTATGAAACAGTGAGGCCGTAATTCATGTAGTTTATAAGCTGGGTATTGGGAGAAAATCGATGGAATCACAGCAGCAGCAAAACGAGGCGCCGAATCAGGGGCGACGATTCAACAAGGCGTTCCAGATCTACAAGCCACGCAGGGAAGGGGGTGGCTGTGCCTCGGGCTGGGAACTCAATGCCGACAAGGAGGCCGTTTTTCTGGATGTGGCCGCTCAGATTGGGCAGATGGAAGGTGAGACCAACGCCCGATTCGACTGGGCCAACAAGCTGACCATGAAACTCGGCGTCACCGACATCGGCGAACTCCTTGCCGTCCTGGAACGCCGTCAGAAGGGCATCGGCCCCTCGAAAGATGGCCGACACCGGGGGTTGTTCCACAAAACCGCCGCCGGTACCACGACGCTCATTTTCGAGGAGTCCCTGCAGCAGCCCGGCTGGCACCTCAGAATCGGTGTCCAGAAAGCCGGTGGGGAGGTCCAGAATCTTTCCCACTCGATCAGCCCCGGCGAGGGGGCCACGCTGCTGGTCCTGCTCAGGCTGGCGATCGAACGAATCTACCGCTGGTAGATGCCTTTCTGCACCCTCTGGGATGACAGGCTTTCCCGCACCGTCTGACAGGGGAACAATGGAGAGGGGCGGACAGCGTCGGCGACGGAGAGGGGGCAACGTGGGCAACGCAGGCGAATCCAAATGCGGGAGCTGAAACCATGCGGCGACGCGAACTGCTCAGGCGCGCGGCCGGACTGGCCGCCTGGTCGGGGTTCTGGACGGCGCAGGCACGCGCGGAAGAGAAGGGCGGTCAGCCTGGCTCAACGGAGGAGAGCGGGAGGCCGGAGCCGCCGGGCAGCGCCGCCAACCTGAAGGAGACCCGCAAGGGCGACATGCTCTACCGCACGTTGGGCAAGACCGGTGAGCAGGTCTCCGCCCTGGGCCTGGGCGGCTACCACCTCGGCACGCTCAAGGACGAGTCATCCGCGATCCGCTTCATCCGCACCGCGATCGATCGCGGCATCACCTTCATGGACAACTGCTGGGATTACCACGAGGGCAAGAGCGAAGTCTGGATGGGCAAGGCCCTGCGCGACGGCTACCGCGAGAAGGTCTTTCTCATGACCAAGTTGGATGGCCGGACCCGGGAAGCCGCCGCCCGGCAGATCGACGAATCGCTCCGGCGGCTTCAGACCGACCGCATCGACCTCATGCAGATCCACGAGATCATCCGCTTCGAGGATCCCGACCGCTGTTTCGCCGAGGGCGGCGCCATCGAGGCCATCGAGGCCGCGAAAAAGGCCGGCAAGATCCGCTACGTGGGCTTCACCGGCCACAAAGACCCCATCGCCCACAACCGCATGCTGGACATGGCCGCCCGGCACAAGTACCACTTCGACACCTGCCAGATGCCGATCAACGTCCTCGACGCCACCTTCCGCAGCTTCGCCCCCGATAACCTGCCGCGCATGCTCCGGGAGGGCATCGCCATTCTGGGCATGAAGTCGACGGCCAGCGGGGCGATTATCCGCAATCAGATTGCCACGCCGCGCGAGTGCCTCTCGTACGCGCTCACCCTGCCGACCTCGGTGGTCATCAGCGGGATGGACAGCATGGAGGTGCTCGAACAAAACCTCGAGATCGTCAGGAACTTCAAGCCGCTCGGCGGCGAGGAAATGCGCGCCCTGCTGGCCCGTGTCGCTCCTCACGCCCGCATGGGCAAGTTCGAACGCTTCAAGACCACCGCCGATTTCGATGGCACCGCGCGGTATCCGCAGTGGCTGGGATGAATGCGCGATCGGTATTTCGGGTCCGTGGTCAGTAGTCAGTGGTCAGTTGTTGTGTCAGTTGTCCTTTTGTCAGTTGTTTACGGCGGCAACGGGCAGCTTTTCGCGTCTTCTCCTTTGCGGAGACTCTTGCCCGCGAACCGTGCTTATTCGGGCTTGCCCTGCTGGCTCCAGGTTGGGATCGAAACCTTGAACTCGACCGGCCTCCGCGTGGCCGGATGGCTCTTTAGACCCGGGTCAGGAAGATGGGCGTGCCGGGTTCGACCTTGTAGCTGGGCCGGAAGCGTTCGACGTTGTACATGTTGGCCACGTCCACCGTGCGCGGCCCCAGCTCGGGGTCGGGGATGTCGGTATCCGTGTAGCAGCCGTTGCGAATGGCCATCATGCGGCCCGGGCCGTTGGCCAGGATGCACTCGACGGCCATGTTCGCGAATGTGGTGGCCACCATGCGGTCGAGAATCGCCGGCTCGCCGCTGCGCAGGTCGTAGGTCAGGTCGGAGACGATGCATTCTTCGCCGGAGATTTGTTTGACCGCTTCCGCAAAGGCCTCGGCGACGCTCACCTTCTTGCGATGGCCGTAAGCGTCCGGCTCGCCGTATTCCTGGAGCTGATAACCTTTCCAGGTCGCGCCCTCCGAGAGGATGATGAGCGCATACCGGCTGGGGTTGCTGCGTTTGTCGGCCACCAGCAGGTCGATCACCTTGTGCACATCGAACTCCACTTCGGGGATGCAGCAGCGGGCCGAGGTCACGTAGGCCGTGTACAGAGCGGTGAAGCCGGCATCCCGGCCGAAGATGCGGAAGACGCCGATGCGTTCGTGTGAGCCGATGGTGGTGCGCTGGCGGGTGATAGCGTCCGAGGCCCGGGTCAGGGCGGTGGAGAAACCGATGCAGTACTCGGTGTTGCGCACGTCGTTGTCCATGGTCTTGGGGACGGCCACCACGGGGAAGCCCTGCCGGTTGAGTTCCGCCGCGTAGCTCAGCGTGTCGTCGCCGCCGATGGCGACCAACCAGTCCAGTTTGAGCCGCTCGATGTTCTCCAAAACCAGGGGGGTGAGGTCAAAGAGCCCGTCGCCCAACTCTTTGGCTCTCTTGAGCCGGGCTTGGACATGGTCGGGCAGCCGGTCCGCCTTCATCTTGGAAGGCTTGGTCCGCGAGGTGTGCAGAAAGGTTCCGCCGTAGCGGTCGATGGAGCGCGTGTTGATGCGGTCCAGTGGAAGGACATAGTCCGGGTCCATCTCCGCGGAGATGTCCATGTGGGTGAGCGCTTCCCATCCGCGCCGCAGACCGATGACCTCATACCCGGGCTGCGCCGAGGCTGAGTATACCACCGACTTGATCACCGAGTTCAAACCCGGGACGTCTCCCCCGCCGGTGAGAATACCGATCCGCTTGTTAGACATAAGTGACTCTCCTGCTGGCACCTGCATGCGCCTGGCGCGTCGTCGGCCCTCGCCTCGCCGGCGACTCGTCTTTCCATAGGTTTAGTCCTTTGTCTTTGATCTTTCTATCGCTTCTTTCCCGTGGCCATGCCCGATCGCCGACCGTCCCTTAATCCCTCGGCCGCAGCAGCGACGAGGACAACTCGGCCGGCATGCCCCCGGCCAGTTTCTCGCGCAGGCGGTGCGCCACCGTGAGCGGAACGAACCGGGTCAGCCGCTTGGGATCCAGGCAGCCCAGCTCCACGATCTGTTTAATGTACGTGCTGGACGTCAGGGCGAATTGGTCCCGGGTCAACAGAAACACGGTCTCCACCTCTCCGATGACCATGTTGATGTTGGCCTGTTCAAGTTCGTAGTGCAGGTCTACGTTGTCGCGGATGCCGCGGATGAGCACTTTGGCCTGGATCGCTTTGACGAAATCCGCGGTCAGGCCTTCGTAAGCCTCCACCCGGACGCCTTCGGTGCCCTCCAGCAGCTCCTGAATCATCTCGACGCGTTCCCGGGTGCTGAACAGGGGCTGCTTGGCCGGATTGTTGCCTACCGCCACAATCAGCTCATCTACCAGAACGGCGGCCCGCTTGATGATGTCCAGGTGTCCGTTGGTGATCGGATCGAACATGCCTGGAAACACCGCGCGAATCGGCTTTCTAATCGCCATTACGTCACTGCCTGTGTTGATGAGCCTTGATCACCGGCCGCGAGTGGCCGGGCATTTCCTCGATTCTAAGGCTGTCCCGTGGGGCCAAGCAAGGCGGATTGCCGTTCGGGGTGGCTTTAAGCAATGACCCGGGCAGGAGGTAGACCATGACTCACACAGGAGCCATCGAAGAAGGCAAAAGAGCCAGACTGGAAGGCTCCCGTCTGCCGGAGGGGGGCATCCGTAGGCATCGAGGTTATCGCCGGGAAAGGCCGGAGGGCCGGCCTGGGAAACGTTCCCCCGGCGCATGGGTGAAAAATGGGAAGGACCATCGGGGGTAAAACGACCCCTTGGCGCGGGCCGAACTTGATACTAAGATACAGCCGAGCATGAACTTCGGAACCCGCTCCATCCCGACCTTTCGGCCCCATGACGGCCTAGTCGCCGCCAGCGGCATCATTATCGCCATTATTATCGGCATCACCGGGTAGGGCGGCAGGCTCACGATGTGGAGAATGCAGGCCCTGCCCCAGACGGCGGGGCCTTTTTTGTTATCCAGCAAGGTGATTCAAATGGCAACGGCCCGACCACGCATTGAACTTTATGACACCACCCTCCGCGACGGCACGCAGGCCCAGAACGTCAGTCTGAGCCTCAAGGACAAGCTGCTGATCGCGGCCAAGCTCGATGAAATCGGGGTGGACTATATCGAGGGCGGCTACCCGCTCAGCAATGCCAAGGACGCCGCCTTTTTCGAGCACGTCCGGCAGCTCAAGCTCCGGCATGCCCGCCCGGTCGCCTTTGGGATGACCCGCCGCAAGGGCTGCCGTCCCGACCAGGACGAGGGCATGAAGGCCCTGATCGAGGCCCGCACGCCGGTGGTCACCATCGTCGGCAAGACCTGGGACCTGCACGTCCGCGAGGTGCTGAGCGTGAGCCTGGATGAGAACCTCGCGATGATCGCCGACTCCGTGCGCTACTGTGCCAGGCAGGGTCGCGAGGTCATTTACGACGCCGAGCACTTTTTCGACGGCTACGCGGCCAACCCGGAGTACGCCCTCAAGACGCTGCTGGCTGCCCAGGAAGCCGGCGCCAAGTGCCTGTGCCTCTGCGATACCAACGGCGGGTCCCTGCCGGAGCGCATCGCGGAGTTCATCACCGCGATCCGTCCCCACGTCGCGGTGAAGATCGGCATCCATACGCACAACGACAGCGGGCTGGCCGTGGCCAATGCCTTGGCCGCCGTCCGCGTTGGGGCTACCCATGTTCAGGGTACCATCAACGGCATCGGCGAGCGGTGCGGCAACATGGATCTGATCGCCGCGGCCGCCAATCTGGCTCTCAAGCTGGACAAGGAGGTGCTGATTCCGGGTGGGCTCAAGCAGCTCACGGAGGTAAGCCGCTACGTCTACGAGGTTGCCAATCTCGTGCCCGTGGACGGCCAGCCCTACGTCGGGCAGGCCGCCTTCGCCCACAAGGGCGGCATGCACGTGCACGCCGTTCGGCGGGTGGCCCGCAGCTATGAGCATGTGGCCCCCGACAGCGTGGGCAATTCCCGGCGTATCCTCATCAGCGAGCTCAGCGGGGCCAGCGGCGTGGCCGAGAAGATCGGCCGCAAGCTCGATATCGAAGACAAGGCCATCCAGCGCCGCCTGCTCAAGCGGCTTCAGGAACGCGAGGAACAGGGTTACGTGTATGAGTCGGCCGAGGCCAGTTTCGAGCTGCTCTGCCGGCGGGAGCTGGGCCTCTACGAACCTTTCTGGAAACTGGAGCACTGGCGGGCGGCGGCCCTGCGCGACGCCAACAACGGCGAGCCCAATACCGAGGTCATTATCAAGCTTCAGGTCAAAGGCCAGATCGAGCACCAGGTCTCCGACGGCCACGGCCCGGTGGACGCCATGGCCCACGCCCTGGTCCGGGCGCTGAGGTCTCATTATCCGGCCGTCGAGCGGATCCGACTCATCGATTACAAGGTTCGCGTGATCAACCCCCACGCCGCAACCGCCGCCCGCGTGCGCGTCTCCATCGAGTTCCTCGACGAAGACACGCACGAAATCTTTAGCACCGTCGGGGTTAACGAGAACATCATCGAGGCTTCCTGGAACGCCCTGGTTGACGGGGTGGAATACAAGCTGGTGAACGATCTGGAGAGGGGGCAGAGTAAGCGGAGGAAGCAGAGGGAGAATTGAACCGCAGAGACGCAGAGATGTAATCGTTTTGAGAAGAAAGAGATAAATAGTGTGTCTCTGCGTCTCGGCGTCTCCACGGTTATACTGCTCCGTTCCGATCAGGCAGACGGAATTGAACCGCCAAGACGCAAAGACGCCAAGATGCAATCTTTTCTGTGGAACAAGCTCATCAGAGCTTGTTCTCTTGAGCAGTCTCGGTTGCCGAACGGAGACCTTCGAGCAGGGTGTCTGTTCCGCTCCCAACAACTGACAAAAGGACCACTGACCCAACAATTGACAACTGACTACTGACCACTGACATCATACCCAAGCATCTTGGGTTGCGAGTGCAGCCCGCTCTGCGTCTCAGCGTCTCTGCGGTTCAATCTCTCTGCCTCCTCTGCGCCCTCCGCTCCCTCACCTCCTCATGATCTCCCCCAACTCCTCACACCGTATCAACCGGGCCGCGCCAATGAATGAGATTCCGCCGGTAACCACTAGGGTTGGGACCGCCAGCACTGCCGGGGCAGCGCCGAGAGCGTGTTCTACGGCGGCGACCGCGCCGGCCATGATTACCGTGGCCACGGCCGTTCGCCCGATGCTCTGCAGCGTCGGGGCCCATTCCAGGTGCCCCCCGCGCCGCGAAAAGCGATACAGTAGCACGGCCGCCTGCAGCACTGCGCAGATGGTGGTTGCCAGGGCCAGGCCGGCCTCGCGCAGGAACGTGTGCACCAGCAGCAGGTTCAGAACAAGGTTGAGGCCCACATTGCGTACCGAGACCCCCAGCGGGGTCTTCGCGTCTCCCAGGGCGTAGAAGGTCCGCACCACAAGCTGGTTCACCCCGAAGGCCCAGATGCCCAGCGCGTACATCAGCAACGCGAACGACACTCGATCGGCCGCCTCCGGCCATTCCGTGAATTTTCCGTGCTCAAACAACAGCCGGACCAGCGGCTCGCGAATCAGGATCAGCCCGACCATGCTGGGCAGCCCTTCGAAGCTCACGATGCGAATGCCGCGCGACAATGTCCGGCCCAACCCGGCCAGGTCGCTTTCGGCCGCATGCCGGCTCAGGGCCGGATAGATGGCCGTGGCCAGCGCGATCGCGAACACCCCGATGGGGAATTGGTACAGCCGCTGGGCCAGCGAGAGGATGGTGGGCCCCACGTGCTGACCAGGGCCACCGGGCTGCATAACCTCTTCGGGCACAAACCACCAGGCGATCAGCGCATCCGCCACAGTGTTGAACTGCACCGTGGCCAGGCCCACCACCATGGGCAGCATAGTCAGCCCGATGCGGCGAATGGCCGGGTCGTGGATGTCCAGGCTCAGGGGCAACCGCAGGCCGATCCGCCGGGTCGCCGCCCATTGCCAGGCCATCTGAAAGATGCCGGAGATCACCACCGCCGTCCCCAGCAGCATGACCCCGCGGGCCTCGGTGGCCCCGATCCAGCGTCCGCCCACCGCGGCCGCGATCACGAACACGTTCAGGATCAATGGGGCCGCCGCGGCGGACGCGAACCGCTCGAAGACGTTCTGCACGCCCCCGAGCATGGCCGCCGCGCAGATGAAGATCATGTACGGCAGCATCAACGCGGTCAGGCCCAGCATCAATGCGTTCTGGGTGTCCTCGGCGAACAGCCAGTACAGGAGGGCGACGGCGACCTCGCCCACGATGCACAGGCCGGTCAGTATCACCAGCAAGAGCCCCAGAATGCGCCCGGCCAGCCGGTCGGCGGCATCTTTACCCGCCTTGGATGCGGTTTCTGTGAGGACGGGAATACTGGCCGCCGAGAGGGCCCCCTCGCCGAACAAGCGCCGAAACAGGTTGGGAATCTGAAAAGCCGTCCAGAAGGCGGATGCCGCCGAGCTTACCCCAAAGGCGTTGGTGACGGCCATATCCCGCGCCAGCCCCAACACGCGGGACACGAGCGTGAGCGCGCCAATCAACCGGGCCGAGCGAAGCAGATGCGACGGCATGGAGGCCGGAAGATAACGGCCGGCGGCCGGCTTAACAAGCTTGCCCGGCGCCTTCCGGCAAGTGGGCGGCTGGCAAAGGATTATGGTGAAGCGGCCAGCGCATCAGCGGGGCGGGCATCCTGCCCGCCTCGAAAGCGTGCAAGATGCACGCCCTCCAGGGCTGCGCGCCACCCCGCCACGAAGAGTTGCCACACCGCAGGCGGGTGAGCCGGGCACGCCGAACCCGGGCTCGCCATTTGGAAGACCTTGGGTGCAGCGGGGTTCAGCGCACGGGCGGTCAGCCGCCGATGCCGGCGTGGTATTCCTGCAGGCTCTTAACCGCACCACGGCCCGCGCGGATCGCGGCGATACCCTCGGCGGCGGCGCGGGCGGCGGCTAAGGTGGTGATGTACGGCACCTTATACTTGATGGCCGCCTTGCGCAGATAAGAGTCGTCGTGCTGGCTGAGCCGGCCGGCCGGCGTGTTGATGACCAGTTGGATCTCGCCATTGGTGATCGCGTCGAGGATGTTCGGCCGTCCCTCGCTGAGCTTCTTGATGCGCTCCGCCGGGACCCCCTGGGCCGTCAGGAGCGCGTGCGTCCCTTCGGTGGCCAGGATGCGGAAGCCCAGCTCGTGCAGGCGACGGGCCGGGCCAAGAACCCCCTCGTGGTCCGGTCTGCAGACCGAGATCAGCACCGTGCCTTCCGTCGGCAGACGGCCCTTGGCGGCCTCCTGGGCCTTGTAGAAGGCCAGCCCGAAGCAGTCGGCCATGCCCAGCACTTCGCCGGTGGAGCGCATTTCCGGCCCCAGCACCGGGTCCACTTCCGGGAACATGGGGAAGGGGAAGACCGCCTCCTTGACCCCGAAATGGGGAATGGGGTGATTCTTCAGCTTGAGGTCCGCCAGCCGCGCCCCCATCATCAGTTGGGTGGCGACCCGGGCCATGGCGATGTTGCACACCTTCGACACCAGCGGCACCGTGCGCGAGGCCCGCGGGTTGGCCTCCAGCACGTACACCTTGTCGTCGGCGATGGCGTACTGCATGTTCATCAGGCCCACCACGCCCAGTTCCCGGGCGATCTTGTGGGTGTAGGCGCAAATCGTTTCCACATGCCGCTGCGGAATGCTGATCGGCGGGATCACGCAGGCCGAATCGCCCGAATGGATCCCCGCCTGCTCGATGTGTTCCATCACGGCGGGAATGAAGGTCTCCTTCCCGTCGGAGATGGCGTCGGCTTCGGCCTCGATGGCATTTTCGAGGAACTTGTCAATCAGGATGGGCCGGTCCGGGGTCACGTCGGTGGCCGCGGCGATGTACTGCCGCAGCATCTGCTCATCGTAGACCACCTCCATGCCGCGCCCGCCGAGCACGTACGACGGCCGGACCATCAACGGGTAGCCGATCCGGTTGGCGATCACCAGGGCCTCTTCCAGCGTGCTGGCCATGCCCGATTCGGGCATGGGGATCTCCAGCCGGTCCATCATCTTGCGGAAACGGTCGCGATCTTCGGCCAGGTCGATGGTGTCCGGGGTGGTGCCCAGAATGCGCACCCCCTCGGCGGCCAGCTCCTGGGCAATATTGAGCGGGGTCTGCCCGCCGAACTGCACGATGACGCCCTCGGGCTTTTCCTTGTGGTAGATGGCCAGTACGTCCTCGACGGTGAGGGGTTCGAAATAGAGCTTGTCAGAGGTGTCGTAATCCGTGGAGACCGTCTCCGGATTGCAGTTGACCATGATCGTCTCATAGCCGAGATCGCGCAGGGCGAACGCGGCATGGACGCAACAATAGTCAAACTCGATGCCCTGGCCGATGCGGTTGGGCCCGCCGCCCAGCACCATCACCTTCTTGCGGTTGGAGGTGGGCACGCTGTCCGGGGCGTTGTAGGTGGAGTAATAGTAGGCCGCGTTTTCGACGCCGCTGACCGGCACGGCCTCCCAGCTCTGGACCACGCCGAGCTTCTCCCGCTGCTGGCGGATGGACTTCTCGCTGACGTTGAGGATCCGCGCCAGGTACTTGTCGGCGAACCCGTCGCGCTTGGCCTGTATGAGCAGATCGTCGGGCAGTGGCCGCCCTTTGTACTGCAGGATCTTCTCTTCCAGCTCGACCAGCTCCTTCATCTGCTCGATGAACCACGGCTTGATGTGGGTCAGGGCGTGAAGCTGATCGATGGTGGCGCCCTTGCGCAGCGCCTCGTACATGATGAACTGTCGTTCGCTGGTGGGCTCGCGGAGCATGCCCAGCAGTTCGTCGAGCGAGCGGCGGTTGAAGTCCTTGGCGAAGCCCAGCCCGTGCCGGCCGTTCTCCAGCGAGCGGATGGCTTTCTGGAAGGCCTCCTTATAGTTCTTGCCGATGCTCATGACCTCGCCGACGGCCCGCATCTGCGTGCCCAGCTTGTCCTGGGCGTTCTTGAACTTCTCAAAAGCCCAGCGGCAGAACTTGACCACCACGTAGTCCCCCGAGGGCGTGTACTTCTCCAGCGTGCCGTCGCGCCAGTAGGGGATCTCGTCCAGGGTCAACCCGCCGGCCAGCCAGGAGGAAACCAGGGCGATGGGGAATCCGGTGGCCTTGGAGGCCAATGCCGACGACCGCGAGGTGCGCGGATTGATCTCGATGATCACCACCCGGCCGGTCTTGGGGTCGTGGGCGAACTGCACGTTCGTCCCGCCGATGACCTCGATCGCCTCGACGATGCGATGGGCATATTCCTCCAACCGGCGCCGGAGTTCCGGAGCGATGGTCAGCATGGGGGCGACACAGTAGGAATCCCCCGTGTGCACGCCCATGGGGTCCACGTTCTCGATGAAGCACACCGTGATCATCTGGTTTTTCGCGTCGCGGACCACCTCCAGTTCGAGCTCTTCCCAACCCAGCACGGACTCCTCGATGAGGACCTGCCCGATCAGGCTGGCGGCGATGCCCCGGCTGGCCACCACGCGCAGCTCCTCGACGTTGTAGACCAGCCCGCCGCCGGTCCCGCCCATGGTGTACGCCGGTCGAACCACCACCGGGTAGCCCAGCTCCGCGGCCACCTTCTCCGCATCCTCAACGCTGTACACCGCGGTGCTGCGCGGCATGTCCAGGCCGAGGCGCTGCATGGTCTCCTTGAAGGCGATGCGATCTTCGCCCCGCTCGATAGCGTCCACCTGCACCCCGATGACCTGGACGCCATACTTGTCCAGCACACCAGCCTTGTGCAGTTCGGCGGCCAGATTCAGGCCCGTCTGTCCGCCCAGGTTGGGCAGCAGGGCGTCGGGACGCTCCTTGGCGATGATCTCGGTCATGGCCTCCAGCGTCAGCGGTTCGATGTAAGTCACGTCCGCCATGCCGGGATCGGTCATGATCGTGGCCGGATTGGAGTTGACCAGAACAATTTGATACCCCTGTGCCCGCAAGGCTTTACACGCCTGGGTGCCGGAATAATCAAACTCGCAGGCCTGCCCGATGACGATGGGGCCGGACCCGATAATCATAACCTTGCGGATATCAGTACGACGAGGCATCCGATCCTCCCGGATCGATAAGAAAGGCTGATTCCCTGCATCAGCTTGCAAAAAAAACCGGGCGATATCATGGCGATGGGGCCCACAGGTGTCAAACTGACGGGCTTAGGATGAGCATATTTCGGCGTCCGCAATGATGACGAAATGCGCGTCCGCGCCGGGTCATCCACAGCCGCTGGGCGAGAGTGCGGGCAGGGCAATGGCTCGGTCGTGTTCGGGTACGCTTTAATTTGCGTGGGTGCGTTCTGGGGTTGGCCAGCGGGCCGGATCAGCCCTCCGCGGCTACCCGGTCGATGGTCTCCAGCAGGCTGTCGAGGCCCTGCGGCTTGACCAGCAGGGCGGAGAAGCCGGCCGCACGGCTCGTGACCTGCTCTTCCGCTCCGCTCAGGCCGGTAAACGCGATCCCCTTGATGGCCTGGCGGGCCTGCAGCTCCTTGATCAGCTCATTCCCCGAGCCGTCCGGCAGGCGCAGATCGCTGACCACCACGTCAAACGGCGTCTGCCCGGCCAGTTCCAGGGCCGCCGCCTTGGTGCCCGCGGTCTGGACCTCGTGCCCCGCGCCGGCGATAAAAAGCTGAAGCATCCGGGCGGTGTCCTTCTGATCGTCCACCACCAGGACTCGAAGCTTGCGCCTCGTATCCGGCTTTGGCCCTGCTGCTGTGCTCATATTCGAATCCGCAAGATGGATGCCGACCTGAAGATTCCCGGCCGGTTCCAGGTTATCGCAGAGTATAGCACATCACACTATGAGAGGCACCTTTTGCGACAAACACTTCTCGAAGCTCCACCTCGCGGCCGAGCTTTTTGAATCCTGGAGCAATCCTTCTCCTGGGGCCGCCCGGTAAACCAGGTGATATGTTGCGGTTCTCTCGCGCCCAACCTTCTCCCGTGTATTCACGGCAGTCGCCGCAACCATACCTTGTGCAGCACCATCAGCTCGCGACCGGTGATCTTTTCGGCCTTGATTTCCAGGTTGGCGGGCCCGGCTGCGAGGTCCAACCGGCCCACGACCTCGGATTGGAACCCCCGTGAGCCGGCGGGCGGACGCGTCTTGCCTTCCAGCCGCGCCGCTCCCGAAGAGATGCTGAAGACGGAGCCGGCATCGGCGGGCGCGCAGCCATAGACGAGCTGGACTTCGTACGTGCCCGGTCTGACCACTTCGATCTTCCAGCGAATTGCGTCGCCTTCCTGCGTCCAGTTGTCCACCAAATCGCGGATGTAGCCGTGGTAATCCGGCTTGACCTTCTGACCGACCGGATCGGCCCAGGTCACATCCAGCTCCACCGGATTCTCATCCTCCCGGCCGACCTCGATAGGCACGTGGGTGTAGTCTCGCCCGGCCGTGACGTCGGCAAACCAGGCCAGAAACGCCTCGCGGAGCTCCCTGGCTTTGTCAGGTCTCCGGGCGGCAATGTTCCTCTGCTCGCCTGGATCCTCAGCGAGGTCGAACAGCTCGCCGTTGGCCAGCTTGAACCGCCCGTCGAAAGCCGCCCAGCTCTCGTCCGGGTTGGGCTTGCCGCGATTCCATTGGTGGAACAGATATTGGTGCGGGCTGGCCGTCGTTTCAGAGCGAATCAGAGGCAAAAGGCTCTTCCCGTCGATGACCCGGTCGACCGGCGGGTCGGCGCCGATCAGCTCGCACAGCGTGGGAAACACGTCGATGTGCTGGACCATGGCATCGATCTTCTTGCCGGCGGGGAATTTCCCCGGCCAGCGGACGAAGAACGGCACGCGCACGCCGCCCTCGTACACGGTGCCCTTCCTGCCCCGCAGGCCGGCCTTGTAGTGTCCACTCACGCCGCCGTTGTCCGTCATGAAAATGACGATCGTGTTCTGCGCCACGCCGGTGTCGTCGAGCGTTTTTAGCAGCCGTCCGATGTTCTCGTCGAGACAGGTGATCATGCCGTAAATGCGCGCCTCGCGCAGCGGGAGGCCCTTCTGGAGGTACTTCTCGATGTATCGATCCGGTGCGACGTACGGGCTGTGCGGCGCGTTATACGGCACGTACAGGAAGAACGGAGATTTGTGGTTGGCCTTCACGAAGTCGATGGCCGCGTCGGTCAGCACGTCCGTGATGTAGCCCGTGGCCAGAATCCGCTCGCGGTTGTGCCACAATTCGTCGCTATCCTCGTAGCGGTTCATGAACCCGTACTGCCAGAAGCCCAGGTATTCGTCGAAGCCGCGACTGTTCGGGTGGTACCTGGCGTAGCGGCCCAGGTGCCACTTGCCGAAGCAGCCCGTGCGATAGCCGGCCTTGCGAAACACGTCGGCGATCGTGACCTCGCGGGCGTCCAGCACGTCTAGGCCCTTGAAGGTATCCACCACGCCGGTTCGCTGGTGGTGCCGGCCGGTCATCAGGGCCGCCCGCGTCGGCGCGCAGACCGGAGAGGCATAGAAGCGGGTGAACTCGACGCCATCCTTCGCCAGTCGATCCATGACCGGGGTCTCGATGGTCGTATTGCCATGTGCGCCCACGTCAAACCAACCTTGATCGTCGGTCAGAATGAAAACCACATTGGGGCGCTCGGCGGCGAAGGCGGTTGCGGTAGTGATGGCCAGCAGGCAGATGCAGTTGAGTGCGATGAGCAGGAATCGAGAATTGAGAATCGAAAATGGCTGCTGAGTTCGGCTGTTCATCTCACTGCCTCCTTGTCGCATGCCTCCCTCACTTTCGCACCTTGTCACCTTTCGACTCTGCCGGCTTCCCTATTCGCCGTTCGCTGAATCCAGCAGCGGCGTGGGGCAAGACTGGAATTCCCGCAGTGCCCGGTCCAGTTCGAGAGGAGACATTTCCTGGCGCAACCGTTCGATCGCCTCGGTGGCCAACTGATCGCAGCGCTCGTTCTCCGGCTGCTGGTTGTGGCCGCGGACCCAGTGCCAGTGGATCTGGTGCCGGCCGGCAGCCGCATCGAGGGCTTGCCACAGGTCGATGTTTTTCACCGGCTTCTTGCCGGCCGTACGCCAGCCGCGGCGCTTCCAGTTGGGGAGCCACTCGGTGATGCCCTGGCGGACATACTCCGAGTCGGTCCAGAAGTCGACTTCGCAAGGCTCCTTGAGCGTCTGCAGACCCTGAATGGCGGCGGTGAGTTCCATCCGATTGTTGGTGGTGGCCGGACAGGCGCCGCTGATTTCCTTGCGGTTCTTGCCGTAAATCAGAAGGGCCGCCCATCCCCCCGGACCGGGGTTGCCCTGGCATGCGCCGTCACTGTAGATGGTCACCTTCTTCATCAGTGCGAATGCTCTCCTGTCGGCCCGGCCTGGAGCTGCGCCTGCCGTTTCTCCCACCGTTCTTCCATCTCCGGCCGGCGAATGTACCGCGGGACCAGATCACCCGGCGGGGTGTATCCACCGGCACGGGCCTGCTGGATGCCCAGGGCGAAGACGTGCTCGGCCCGGCCCGGCCAGCGCTCCGGGGGCAGCATCACCGCGCCGCTTTCGGCCACTGCCGGCCCATGGACGGCCAGACCCTCGCCCAGCACGGCCAGGGGGCGGGGGCAGCGGGCCAGAAACGCGCGCGGCTCGTCCAGGCACGCATCGAGAACGGTCACGTATTGCCCCTGACGATGTTCAAAGCAGGCCATGAAGGCCTGGCCGCGCTTGGCGTCAAGCACCACGGCCACATGGGGCGGCGGATTCTCCGCCAGCGCGTTGCGGGCCAGCACGTCCAGCGTCGGCACCGCCACAATGCGCGCCCCGGCAGACCACGCCAGCGTGCGCGCCACCGATACGCCCAGCCGCAGGCCGGTGAAGCTCCCCGGCCCAATGGTCAAAAACACATCCGTCAGCGAATCGGGCGCCCAGTTGACGCCGCGTAGAAGTGTCTCGATCGTGGGCAGCAGTTCGGCCGCGTGCCGCATCACGCCCGGCAGATGCGTGGCCGTCAATACCTCCGTGCCGGTAGCCAAACCGACCGCGCCGGTCTTACCGGAAGTGTCCATCAGCAGAATACGAGCGGAATCCATAGGCAGATTGTATCAGGCTTGGCGGCGACGTGTTACCGGCCCGCCGCGACGGTCTTAAGGTCAGTGGGCGGGAGCCGGTTTTCCCTCCGCGTCGATCATCATCCCCGTGCGGGCCGCAATCTGACGCCGCCACTGCTCAGGCGTCCACGCATGGGCGGCCAGATCGAACCAGCACACGGCCGGGTTGTCGGTAAGCACCAGGAGCCGCTCGCAGGGTCGGGACTCGTTCTCATTGGATGGCCGGGTCTCCGCCGACGGGCTCGCCCCTGCCTTCGCATCCGGCAAGGCCGGGTCGGTCTGGCAGGGTGGAAATGCGAGTGCCACGATGCCATCCATGGTTTCGAGCGGCGGCCCGATCGGATCCAGCCGCACCTCCGCTCCTCCGGCCGGTGAGGGCGGCAAGGCTCGCAGTTCGATCCGGTTCGCGCACGCGGTGGCCAGCAGCGGTGGAGCGGAGCCCACCGGTTGGTCCCGTACCGCGATAAAGGTGGGAAGTTGTGGCCCGGCGGCGGGTTCGACTTTGCCGACGCAACGCCCTTCGGGAACGGACCAGAGACTGGCCGCACCCGCGGTATGGCCGACCGCCAGCAGGGTTTCCTCAAAGCAGAACACCATCTGCTCGACGGGTTGACCGGTATCAACCTCCATGGTGCGGCCTGCCGGATCCAGCGAATACACCGTGATCCGCCCCTGCCCGGCGACCGCAAGGTAACGGCCGCTGGGGCTGAAACGCGCCCGCACCGGCCGGTAAGACAACGCGGGCAGCTCCAGCTCCACCGTGCCGGTATCGACCCTGTGCAGAATCAGCCGGAAATCGTGGGACGTCGCGACGGTGCGCTTGTCCGGCGAAAGGGCCAGCACGCTTTCCGGACTCTCGGTGAACGTGATCAGCGGGCCCCAGCGGCCGCTGCGTGTATCCAGGGTCCGTATCCCGTCGCCGATCACTTGCAGCAGAAGGGTGGCGTCCTCGCTGGTCAGCCAGGTGGAGTCCGACCTTTCCGCGGGAACCGGTGGGTAGACCGACCGCCGCGTGGCCGGATCCAGCACCAGCCATTGCGGCCCGTCGTCCGTCTGCGACCGCATCACCAGCAGCGGACTGGGAGTTAAGCGAAGATCGCTGAGCGAAACCGGTACGGCGGAGATCGGGGCGCTGCGCAGATATGGCGCTTCCGGCGATCCCAAGTCCCAGGCCAGCAGCGTCGGTCGGGGTTGATCCAACTGAACCAGGGCGAACCGGCCGGTCGCGTCCAGGCCGCACGCGTTCACGTTCGCCGGCACGCGCAGGATTCGCAATCGCTCGCCGGTGTGCACATCCCAGACGGAAACGCGACCCGACTGAACATCGGGCTGGTTGCGGCCCATGGACTCGATGCACACCATGCGTTGTCCCCGGGCGTCGAGTTGTACGGGCAGCGGGCGCGTGTCGGAAAAAGCCCCGCCCATGCCGCCGGCCGGCGCAACCGGCCGTTTCAAAACCGGCACGCGGATCGGTGGTCGGGGCTTGACCTGGTTTTCTTCGCAGATGGCCAGCGTCACGCCTTCGTCATCCCACCACGCCACGGTCCGGCCGTCCGCGCTGAAACAGGCGTCGCGGGCGAAAGCCCGGTGCAGCTCCGTGGCCGATTGCGTGCTGAGGATGGCCACGGAACGCCGGTGGGGCGGGATGACCTCGGTATCGGTTCCCACCACCAGCAAATGCTTCCCGTCAGAGCTGAAACGCAGGTACGCCGGCGTCACTCCGGGCCGAAGGCCGGAGATTTCCAGAGCCACGCCCACCTGCCGGGCCGGTTCGCCGGGGCGCGGCTCCCGGAACGAGATCTCGCCCTTGGGGTCGGCCAGGGCCATGTCCTCCGCGGTCGGAGAGAAGGCAAACAGGGCCGTCGTCCCGGCCGGTCCCAGCGGGATCGAGCTCGCGCTGGTCAGAAGAACGGTCTGGAAGACATCGTCCGCGCTCAAGGCGGCCAGCCACCGTCCGTCGTGACTCAAATCGGCCCGCCGAACGCCGGACATCTGTCGAAGCAGCTTCCCCGGGTGCCCCGGCTGGATCCGGTAGACGGCTACGTTCTGAAGCCTCCGGCCGCCAGGCTGTCCCGCTGCCGGGGGCGACGGGCTGACTAAGACCATCACCGTGTACGCGTCGGCGCCGGCGGTGCGCCCGCCCTCCGCGATTCGCACGCCGGTGATTCGCCCGGCGACTTTTACGGGTTCGGCGGTGAGCGGCTCGCCGGTAGGCGTCCAGAGCTGCAGGAGGTCGCCGTCGTCGCCTGCCTGGATGGACCAGAGCACCCGGCCGCTGTCATCAAAGGTGAGCCACTGCGGCGACGCCTCGGGTCCGAAGGCGGACGTTGCCGCGGGGCCCGCCAAGAGGTCCCACACGCGCATTCCGCCGCCGGCCTCCGCAAAAGCGCACAGCGCCTGGGCTGGATGCAGGCCCCACGACCGCCGGGCCGCGCTCAGCGGGAAACGCCCGTAAGGTACAGCCAGCTCGTTGAAAATAATCGAGGCCTGCAGGTTGGAGACCTCTTTCGGCCCTGCGCCCCGCCGAAACGCTTCCGCGTACCAGAGCGCACTGTGGAAATAGTCGCCGGCCGCGGCTTCCTGCGCGGCCCGCTGAACGGCCTCCCCGGGGCTGGGTGGTGCGACGGCGATTTTGCCCCTATCCCGCGGCCCCGCCGTCAGGAATATGGCCGTCGCCAGCGCCGCCAGGGCCGTCCCCGCAGCGCCGGCCCACGCCTTTCGCCTCGAACCCGACAAACCGTTCCACCATTGTCGCAGCCGGCTGGGAGGGCGGAGCGAAATGGGCTTGCCGGCCAGCCAGCGGTCCAGGTCGTCAGCCAGTTCTGCCCCGGAGGCGTAGCGGCGGTCGGGATCTTTCTCCATGGCGTGATGGACGATGGTTTCCAGCTCCCTGGAGACGGCCGGATTGCGCGATGAAAGCGGGGGCGGCGAATGGATGACGATGGCCCGCAACAACGCCTCGCGGGTAGGGGCCTCGTAGGGCGGTTGCAGGCAGAGCAGATGGTAGAGCACGACGCCCAGCGAATAGAGGTCGGTGCGATGGTCGATGCCGATTCGACCGGCGGCCACCTGCTCGGGGCTCATATACAACGGGGTGCCCATCAGCTCCCCGGTCAGGGTCAGGTTGTCCTCTTCCAGGACCCGGGCCAGCCCGAAGTCCACCAGGTGCAGCTTGCCCTCCTGATCCATGAGCAGGTTGTCGGGCTTGATGTCCCGGTGCGTGACGCCCTGCGAATGGGCATATTGCAGGGCCTGGGCGATGTCCCGGATCATGGTCACAACCTGGCGCACGTAGGACTCGTCGCCGATGAGAGACCGCGGGGAAACCGCGCCTTGCGGCTTGCGGATGGCCGATGGCCACCCTGAGATCCCTGCGCTGTGCATGCTTCCAGTGCTGTCGGCATCTCCCCCGTCGCCGACGTCTTGCCCGCTTGCTGTATCGCTGGCGTCCCGCCGATCTTCGGTGAGGCGACTCGCCTTCCGGCCGGCTTCTCCCGCTGGGGCGAAGGAGAGCCTGGAGAGGGTTTTTGAACTGTCGTCGGATCGTGCCGCGCTATCCGCCGGACCGGTGCTCCGCCCTCCTGCGGAAGTGGCCGGGCCCTCGATAACCGTCGCCGCTGTCGAATCGCATCCGGCATTCTGGTCCGCGTGGGTGTACATGAATTCAGCCAACGACACTTGACTGAACTCTTGAGAACCGGACCGCGACACGGCCGCAAGCTGCTCGATTACCCGCGACAGGGGCCAGCCCTGGATGTACTCCATGGCGTAATAGCACAGCTCGGCATCCTCGCGGATGGCGTAGACGGCCACGATATTGGGGTGATGCAGACGCGCCGCCGCCTCGGCCTCGCGCAGAAAACGCAGCCGGTTCTTTTCCCGGGACAGGGCCGGGCTGAGAATTTTCAGGGCCACCTGCCGGCCGGTGGTGAGCTGCCGGGCTTCATAGACCACCCCCATGCCGCCGGCTCCGATTCGGCGGATCAGCTCAAAATCGCCAATACATTGCCCGGCACGCGGGATCAACATGCAAACACCTGAACCGGCTGGACGCCGCCCCGAGGCGGGTCGATGACCACGGGTATTATCCCGTATTAAGTCATACGATGTCCACCCGCCCGAAGTCGGACGGGAGAAGTGAAAACGACGGACGGCCCACCTTCAGAAGATCGCTCTGAAGGTGGGCTCGCGATTTTCCGTCTGAGGGCTATGGGCGCGCTGAGAGTGCGCCGGTTCCGGATTTCTGAACCCAGAACCCTGAACCCTCTCCTACTTCGTCTGCCTCAGGGCGAACGGCTTGAACAGCCCGTAACCGACCGTCGAATACTGGCTGCCCGTCGGTGGGCCGTCCTCGGGACCCTGGTAGAACATATTCGGCGAGGCGATCCCCAATGGCGGATTGCCGTGATGCGGGCCGAGCGTGTTCTTGAGCGTGCCGACCACCGTCACCTCAACCACGTTCTCCCCCGGCTGGATGGCGCTGGTCACGTCGCACTCCCACGGCGCGTGGAAGATGTGTCCGACGTCTTTGCCGTTCACCGTGACCCGGGCCACGCTGCCGTACCAGTGTCGCTCCGGCGCCTGGCCGGTGGAGTCGGCCCCGCTCGGAGCCAGGGACACCCGGTACCGGCCTGCGGTCGGGGCGGGCACATCAAACGTCTGGATATATCTCACTCCGGCGGCATAGAACGGCCGGCCCTGCTCGTTCCATGGTCCCAGCTTCAGCGGCTGCGACGGCAGGATCACAAAGCCCTTCTCCGCCGGCTTGAGCGCAAAATCCCCCAGCACGTATGCGGGCTCCAATTCGTGGTAGATGGTGAACGGCCGGGCTTTGATGGTCACCACGTTCTCGCCGCTCTTGACCGCCCGGGAGATGTCGATCTTCCCGAAGGCCTTGTCCAGCCACCACTGGCCCTCGGCCGCCGTGACCTCCTGGCCGTTGCAGAGGATGGTATACAGGTCCGGCCGCTCAATGACAATGAACAGTGGTGCGGGCGGCTTCTCGGCGATGGTGAACTTGTAGCTGGCCTCAAAACCGCTGTCCTCCGGGAACTTCTTCGAGATCAGCTCATCCTTGAACTGCACGGCCGTGTTCCACGGATTGCGCGACAGGCCGTTCTTCTGGAAAACAAACTGCTGGGCCTGGAAACGGTAGACGTCCTTCTTCGTCTCGCCGCCGGCGGTGACGTCCATGTAATCCAACACGAGAACGTTGGGCTCAACCGGCTGGGCTTGAACCCCGCTGACCGGCGGAATTTCGGTGATCTTTTCGACCACGGCCTTGGCCGGCTCAAGGGGCTTCTTGGACAGGAACAACAACAGGCTGCCGCAGGGCGGAAGCTGGAACTCGGCGCGGACGGTGTTGTCCGAACCCGCAGTGAAGGGGTACGCCTCCGTTTTGCCGGTCCACAGATCCCAGCGCTCGATACCACCGGCTACGCACTCCAGGGTGCCGGCGGACGGGTGGTCGATACTGGTATTTACCAGGAACAGGATCTGCCCGTCGTCGATGTGCCGCCGATGGTGGAACAGAATGCCTTTGTCGCCCTGGGCCCGGGTGATGCTCAGTCCGTCTTCCCGCAGCGACACCGCCAGGTTGGGCAGCGACTCGGTACGAGCGAGTTGGCGAGCCCGGTCCGAGGGCCGCCCGTCCGCCAGGGTGAGTTCTCCCAGGTTGATGAGCGCCCCGCCGTTGCGGCTGTAGGTCTCCAGCAGCTCCAGCGTTTTGGCGTTCAGGTTCTCCGTCAACGGCGGCAGGACCACCTTGGTGTAACTTCGCTTGCCCACCTTGAGGGCCTTGCCTTCAACCGAGCCATGCCGGGTGATGATGTCCTCCGAACCGATGTCGTACTCGACCTGGGCAGCCTCGAAATCCAGCACCATTTTCTGGAAGGCGGCGCCGATCTCCCCGAGCCGCTTGTGGTTGGCCTGCTCATTGTTGTACATCCACGCCGTCGTCGTCGGCTGCAGCAGCAGGACCTTGTTGATCTGCTCGCCCTGCGACATCACCGCCGACAACCGGGCCCAGTAGTCGGCCATCACGTGGTAGTCGGTCCACCACGGCTCGTGGTACGAGAAGCTTTGCGGATGGTCGTATTTGCGGGCGCCGCGGATCGTGACGAACGACAGGTGCTCGTTCATCGTGTTCACGCCCAGCACGTACAGCCAGTCGCCGATCCGCTTCATATCCTCAAAGCGCAGGTCCCAGCCGCCGGCCCCGTAGGCCTCGCACAGCGTCCGCGACCGGCCAAGCTGGTTGGCCACGCTGGCCAGCTCGCGCACCGCCCGGGCGTTGCCGAACTGGGCATGCACGTCTTCCCTGTAATGGTTCATCAGAACGTCGATCGCCGGCCGCTGGTGCCAGGCGTACATGGCCATGTTATCAGGCACCTGGGTGCAGATCGGCCAGGAGTGCTCCCAGTAATGGCCGGTGAATTCGAGCTTGTTCTTCTCGCAATAGTCGTGATACGGCTTGGCCCAGCGCTCGACGAACAGGTCGTTGAGCGTCTGGTAGTAGTTGTGCCGGACGCGCTTCCAGTCGCCTACCTCGCGGAACAGGCTGGGGATGTTCTCCACCAGCGAATAGCCCCAGCGCTTCTGAAAGACCTCCGGCAGGTCCGGCGTCCAGGGTAGCCCCCCGGCCGGGCGGATCTCCGGCTCGTCGGTGAACGATCCCGGAATGCGCTTCCCGAACTGCTCGCCGAAGTGCTTCCGGTACGGTTCGAGGGTGACCTCCAGGAACTTCTCCGTCACGCCGGGGTACAGCAGATCGACGTAGCAGCGGTTGCCGTGCCAGGGGCTGTTCCCCGCCCGCTGAACAACGGCCAGCAAGTCCCCGGCTTCAGGCTTGTCCGTGCTCGGGCGAGTAAGGATCGAATCTGTGCCGCCGGTGACGCGGTAGATCCCCACGAGCTCCTTCGGCACGGTCTCGCCCTCTTTGTATTCCTTCAAGACCAGCCCGCGGCCCCGGGACTCGGGCATGAGCTCCGGCACCCACCCGCCGGCAAAGCCCGATGGATAGGAGTTCTCATCGTAAATCCAGACGTTCATGTCCAGCCGCTCGGCCTCCGCCAGAACGGCCTTCCACAGCTTGAACCATTCCTCGCTCAGATAGGGGGTCATCAGCCCCGGCCGGGGGTGCACGAAGACCTGCTTGACGTTCTGCCCGGCCAGGTCGCGCAGCGTGCCCAGCACCTGCTCCTCGGTGAGCATGTCGTTCCAGACCCAGAGCGGCGCGGTGGCGTATTCCCGCGGCGGCTTGCTCATCAACGCCTTGACCTGGCTCGAATCAATCGCCCGGGCGTGCGTCCCCCCCAGCAGATACGCCATAGCCAGTGACAGGAGAAATGGCACAGATCGTTTCATGACCAAACCTCGGAACAGATAAGGTGTTTTCCTGAATGACCGAAGAGAGGCTAATTGCCCCCGCACCGCTTGTCAAAGCCCTTTGGAGTGTCCCGCCGCCTGAGCTGGATGGAGCGCCCGTACCGGTTCGGAGGAACCCCGAACAAGCCGTGCGCCGCCGGGCGAGCCGTGCCGCCCCTCCGGGGGGCCATTCTCGCGCCACGGAGCAGGCTTTTGGGCGTCTTTTCGTTGGCGGTGCAGAAGGAGGCGGCTTCCGGCCGATAAAAGCCTGACGCTGGTTTAAGCTTTTGGTTTAAAGGAAGCTCGCCTTGACCCGGAACCGGATCAGCACCGACCTCTTCGAGCAGGATGCCGACAGGACGGCGGTCCTCAACCGCGCGTGGCGGGGGAGCGGCGGGGGGCTGCCAACCGCCGACCCGCTGCTGGCCATCCGCTGGGAAAAAGTCCGGTCCGTCCGAGCCGCCCTGACCACCGGCCACTACGACCTCGACGCCCGCCTGGACGACCTGCTCGACGACCTGCCTGAGGAATTAGCCCTATTGGCCGCGGGCTGACGCCTCCGCATTCCTTCCAGGTAGCACACCCTTTCGTTGATCTGGGATGGATAAGTCCATCGGGGATGGACAGTCAGGGAGAGGGCTGTCTTGCGATGAGGGGGCTGTTTCAGCAAAAGTGGCCTCTCCAAGCAATGTAGCCTCCTCGCATGCCGCTTCCCGCGCTGCCGGTGGGATGTGCCTTCACCCGGTGGATGTCCGTCGGCAGTGTCGCACAGCATAAACGCCGGCTGCGAGCAACACTGCGCCGGTTGCGATGAGTGCGAGCCGGAAAGACCAGGAGCGTTCGCGCAACACCGGGTTTGATGAGCCGGTCCGGATGGACGTGATGACGACACCGGGTGGCCGGAGCTGCGGTTCATCACCTGACAGGCCAGCCGGCCGGGGGCCGTCCGCGGTCATCGTGCCATGCAGGGCAGTCTACCGCCAATCAACGCCCCTCGCCAAATGGCTTCTGCGCCCTGTTTTCCCCAGAATATAATCATATCTACCACATAGACGGACCTGGTTTTCGCGATAACCTCGGGCACACCAACGCTGAGTTGGCCGCCCAGGTGCTTGACTTCAAAGAGTGCGAGTTCGTTGAGAGTAATGGCAAGGTGCGCCAGTGCTCTGATTACTTTGAATGATATTCAAAAGGTATCGTTGGGCCTGAGAATGCCGTAGAACGTACGCGTTATAACGTCTCCGGTTGTTAGCTTCTTGGTGAAGGCGGGATTGAAAGCCCGGATAGTCCCAATCCTCAGGGGAAATGGCGATGCGAAAAGAAAGCCTGGCCGCGTTGGCACTCACTATTGTTGTGGGAATGATCGTCATTCAAGGAAGGGCAGGCCAAGCGCCAACGACCACGGTCGGTGTCCTCCCCCGCGCGCCCGACAACACGCCCGACGGGCGCTCACCTCTGGAACTCCTGCGGTCCACGAATACCCTTGACAACGTCAAGGGCCATCAGGCCATCCGGGAACAACGAAGCAAGCTTATTGAGGGTTTGCTGGTAATCATTGATCAAGATGACGATGAGTCTGACCTCGTCGCGCGCTGGTACAAGCCGAAACGGACCGCAATGGAACTGCTCGGCGAGCTTCGCCCGGATGACCCAGCCACGATTCGAGCTATCGCCAAACACCTCAAATACGAGGTCAAAGATCCGTTCGGAGGTACCAGTGCCGTGGGTAACTTGGATCGCCAGTATCCGGCGGTGGGGGCGTTGGTCCGGATCGGCCACCCTGCCCTTCCGCATGCATGGTATCGCATCGCGATGGCCGACGATCCATTGGAGCGCGAGCTGTGTGCCTAGATCATCGGTCGGGTCGAAGGCGGCAGCACTGCGCGGTTCCAGGTTGAACGCAAGCTGGAGAAGGCCGACCGTCTGCAGAAAGCCAGGTATGAGGCTGTGCAGAAGCTGCTTAGAGAGACTCCTGAGGTCCTTCCAAGCTCTCCATGAAGCTGAAAGGACTGCGATGCCGGCACGGCAGATTGGAACAGCTCCGCGTTTTCCAATGGCAGACTGACTGAGCCTGCGAGCAAGCGAGTCGGGACGGGCTCGCCTTGCGACTTTCGCCCTCCGGCGGGGTAGGCCCTCGGTCGTGTCGAAGGGAAATGGCCCGAAACGGCGACGCAACGGGTGATCTCCGGGGTGGCATTCTCAACACTGTGGCCCCTTCACGACCGAAGGACCACACGACGCCCCATACAGCCGGCACCGAACGAAGTTGCCGATTGAAGTGCATTAGAATCGTATGTTCAAACCAAATATATACTTGCGCCCGAAAGGTCGCGCTGCTCTCCTCAAAACAGCCCCCAATCGAAGCCCATGGCCGGCTACCCGCTCGGTGCCTTTCCCGCCGGGGCTGAAGATCTTGCCTCATGGCTTCCGGGCAATCCCCGCCGTCCGTCCGCCTGTCTCGCAGGGCCGCCCACAGAGAGGCCGTACAACGATCGCGCGATGCCCTGCTTTCCCAACAAGATTCCCTGAACCCTGAACCCTTTGCTCCCGAACCCCGGCCCCCGGGTTGCGGGCGGAGCCCGCGCCGAGTACCTTCGGGTTGGTTGAGGGTTGTTATGAGTTCATCGGTTTGCACGCATTCTGAGGTCGGCTCCGCTCCCCGCTTGCCGCGTCTCGACCACCTTCCCCCGCCCGGGCCCAGATGGGTGCTGTGGCTGCTGTGGGGTTTTGTGCTGGCCTGGCCGGCGGTCTCCACCGTGATCATGATCTTCCTCCTGGACGTCGAAACCGATTTCCAGGAGCTGTACGAGAACGGCCGGCGGGTGATTCAGACCTGGCGGATCGATTCGGTCTACCAGCAGGCCCCGGCCTCGACCTTTTACCCTCCCGGCACGATTCCGGAATTCCTTAAGATCAAGCCGGACCGGGATTGGCCCCCCCAGGACCTGCCCTCCGGGTTCTATCCCCCCAGTGGAATGCCGATTTACATGCTCTGGTCGGCCATGCCGCCGGTCCTGGCCTGCTTTGCGTCTTGTGCGGTTTATGGGTTGCTGTTCTTCCTGGCCGTTCGGCTGCTGCCGTGGGAGGCCATGCGCATCCATCCCCGGCAAGCCTGGCACGCCTGGCTGTTCCTGGCTCTGGTGGTGGGCGGGTATATCACCTACGACATCACCACCGGGCAGGTTTCGGGCATCCCCATCTTCGCCCTGGTGGTGGGCTACGTCTGCTGGCGGCGGGGCTGGATCTGGCGGGGGGCGGCGGCCCTGGCCGTGGGCATCGTGTTCAAACTGCTGCCGGGCGCGGCGGTGGTGTTCTTTCTCGTGAAACGCCAGTGGAAGATGGTCCTGGCGACCGGGCTGCTGACCCTGGCTTTCGGCGTCTTGCCCGGCCTGGTGATGTTCGGACCGGCCAAACTCGTTGACGGCTGGAAAGCCTATTATGCCAACGTCGCCTGGCCGAAGAGCCACCCGGTCGAATACCAGGGCCGCATCCGCTGGACGAAGCCGGCCTCTTTCCTGAACCCGTCGTTGAGTGTGACCCTGTTGCGCTGGCTGAGCGAGTATCCGCGGGACTATCACACCCCCTTCCTGCCGGTGGCTCATTTCCCGCAACGGGCCGTCTACAGGGGGTATCAGTTGCTCGTGCTGGTGATGGGCGTGGTCAGCTTCTGGATGTGTCGGCGCCGGGTGGACGCCGAGCCACCCGAGGCCCTGGCCACGCAGTACGGGCTGGTGCTGGTGTGGATGGTCCTGACGAGCCCCCACCTGGCCGTCTATTACATGGCCTGGGCCTTGTGGCCGGTGGCGGTCCTGATGGGCTACGTGGCGCGGCGCGATCTGCTCGAAGCCCGGCCGGACAGACTGAACGCCTGGCCGATCTGGGCTTTTGCCGTGAGCTTTCCGCTCTCATCGGTCAGCGTTTTGCGGGCCATCGGGATGCACCCGGCCATGCTGCTGGTGTTATGGGCGGTGCTGCTGGCCAACCTGCTTCGCGGCAGGTTCTTTGAGCGGCCGGCCATAGAACCGGCAATGAGTTAACCGCGGGCGGGTGGTTCCTGCCGGGTTGCTGGGAGCCTCGCTGCTGATCGCTTGAATCTTCGTGCGTTCGGAGTACCTCACCCTCTGAAGAGGCGGGGCGCCCGACGCTACTCTCACCTGGCCCCTCTCGGGGCCACTGGCGATGACCTGAGCGACAGACACATCTCCGGCCTCAGACTCGCTCGGGTTTCAGCCGGGCTTGCGGTTGATGCCGTCGGCACCCTCATTGGTTGTCCAAATCGTGAACCTACCTCTGGCAGAGGTGGGCCACCCAATGCCGGGGGCGGGTCAACCGGTGCTGGAGGTTACGGAGGTTACACGGTCAGGGCCTGGGATTCCAAATAGAGGATTCTCGAGCAGTTCGGGCACGTGATGACCGCGTCGCGGCTCTGCAGGGCGTTGATCGATTCCAGCGTGACGGCCATGTAGCATCCGCTGCAGATGTACTCGGCCCGCTTGGGGTGCGGTTGCTCGATCATAGCCATGCCTTCGCCGTCATGGTGCTCGCAGGCGCGTTCGAAGAGCCGCAGAGCCTCCAGGGGGATTCCCTCGGTGGCCTCTTCCCGCTGAGCTTCCAGGGCGCTGATCTGGCCGGCCAGCTTCTGCTCCGTGTCGCGGGCGGCTTGCTCCAGCTCGGCCACGCGCGTCTGCTCCTTCTGCAGCCGGGCATCGATTTCCGCCGCCTGCTTCTTGAGATCGTCCACCTTGGTCAGCGCGGAGAGAACCTGGTCCTCGAATTTGAGCGCGTCTGCCTTGTCCGTGTTGAGCTGCGTCAGGACGGCCGCGTATTCCTTGTTGGTCTTGGATCGGTTCAGGGCTTCGCGGAGCTTGGCCAGATGAGCCTCACGGGCTTTCCGCTCCAGTTCCAGCTTGTCGGCGTCGGCCTGCGTGCGACGAATCGTGTCGCGGATGTCGGTGGCTTGTCGTTGGAGGGTTGCGATCTTGCGGCGCTGGGCGTCGACGGTGCGGAATTTGGATTCGATCTGATCTCGCGCGGAACGAAGTTGCAGTTCAATAGATTGTAAACGTTGCAGGGCGTCGAGCGTAGCTCCCATGCCTTGTATCCATTCTGGCGCGACTGGCGCCGATATTGTGATGTCAAAAACCAGTTTTAGTATGCATCATCCCCGGGGAATGTTCAAGCCCATCGGCTTGTTCTCGGGTAAGTGCAGTCGTATGCTTCAGACATGAGCAGCTTAGAACGAATCACCAATGACAGCTTGCGCGAACGCAAGAAGGCGGGGCGGAAATTCAGCGTGCTCACCTGCTACGACGCCCCAACCGCACGTCTGATGGAACAAGCCGGGGTTGAGGTCCTGCTGGTAGGGGACACCGCCGGGGAAGTGGTTCTGGGCCTGCCCAGCACGCGGGAAATCCCTGTAGATTACCTACTTACGATTACCGCGGCCGTGCGACGGGGCGCCCCCCGGGCCTACGTCATGGCCGATCTGCCGTACGCCTGCCGGCTTCATGGCGAGGAAGAATTGGTCCGCTGGGCCCGCCGTTTTGTGGACGAAACCGGCTGTGATGGCGTAAAAGTGGAGGTACAGGCCGGTGAAGCACCCTTGATCCGCGCCATGGCTCAGCTCGGCGTGCCCGTGATCGCTCACCTGGGCCTGTTGCCGCAATATATTGATCCGACCGTTGGTTACCGGGCTCAGGCCCGCGATGCCGCCGGGGCCCTCGCGCTGATGCGGACCGCGCGGGAGATGGAGGAAGCGGGGGCGGTCGGCCTGCTGTTGGAGGCGGTGGCTTCCGAAGTGGCCGGGCGAATTACCGCCGCCAGCTCGGTTCCGGTCATTGGCTGTGTGGCCGGCCCGCACTGCGACGGCACGGTCGTGGTGCTGCACGATATGGTCGCCTGGGGCGGTGGGCATCCGCCGCGGGCCGTCAAGCAATACGTGAATCTGGCCGAAGTGCTGGAACGGGCGTTCGCCGAATACGTGAGAGACATCCACGAGGGCGCCTTTCCGGTGGAGGCCGATTCCATTCACATGCGTCCGGGCGAACTGGAGAAGCTGACGGCCGAACTGGGAGAGGCTTAAATGCGCCTGTCGATCGTGGTTCCCTGCTACAACGAGGCGGCCAACATCGACGAACTCTACCGCCAGCTCGATCATGTGGCCGCCCGGATCGAGGGCCTGGTCGAGTTCGTGTTCGTGGACGACGGGAGCCGCGACGCAACCTGCGAGAAACTCAAGGAGTTGGCGGTCAAAGACCCGCGCGTCCGCGTGATCAGCTTCTCGCGCAACTTCGGGCACCAGGCGGCCCTGTCCGCGGGCATGGATTATGCCACCGGTGACGCGGTGGTGGTCATGGACGCGGATTTGCAGCACCCCCCCGAAATGATCCTCCAGTTCCTGGAAAAGTGGCGGGAGGGGTATGAGCTGGTCTACGCCTACCGCGAGGGCGTCAAGCCGCGCTGGGGTTATCGCATCATCAACGCGTTGATGAAGGTGCGCATCCCGCCGGAGGCGGCCGACTTCCGGCTGATGGACCGACGGCTGGTGGACGCCTTCAAGTCCATGCCCGAGCGGGCCCGGTTCATTCGCGGCATGATCAGTTGGCTGGGGTTCCGGCAGATCGGTCTGGGCTATCAGCAGCGCGAGCGCTTCGCCGGCGAGCGCGCCTACACCCTGCGGCAGACCGTTCGCATGGCCGTCAACGCGGTGCTGGCCTTCTCCAGCATGCCTCTGCGGGTGGCCGCCGTCATGGGCATCTGCACGCTGGTGCTGGGCTTTCTCTACGCCGTGTACGTCCTCTACGCGTACGTGGCCGGCATCCCCATGGAAAAGGGCTGGGCCAGTCTGCTGATCGCCATTCTCTTCCTGGGCGGCGTGCAACTTTTGTGCCTGGGACTTATCGCCGAGTACATTGGCCGTATCTTCGACGAGGTCAAACAGCGCCCCCTGTACGTGGTCCGCGAACACGTGCCGCCCAGAGCGCTCGGGTCGGCACAGGTTCAAGAGGTGACGCACAGGAACGGAGCCGATGGACAAACCAGGGAGGCCGTGAGGCTTCAGAACCCGGACGAAGCCGAGCGGCTGTAGCCGGAGAGCGGAGGCGGCCATGAACGAAGCATGGGGATTGATTGAGACCCGAGGGCTCGTCGGCCTGCTGGAGGCCACGGACGCGATGCTCAAGGCCGCTGACGTGCACGTCGTGGCCCGGGAAAAAATCGGCGGGGGCTTCGTCTCGGTCATCGTAAAGGGCGATGTGGCCGCGGTTCGCGCGGCGGTGGACGCCGGCCGGAGTGCTCTGGAGCAGGTCGGCGGCCAACTGGTCCAGGCCCGCGTCATTCCCCGCCCGCACGAGGAACTGACCGCGCTGCTGCCGCCCGGCCCGGAGATCCGGGCGACCGCCCCGGACGTGGAGCCTCGCCGTCCCGACCGCACCCCGCCACGGGCCTGATCCCTTTCCTGGGGAACACCGCCAGAACACACACGCGATTTCACGAAAGGTTTATTCGCCGGGAGGCCGGCATTTCGCGCTTGACAGGCAGCGGAGGGGAATTATCATGATCCCCACTTGAGACTGAGTCTCAAGTGCATTGAGATGGCGAAAGGCGGGCGGTCAGAGTCCTCGCAAAAGTCTCCTGACCGCCCGGAGGGCGACAACCGGTCAGGGTTGCCGCTTGCGCGTGATTATTGCCTTTCAAAAGGCTGTCCGCAAGCACATTTCTGACTGGGGATGCTCTCTGGACAACAGGGCTGTGGGGCCCGGCTGCGCCTGACTGCCGGTTTGTGTCAGACCCACATAAGGAGAGCTTGCATGGTGTGGAAGAGGACCCTTCTGCTGTCGCTTGCGGCCGCGCTGCTGATGAGCGCCCGCAACGGCCAGGCGGCCGAGTATGTCTTTGCGGTTCCCAGCGATGACCGCTGGCACTATCCCTACAACTTCAGCGTCGGCGGTCGAACCATCGCCACCTGTTTCGGGACCGCCGGCACCCCGACCTTCAATGACCGTGACGGCATCATGATCATTGCCTGGCAGACCGGAAATGAAATTGCGCCCGGATTGGCCGCGGACGCGTATGGAATCAGGTCAGTCACGGTCACCCTGACCAACACCGCCGATGCCGCCTGGCCGGTCGATCTCACCGTCGATGAATGGTTTACCTATGACGTCGACGGCAATGACATCCTCAATCTCGACGGCGTGCCTCGGGGAGAGCCCGGGGACGTGGACGGTGAAAGCGACGACGAGGACCCCGGCCGGCCCATCGAGCTGTTCGGAGCCGGCTTCGGGCCGTTCTACACGGCTCAAAGCTGGAACGAGCTCAGCCTCTTCATCGGTTCCGCCAACAGTCCCGGCGTTGCCCGTGATCCATTTCCGTTTGTTTTTCAGGATGTAACCGGCGCGTTGTTGCACGTCGAAGACAACGTCAAGGGCCTGCACAACGATCATTTGCCTGTGCCGGTCTATGGCTTTACGCCGACGCCTTGGGCGATTGGCGTCCCGATCGACTATACGCCCGGCAACCAGCCGGTGCCCTTTGACGTGGTGTTTCAGGTGGACCTGACGCTCTCCGAGGGCGCCGTTCGGCGCTACTTCCAGGAGCAGCTTTCCGCAGGCCGGGTGTTTGTCGCGGTCACCTCGCTGACGGAGACGATCCAGGAGGGGCCGCAGGGGGGTGTTCCCGCCTTCTACACCAAGGAGGCCGTGGGTATTCCCGGGGCCAAGGCGCCGCGACTGGACCTGTACGCCTGCCTGGCGGTGAGGCCGGACCTCGACATGGACTGCGACGTGGACTCCGCCGATCTGGAACGCTTTGAGCAATGCGTGACCGGTCCGGCCAAGGGCCCGGTTGAGGAGGGATGCGCACGGGCGGACTTCGATGGCGATGGCGACGTCGATCAGGAAGATTTCGGCATTCTGCAGCACTGCCTGAGCGGCGACGGAATCGAACCCGATCCCGCCTGCGCATCCTGATTCTCCCAGGAAGAGGTGAATATGACAGCGCAAAAGCATAGGCCTAGAGACGGTTTCACCCTGATCGAGGTGCTGGTGGTGGTGGCCATCATCGCTCTGCTGGTGGCGATCCTGCTGCCTTCGCTGAGCCAGGCCCGCCAACGCGCCCGGCAAATGGTGTGCCGTCAGAACCTGCGGAGCATCTGGACGGGCATTCTCGGTTACACCCTGGAACACCGGGAGCGACTGCCGTTCATGGAAGACGTCAATCTGAGCGATCCGAACGCCGATCCGTTCAATCCGGCCTATCCGACCACGGTGGGGCGGGTGCTCTTCAAGCACGTGACGCCGGGAAGCTGGATCTGTCCCGATGCGGTGGCCGGCTTTCCGAAAAACCGGCCGGGCAACTGGAAGATGACCTATACCTTCAGCGCGGCGGGGGCCATCGGCAAGGGCGTCCCTTACGACAGCAATCCTCAGGCCAACACCAGCGGCATCTTTGATCCGGCCATCAGCAACTATGTTCACTTTGACGGCCGGCCGCTGCGGTTGCTCGACGGGCGTCGCTATGTTCAGACGAACGGCCTGAATCGCAATCGCAAGGGCGAATGGAACGTGCGACGACCGATCGTCGCCGAAGCTCTGGCCGGGGAGCCATCGCTGGGCAAGCCCCGCTATCCCCACCGCGGCCTGGTGGCCGTCCGGACGGATCTGGGCAAGGCCCGCGCCCAGTTTGAAGCCAATGTGCTGGCCCCGGGGGCCGCGCTCAAGCCCGCGTATCACGAACTGCACGCGGACAAGGATCAGGCGGAAGTGTTTCTAACCCGCTACTGGATGCCCCATTGGCCGGGATACTGACTGGAGTTTGTAAGCAGGGAAAACAGAAGATGTATCGAACCGCACAACATATCCGCCTGCGTTCGCCAGGCATTGTGTCGATGATCCTGATCGCTTTGGGGGCTCTGGGTTCCGGGGCCTGTCGGCAGGATGCACAGGGCTCGGTCGAGCCGCTCGCCGGGCAGAAGAAGATCGGAGTGCTGCTGGTCAATCACGGGTCCCGGTCCAGCACGTGGCGGGAAAGCCTGCTGGATCTCGAAAAAAGCGTGACCGAGCGGGTCCGCGCCGGGGGGCTGGTGAAAGAGGTCAAGACCGCCTTCATGGAATACACGGAACCGTCCATCGCCACCCGGCTGAAGGAATTCGACGCCGCCGGCTTCACCGATGTGGTCATCGTGCCCGTTTTCCTGACCGTGAGCCCGCATTCCTTCGATGACATTCCCACCATTATCGGGCAAAAGGAGGATCCCCGGTCGCTGGAACTGCTCAAGGTTGAGAAGATCGAGCGATACACGCCCCGGGCCAGGGCGTGGATCACGCCGCTTCTCGACTTCACCGACGTGTTGCAGCAGAACGTGCTCAGGCGGGCCCGGGCCCTCTCCACCAATCCGGCCGAAGAGGGGCTGGTGCTCATTGCCTACGGAGACCACACCTACAGCGACCAGTGGTCCGCTTTGCTGAACCGGGTGGGGGAATACGTGAAGGAGCAAACCGGGATCGCCGAACACTCCCACGGCTGGTGCGGGCATGTCGCCCGCTACGATCCCCAGGTCACCACCGATGCCATCGAGCGCGTGCTCGCGAAGCGGCAGACCGCCCTCGTGGTTCCCGTGCTGGTGGCCCGGGACGAGATGTTCCAGGTGAAAATCATCGGCGACGGCATTGCGCGGATTTCCAACCACAGGGAACGGGTTCGCTACAAGCCGGACGCCATCCTGCCGGATCCGAACATCGAGGATTGGGTCACGCGGATCGCCCTTGAATACGCCGAGCGGGCGGCCAAGGCTGTCCCGGGCGGGAACGGAGCGAGCTGACCGTGGCTGGGTGGCGAAAACTCAATGCGGCCCTGCACCGGGATCTGGGTTATCTCTGTACCGCGCTGGTGATGGCCTACTGCCTCTCGGGGCTGGCCCTGAATCACATCGACGACTGGAACCCCGATTTCATCATCACCCGGGTCCCGGTCCGACTCGACCGGGCCTACAGTCCCGCCGAGATCAACGATGAGGTCGTCGCGGGTTTCGGGGCCTTGGTGGGGGAAAGCCGCTACAAGGTCTATGACGCTCCGACCGAAAACCAGGTGAAGATCTACTATGACAACGCTACTCTTCACCTTCGCCTGGCCGACGGCGAAGGCGTCTATGAAAGGGTCTCCCGGCGACCCATCTTCTATCACAGCAACATACTGCATCGGAACAGCGTGGCGGGATGGAAATGGGTTTCCGACGTGCTTGCGATCCTGCTTATTCTGATCAACGTGACCGGGCTGCTGATCCTTCGGGGCAAGTACGGCATTTCAGGCCGTGGCAAGTGGCTGATCGCCGCGGGCATGGTGCCCCCGATGGTAGCGATTCTGTTGCACGAGCTGGGGTAGTCTCGATTCCGTGGACGCGGCTCAGCGGGAAAGGCGGGAATCCGGCCCCAATAAACCGTCGGCGATCGGCGCTGGAGCGCCGATCACCGACGTCGATGTTCAGTGATGCCCCGGCCGTTGGCGGGGGGGCGGGCATCCTGCCCGCCTCATGGGCCGAAGCGCGAAACTCCCGGACTGGAAAGAGTATCAGCCCAGCAGCGATTCCAGCAGCCGCTTGCCTTCGAGAATGTCCGCGATGCGCTGGTTGCCGGCCTCGCGCTCGATGGACAGCGCACCGCGATAGCCGATGGAACGCAGCTTGCTTACCACCCGCGGGATGTCCGCCTCGCCGGAGCCCAGGACCACCTCTTCGCCCCATTCCTGCGTCGGCTTCTTGGACCAGTTGGCATCCTTCATGTGCACGTGGGCGATGCGATCCTTGAGAATGCCGATGGCCTCGACCGGGTCGCCGACGCCGTAGAGGATCATGTTGGCTGGGTCGAAATTAACCGCCAGGTTGGGGGCGCCCACGGCATCCATGAAGGCCACCAGGTCCTCGGCCTTCTCCTGGCCGGTCTCCATGACCAGGGTCAGGCCGCGCTCGGCCAGCGCGCCGGACAGCCGCTTGAGCCGCTCGACCATCACGCCGTATTTCGGGTCGGACTTGTCGTGGGGCACGAAACCGATATGCACCGACAGCAGCTCCACGCCAAGCTGTTTGGTAATGTCGGCCACGCCCAGCGTCTTGGCGTAGCGGGCCTCCCATTCGCTATCCGGCTTGTAGCCACCGGTCTCGGCGATGCGCTGGATGGTGGAGTAATCCTCGCCGGCGAAGGCCACGCAGGTGGCGCTGATCTCCAATCCGCTCTCCTCGACCGTCTTGAGGACCGAGGCGGGATCCTTGTACGAGTCGTCGAAGAAGCCCAGGTGCACCAGCTTCAGGCCAAGTTGCTCTTTCACCGTCAGCAGGCACTTACGCAGGTCGGGAATTTGCAGGGACCAGTTGCAGACGCCAATCTGTAGAGGCTGCATGGCAAAGCTCCTCCATTAGGGGTTCCGTTGTCGAAGCTCAGGATTCAGCACGTACGGGGGTTTTAACCCGAGACGGGTTTTAGATCAACCGGCGGACAGCGGGCAGGAATGACTAATGTCTAAATCCTAATGTCTGAAGAATGCCCCAATGACTAAACGGCTGGCCGCCACCCCTCAGTCATTAGTCATTAGGACATTCGACATTCTTTAGACATTGGTCATTAGACATTCGTCATTCAGGGCTCGGCGCCTGCAGCAGGCTTGTCGCCTCGCCCAGCACCCGCTCCACCACCCGCTCCATGGCATCGCGGATCCTGGCCCCGGCCGAGAAGGTGTGCCCGCCGCCGCCGAGTTTCTGGGCCAGCGGCAGCACCGGCGTGCCATTTTCGCCGCGGAAATTGATGCGGATGACGCCCGGCTCGCCCTCCGAAAACAGCATGGCTATCCGCACCCCCGAGAGCGACCGCGGGATCGAGACCTGGTCATCGATGTCCTCGGCCGTGCAGCCCGAGCTGACGATTTCCTGGTGCGAGAGGGTGCTGTAGGCGATCTGTCCGTCCGCGGCCAGGCGGGTGTTGTGATACACCACGCGGATGAGGTCGAATTCGCTGCGGCGTTGGGAGCGGCACAGGCGGGCGCCCAGCATATCGATGTCCGCGCCGCCGCGCACCAGCGCCGCCGCCACCTCCAGGGCGTCGGCCGTGGTGTTGGGCAGGGAGAAGCCCCCGGTGTCGGAGTGGATACCGGCATAGAGCAGTGAGGCGGTGGTGGCATCCAGCGGCCAGCCCGCGGTGGTGATCAGCCGGTAAATCAACTCGCTGGTGCTGCTGGCCGAATCGACCACCCAGTTGATCCGGCCGAAATCCGGGTTGGTGATGTGATGATCGATGTTGACCACGAACTTGCCGGCGATGGCCTCCCACTTGCCCTCGACGTTGACGCGGTTGGTGCCGGCGGTGTCCACGACGGCCACCAGGTCGGCATCGGCGATTTCGGCCGCGTCGGCGGAAGGCACTTGGCCCATCTCCACCATGAAGCGAAGCTTCTGGGCGACCTTGCCCCGCTCGAGGGCCACCCTGGCGGCCTGGGAGGGCAACACCCGGGCCAGGCTCAGCATGGAGGCGATGGCGTCGGCGTCGGGCGTGACGTGCCCGACGACCAGCGGCCGTTTTGCGTTGGAAAGCACTTCAATGAGTTCGCTGGGCGGAGCCACGTTTAATCCGACGATAGTCAGAGAATGGTGAGACCGGCTGATCGGGCTTATCCGACTGATCCGACCCATCGGAAGCGCCCGGCGGCCTCCACACCTGACCAAAGGACAAAGGAGCCAACAACTGACTACTGACAACTGACCTATTACTTTTTCATGGCCTCAATCAGAATCCGCGCCGTAGACTCGCGCATGACCCGGGGGTCCGGCAGCCGGCCGGCCGCCAGCGCCTCGCGAACGTCGCGCCCGCTGATGGGGATGGGCTTCCACCCCTTCTTGCTGCATTCATCCACCAGGCCGACCCGCCCCAGCTCCTCGTAATAGGCGGCAAAGCCCACCTTCACCGGCTTGATGAGGAGTTCGCCGGTGATCTCGTCGAAAATGCGCTGGGCCGCCAGCGGGTCCCAGATGTCCGTGCCGTCGTCATAGGGGGCGTCGGCGTGCTTGCGGCCGATGATGATGTCCGTGAACCCGAAGTTCTGGCGATAGATGGCGTGCATGATCGCCTCTTTGGGTCCGCCGTAGAACATCTTGATATCCAGCCCGAGCAGCAAGGTCACATCGAGCAGATCGTAGCCTTTGCTCTTCCAGAGCTCTTCATCCTTGTCGCCCTGGCCGAGCTGTTTGGTCTGAATCAGGGCTTCGTAGGTGCGCATCCGGGTCGCGGCGTTGACGTCGTCGGACTTGGTTTCGCCGATCAGCGGATTGAGCACCACGCCGGTCTTGTACCCCTCGCGGGTCAGGACCTCGGCCCCGTGGACCAGGGCGTACTCGTGGGCCCGGTGCAGCGGATTGCGGGTCTGGAAGGCCACCACCCGCTCCCAGCCTTTGCTGGCAAAGAGGGCCCGCGTCTCGCGCGGGGTCAGCACGTACTTGCCGTACTCGGGATGCTTGGGCTGGGGGAGGACCTCGATCTCACCGCCGACCAGCATCTCGCGCGGGTCGGTCAAGACCATCCGGGCGCCTGGGTGGTCGGTGCGCTTGGTCTGGTAGACGCCTTCGATGTAGGCGGCTTTGTCCCACGGGAAGATGTCTTCGACGGTGAGGATGCCGACCGTCTCGCCCGCCGAGTTGACCAGCCGGACGCGCTGGCCCGGCCGCATCGAGCCGGCCTCTTCAGACGTGGCCGGCAGCGAAATCGGAATCGTCCACGCGTATTTCCGCCCATTGCGGGTGAGGCTCGCCTCGCGCAGCACCTGGTCGTAGACCGGCTTGATCATGGGGCCGACCAGCGGGCTCAGGCCGCCGTCGCCGATGCGGTACACACTGGACAGGTCGGCATCGCTGACCACCAGGGCGGGCAATCCGGCCGCCTCGCGCTTGAACTGGGCCTGACGATCGGCCGGTACGGTACGGTTCATGGGCTCGGTAAGCCCGCCATGGGGGGGGATCAGGTCTGGCATGCCTTACGACTACTCCTTGTCAATCGCAACAATACACCACCGCCGCTGATCGTGGATCGCTGAGAACAATAGGCCGGTCCTCAGTGAGCCGTCGTTCAGCTCTGAATGGTTGGGTTCTAATGGTTCGCGAACGCCGGTCCGCGGCCCGTTCAATGCTTTGCCGGCGCCACCACCATGATGATCCGCCGTCCTTCGCTGCGCGGCGGACGCTCCACCTTGGCCTTGTCACCCAACTGGGCGAGGATGGTGTTGAACACCTCGTAGCCAATGTCCTGGTGGAACCGCTCGCGGCCGCGGAAGATCATAGTGAACTGCACCTTGTTGCCCTTGTCCAGGAAACCGACGGCCTGGTTGAGCTTGATTTTCTGGTCGTTGCTGTCGGTCCGCGGGTGAAGGCGGACCTCCTTGAGCTTCTGTTCGGTGTGCTTCTGCTTCTTCTTTTTCTGGGAATACTTGAACTTCCCGTAATCCATGATCCGGCAGACGGGCGGCCGCTCCGTCGGTGCGACTTCTACCAGATCCAGGCCGACCGACCGGGCCATCCGCAAGGCTTCGTCGGTGGGTACAATCCCCAACTGGTTGTTCTCATGGTCGATCAGCCGGATCGGAGAGAGCCGGATCTGCTCGTTACAGCGATGCTGGGCGATGGCTAAATCCTTTCTTGTTAGACAAAAAACCTGTCGCGCCACGCGCGCGACGTTGATTCCTCGTTAGGTTGCTGTCCCGGAAGGGCGTATGCCGCTGCTCAACAGTGCCGGCCGCATATCTGGCACCGCCGTAACGGCCTCAACGCCACCTCTGGCCGACGCACGACCGGTCCGGGGGACAGAGGCTCAGAGCACCCGTTCCCTGATTTCGCGGGTACAGCGCTCCACGAACGCCGCAAGATCCTCGTTTCCGAGATTTCGGCCATTGCGGTCGTTCACATTCACCGATTGTTCGGCGGCTTCCTTCTCGCCAACCACCAGAATATATGGCACTTTCTGCTTGCGGGCGTTGTGTTTCTTGGGCCCGATCTTTTCCGGGGAGTCGTCCAGCTCCACGCGCACGCCGGCCGCGAACAGCCGATCGCGGACGGTCCGGGCGTAGTCGGCGCTCTTCTCGCTCACCGAGGCGACCACCACCTGCAACGGCGCCAGCCAGAGAGGGAACGCGCCCGCAAAATGCTCGATCAATATACCGACGAACCGCTCCATACTGCCAAAAGGCGCACGGTGGATCATTACCGGCTGGTGTGCCGCGTTGTCGGCGCCGATGTAGGTCAGCTCGAACCGCTCCGGCAGGTTGTAGTCCACCTGCACGGTCCCGAGCTGCCACTCCCGCCCGATGCAGTCCTTGACGATGAAGTCGATCTTAGGCCCGTAGAAGGCGGCCTCTCCGAGGGCCTCGGTGAAGACCATGCCGCTGGCCTTGACCGCCTCGCGCACGGCCTGCTCGGCCAGGGCCCAGTTCTCCGCGCTGCCCACATACTTGTCGCTGGCCGGATCACGCAGACTGACCCGCACGCTGTAGTCGCTTAAGCCCAGCAGATCCAGGACCTTGCGAGTAAGATTAACGCATCCGGTAATCTCTTCGAGGAGCTGGTCCGGCCGGCAGAACAGGTGGGCGTCATCCTGGGTGAAGCCGCGCACGCGGGTCATGCCGGAAAGCTCGCCGCTCTGCTCGTAGCGGTAGACGGTGCCGAACTCCGCCAGCCGGATGGGCAGATCCCGGTAGCTCCGCGGCTCTGACGCGTAGATGCGGATGTGGTGCGGACAGTTCATCGGCTTCAGCAGATACCCGTCGGATACCTCCAACTGAGCCTCGATCGCCTTCAGGTGGGCCGCCTTGTCGCCGCCGGCTTTGTAGGCGCTGTGCCCCGTGAGGGCCTCGTAGGCCGCGGCGTCGGTTTGACGAAGCTCCGCCAGGATTTGGCGCTCTTCCGGGCAGATCTCCCCGCTGGGCCGCCCCCGGGCCGCCTCCCAGAGCCGGTTCAGAATCTCCGCGGTGCGGCTCTCAAAGATCGGCGGGAACTGGCTATCCTTGTAATACGGGAAGTGGCCGCTGGTCCGATACAGGCCCAGCTTGCCGATATGCGGGGTGTAAACCGGCTGATAACCGCTCTTGATCAGCTCGGCCCGGAGAAAATCCTCAAGCTGAGCCCGGATCACCGCCCCCTTGGGCTTCCAGAGCACCAACCCGCTGCCTACCAGCGGATCGACGGTGAACAAGCCCAGCTCCTGGCCGAGTTTGCGGTGATCGCGTTTTTTCGCTTCTTCGAGCTGGGCGAGATACTTGTCCAGGTCCTTCCGGGTCGGCCAGGCGGTGCCGTAGACCCGCTGAAGCTGCTTTTCCTTCTGATCGCCCCGGTAGTAGGCCCCGCTGACCTGCATGACCTTGAAGGCGCCGATCCGCCCGGTACTGGGCAGGTGCGGACCCCGGCAGAGGTCCTCAAAATACCGGCCGGGTTCAGGGCCCGTGACATAGAAGCTCAGCGGTCCCTCCGCCCGCTCGGCGTTGTCGATCTTGTAGCGATTGCCCTCGGCCTGAAGCTTCTTGAACGCTTCCTGGCGGTCGACCTCGTACCGGGTGAAAGGACGGTCTTCCTTGATGATCTGGGCCATCCGTTGCTCAATGGCCTCAAAGTCTTGGCTGGAGAGCGGGCGGTCCAGATCGATATCGTAGTAGAATCCGTTGTCTACCGGAGGCCCGTAGACCAGCTTGGTCTCCGGAAACAGCGAGCAGATGGCCTCGGCCATGACGTGGGCGGCGCTGTGGCGCAGCACGTAAAGGCTGTCCGGGTCGGCGGCGTCCAGCTTGAGCAGCTCGAGCCGGCAGTCGGCCTCAAGCGGATGGCTTAGATCGACGATCTCGCCGTTCACCTTGCCGGCCACGGCCGCCTTGGCCAGGCCCGGGCCGATCATGGCGGCAACCTGGCCGACCGTGGTGCCAGGTGCGACTTCCAGAGTTTTTCCGTCAGGCAGTGTAACTTGAGGCATCAGACCTAAACCAAAAGACAACGGCATTTATTCCGCTGACGCGCACGCTTGCACTTCGCCGTTGGTCGCGGAAAAGTGCCATGCTAAGCAATCGTGGGCGTCATGAGAATAAATGCCGTCAGATTATAGACTAACATACGCTTTATGAGAATCCGGACGAGCCGTTGCCGAACCACGGTCAGCCTACCGGGCATCCTTCAATATAGCAGTCTCGCCAAGGGCGTCAAGCGGAATATGGGCTGCCGGCCGCCCATCCGGCATGATGGCCCGAGCCCGGCCGGCACCCCGTGCGTTTCGCCGGGCGGGTGGCGCCCCGGCCGGCCGCCCCGGGATGGACAGTCCGGCTAAAATCGCTTAGAAAAGTGCCCTTTCCGGGGCGGAGGGCGCGGATGAGCCTCCACTCGGTGGTTGGTTGAGGACGAGTATTCTGAACGGAGCAGTGAATCCTTGGCAGATGTAACCCCCACCCCGACAGATCCAAACGGTTCTCCCGGGATAGCGGCCCCCGGCCCGGCCCGGCTGGACGTGCCTAAGGGCGTGTTCACCCAGTGCCCGGGCTGTCAGGCCACGGTCTACCAGAAGGCCGTGGAAGAGGCCCTCTACGTGTGCCCCGAATGTGGTTACCATCACCGCATCTCGGCGCGAACGCGTATTAAGCAGCTCGTTGATCCGGACACCTTCGAGGAATTCCTCCCTGACCTGGTCAGTACCGATCCCCTCAAGTTCAAAGAGCGGCTCAAGTACAAGGACCGGCTCAAGGCCGCCCAGGAGGCCACCGGCGAGAAAGAGGCGGTCGTGGTCGGCAAGGCGTTCATCCGCGGCCGGCCGGTGATTCTGGCGGTCATGGATCCGTTCTTCATCATGGCCTCCATGGGTGCCGTGGTCGGGGAGAAAATCACCGCCGCCATCGAGCGGGCCACGGATGAGAATATCCCTGTGGTAGTGGTAACGGCCTCTGGCGGGGCGCGGATGCAGGAAGGCATGGTCTCGCTGGTGCAGATGGCCAAGACCTCGGCGGCGGTCGCACGGCTGGATGACGCCGGCGGCCTGTACATCGTGGTGATGACCGATCCCACCACCGCAGGCGTGGCGGCCAGCTTCGCCTGGCTGGGGGATTTCCACCTGGCCGAGCCGGGGGCCATGATCGGCTTCGCCGGCCCGCGCGTCATCGAAAACACCATCAAGGCCAAGCTGCCGGAAGGCTTCCAGTCGGCCGAGTTCATGCTCGAACACGGTTTCATCGACCGCATCGTGCATCGCCAGCATCTGCGGACGGAGATTGCGCGGATTATCGATTACGCGGGTAAGTGAGAGCGGGAGGGGGCGGAGAATTGAATTGAACCGCGGAGACGCGGAGACGCAGAGAGGGAATCAATGTGATTCTTTCTCTGCGTTTTTGTGTTTCTGCGGTTCAATTCTCGGAAGGGGCGAAGAATGGAATAGAAGCGCAGAGACGCGAAGGCACAGGGGAGTATATTCATCGAATTCCCCTCTGCATCTCCGCGTCTCTGCGGTTCAATTGTTTTGTGCGGCCTCTCGGCCGTGGCGCGTGGGAATTACTTCTTCTTCTTGGCGGCCTTGGTGCCGCTGGGGCCGAGGATGGCGTCCTTGGCGGCCTTGGCCACCCGGAACTTGACCACCTTCTTGGCGGGGAACTTCATCGGTTCGCCGGTGGCGGGGTTGCGGCCCATACGCGCCTTGCGCTGCACAAGCACGAGCTTGCCGATACCCGGCAGGGTGAAGCTGTTCTTGGCCTCCTTGTAAGCCAGGTTCGCCAGTTCCTCCAGGAACAGGTTGGCCTGCTTCTTGGTGATGTCCACCTTCTCAGCCAGTGTCGCGGCGATGGCCGATTTTGACATCTTCTTAGCTGCTTTAGCCATTCTGCGCTCCTTTGATAGAAACATCGGAGGGCCCTCTGTGAGCCCGTTTCGGTGCCGATAATAAGGAAATGTTATCGGCAGGTCTAGCCAAAAGCCTTGAAAACATTGGGTTTTTTGGCGGTCGGACCCCAAAAACAACCGTTTTTTAGCGGTTTTGGTCCAAAATGGCCTGCCGCAGAAGGGGTAGCAGGATCTCGTGATGACCTGCCAGGTCAAAACCCTGACCTTTCAAAACCGGCCTTCCCACCACGTTTTGAGCCGGTCGGTAGTGGCGAAGCTGATCGAAATTGGCCGTGCACAGCGCATCCAGATTGGTTCCCAGGTTGCGCACGACGGACACGGCCTTGAGGAAAACCTCCGGCAGCAGAACCGCCGAGCCAATGTTGCACCACACGCCCCCGGCCTCGCCGGCAGAGCCGCCCATGGCAGCCACCACCCCGCAAATCGTGCGGAAATCGGCCAAACTTGCCGCCCCGATGAGGCCGCCATCGGCGAACGTCGGCATGTGTACCGTGTCGGTCCCGACGGCTACGTGGACCGTGGCCGGTATACCCAGTTCAGCGGCCACGGCCAATACGCTGAGTTGCGCATGCGGTAGATTCCGCGACCGGATGAGGCGGCCGATGGACTGTCCATAGCCCGCATGCGTTTGCGCCGCCTGGCGCGCGGCCTCGGCGAAGAACTCGGCCGTCTCGCGAACCATCCCGAAACGGCCGTCGCGGATGGTCTCGGCCACGTCTTCGCTGGTCGCGCCGATCATCGCAATCTCACTGTCGTGAATGGCCGCCGCACCGTTGCAGGCGATCGCAGTGACGATTCCCCGTCGCATCAGATCAATGAGAATGGGCCCGCAGCCCACCTTGACGACGTGTCCGCCGATAGCGAAGACCACCGGTTTGCCCGCTTTGCGCGCTGCGACGATCGCGTTCACCACGGCCCGCAACCGGCTGGCGCCCAGGAAGCCCGGCAGGGACTCAAACCACTCGAGGAAGGACGCCCCCGGTGGGGGAGTCTTGGCGAAGGCGTCGATCTGGGCGATGTGCCGGCGCTCATAAATGGAGTGCAGCCGCAGCGCGGCGAAGTCCAGCGCGGGTACGGCCTCGGTGGGGCGGGTCTTCTGGCCGCCTGTTGATTCGTCCCCGGAGGGATGAGCGGCTTTGCTCTCGCTTCCGGCACGCTGCGGGCTTGTCTGCCCCGGCCTCATGGCCTGGGATTTCTCAGCGGGCGTGCCCGGCATCGGGATCGGATCGGGGTTGGGATTCGCGGACATTCTTGTACTCCTCGAGCGCCTGGTCAATCAGACGTTCGAGTATCTTATCGTCATGGCCCCAGAATTCGATTTCAATTCGCAGTGCCGCCACCGGCACGGGCCAGTCCACCTCCAGACCGGCCAGCTTGACCGCGTCCTTCTCGGTGGTGACCAGTGCGTCCAGGCGGGCATCGCGGCTCCAGGCGATCAACTCGCGGGCATCCTCCGGCGAGTAGATATGATGATCGGGCCACCAGAAGGTGTCCGCGGGCGCGGCATGAAAGCCGGCCATGGTGCGGGCGAATGCCTCCGGACGAGCAATGCCGGCGAAGAGTCCGATGCGGGCCGACTTCGAGAGCGCCATCTCCTGGTCATGCAGATCCACAAAGCCGGTCGGCTCGTGCGCGCAACGGATGACGGGAATATCCGGGTTCAGCTCGTTGATGGTGCGCGTGAGGGCGGCCAGTGCGTCCGCTTCCACCTGATCGCAGCGCGTGATCACCGCCACGTCGGCTCGACGCAGACCTTTCGGATGCTCGCGCAACAAACCACGGGGCAACAACCGTCCATGACCCCACGGCTCCATCGCGTCGATGAGCACGATATCCAGATCGCGGCCCAGGCGGCGGTGCTGAAAGCCGTCGTCAAGGATCGCAGCCCGCACGTGATATTCCTCGATGGCCAGTCGGCCGGACGCGGCGCGATCCGGGTGACCCACCGCAACCGCCTTGGGACAGCGGCGCGTCACCAGCATGAGTTCATCGGCCCGGCCCTCTTCATCGGCGCGATAACCGCGACTGAGCACGGCCGGCTTGAGGCCGCGGCCCAGCAAACGCTCGCAGAGCCACAGAGTCAAAGGCGTCTTGCCCGTCCCGCCCACGGTGAGATTTCCGACGGAAATCGTGGGAACATCGAGCCACGCCGGAAAGGCCACGTAATCGAACCACGCGTTGCGCAGGCCGGTAACGGCGCGGTAGGGCAGCGCAAGCGCGCCCAACGCAGCCCGCGTCGCCGCGGCCACAGGGCCGCGCGTTCGGCCGGCAATCAAATCCAGGTAACGACGCTCATCCATCTCAAGCAACGCATCAGCCACAGAGGCCACAGAGGGCACAGAGGACACAGAGAACAAGAGGCGGGTCCACCTGTGGCCTGTTCTGAATTCTCCGCAGCCTCTACGACCGCTGCGGTTTAGTTTCTGCTCCTCTGGAGAACAAGCTCGTCAGGGCTTGTTCTTTCCCCACGATTCGTTTGTTCGCAACAGAAGTCAGGTGCCGTGCTGTCGCCCCCAACAACTGACAAAAGGACCACGGACCCAACAACTGACAACTAACAACTGACCACTGACATCCTGCTCAAGCACCTGGGTTGCAGGCGCAGCCCGCGCAGGACCCCATGTGGTTAAAGTAAAAACCTCTGTGTCCTCTGTGCCCTCTGTGGCCAAACCCTCTGTGTCCTCCGAGCTACGCCCAGAAAGCCGCCGCACAGCAGGTCACGCCCGTGCCGTTCGGCGCGTCGATAGCCTGATGATACCGCAGGAGCTCGCCCTCGGCACCATCCAGTGCGACGCGCAGCGCGTAGATGCAGCCGGCGCTGCACACGCGCGTGGCGTTCTCCCGTCCGGCCAGCACGCGGACGAATTCATCCGGCCGGCCGTTAACAATCTCCTCGATGGCCTCGCGATCCTGACGCTCGACTGTGGAAAGAAACGTCGGTTCCAGCTCGCAATCATCCCCGAAACGCCGGCCGACGTGGCTCAAGTCCGCCCCCGCGATAATCAACGTGGGGACGCTGTCGGAACGGATCAGTTCTCCCAGCGCTTCCCCGAAAACGCGCAGATCCACCCCCTGGCCGTCATAGGGTTTCGTTCCTGTCGGTCCGCACGGGTCATGGCAGAGTACGGGCACGATCTGGAAGGCATCTGCTCCGAAGAGGTGTTGAAGCAGCACCACCTGGAGTTCTACCGAGTGCTCGCGGGAATGGTCGAACTCGTGGGCGCACAGGTCGGCACCGCAGCGGGTCTGCAGCGCCTCCAGGAACGCGCGGTCCGTCCGCGTAGTGCCCAGGGGCGTTTGGAAGTCTTTGCTGGTGGCGACCACAGAGGTGCCCCGGCCATAGTGGTTTGTCCCCAGTATGACCACCCGGGGAGCGATGCCGGTGCTGGCCAGCAGGCCGTAGGCGTCCGCATAGCAGGGCTCGCCCCGGGGATAATCCAGGTGCGGGGCGATCAGGCCGGCCAGCCGGCGGTTGCCCTTCCCGACCACGCCGGCCCGGCACTGAGAGATCATGCGGGTGAGCGAGGATCTCAGGTCCGCCACCTGGGCCTCGTAGGCCCGGCGTCGGCCGGCCGTCTCCTTGGTTTCTCCAGCCTGCGAACCCGGAATAGTGCCATCGGCCCCGACCGCGCCCGCATCGATACCGTAGACCTCCAGGTCACGGCACAGCCGGGCCGGTGCGGCCCGATAGTCGTCCACCAGCGACTGATAATGCCGGGCGAAAGTCTCGCTGTCGAGGTACTTGGCCGCGTCAAGCTGACTGATGAGTTCCTCGATCTGCTCGCGGTCGATGGATTGCCCGAACTGCTCGCGGAAGGCCTTCTGAAGCTCATCAGGTCCCTTTTGCCCATCCAGCATGAGGATGAGGAACAGGGCTGCCGGGGAAACGGTAATCGGACCATCCGCAAAGCCGGTGGGGTCGTGCATCAGGATGAGCTGATGGCCGCCATGTTCAATCGGAAAGGCTTCAACCGGTCGTACTCTCGGGTAGGGTTTCATGCCCCATTGTACGCGGAGGATTTGGCATGGGCTGCTCGATCCGCTATGATGAACATCCCTTATGACTGGCTGGGGGTTCAGGAATTGTCGGAGTTTGGGCGAATGTCGCTGATGCGAATGGCCGGCCTGATCGGGTTCTCGGTGGCAGCCACCACCTTCCAGGCCAATGCCCGCCCTGCGCTTCTGGAAACCCCGCAGAACCCTGCCCGCCAGCAGTCGCCTGCCCGTAACACTCAGCCTTATCGGGAGTTAGAACAGCAACGGCCCAAGCGGGAGCTGATCCTGGTCATTGCTCCGCAGACCTCTGCCTGGAGCGATTCGGCTGAGCGTCTCTTGCTCGACGAGTCCAGACCGGGTCCGGATATCGAGCCCATGCTGGTCAGTATCCCGCCGGCAGACTTCGGGCCGACCATGGCCCCGCACGCTCTGGAAAGCGGGGCTGCCGACCGTCCTGTCCAAGCCACCCGTGCCTGGCTGATGGCTCGTTATCCCCACGCGCCTCCCGCGTAATTCAGTAAATGGCGTGTTTCCGTCGCCGTGCGGCATTGCGCCCGCCTCGAAGGCGTAAGCGAGGGCGGGGCATCCGCGGGTCGATAAGACGCCTGACCGTCATTCCCATCGAAAAAGTAATGCGAAAGAGTGCCAACGGAAACTCCGTTAAATATCAACACTTATGACTTCATCGAGGTAACGTAGAGGAACATTCATGGGCGAAAAGAACCTTTGGTCCAAGGTAGGCTTGATTGTCCTCCTGGTGGGACTGTCCATCTGGCAGATCTGGCCCCCGGAGAAGAACCTCAAGCCGGGTATCGACCTGGGCGGCGGCTACAGCGCGCTGTTCGAGATCGACGACACGAATGCGAAGGATGATCCCCATCTAGCTCAAAAGGTGATGGACATCCTCAAGCAGCGAATTGACCCCGGCAGTACCCGTAACCTGGTCTGGCGTCCGGTGGGGCGCAACCGCCTCGAAATCCAGATGCCCCGGGCCCGCGGTGAGACCGGCGCACGTGAGTACCAGGCCGTACGCGACAAGTTGCTGGCCACGAATATCACCGAGGCCGAGGTCCGGGCCGCGCTGGCTCTCGCACCCGAGGCGCGCGACGCCAAGTTTGCGGACCTGGTGCGGGGCATCTCCGCCCGCAAGCCCCTGTTTGAACAGCTCGCCAAGGTTGACGACCAGTATCGGCAGGCCGTCCACCTGGCGGAATCTCAGCCGGCCACAACCCAACCGACCACCAGCACCCGTCCCGATCAGGAGATCGGGGCCATCCTCGACAACCGCGCCGAGATGGTCGACAAGTTGCTGGCCACCAATCTCAGTGTGCCGGCCCTGGTTGATCGCCTCGAACTGGGTAAGCAGAGCAAGTCGCGGGCTGCGGAAATTGAGGCCATCAAGAAAGCTCATCCGGATCTGGCCGGCACCATCGACGAGATGGTCGTAGCCTACGACAAGTGGAGCGAGCGAAAGGGCGTCCTGGAGGACCCCGCCGACCTGCTGCGCCTGCTCAAGGGCGCCGGCGTACTCGAGTTCCGCATCCTGGCCACGCGCGATCCGAGCAACCCGGACATGCTCCAGTCGCCCAAGCCCGAGTACAACGAGCGGGCCCAGAAGTACATCGACCAGCTCGCCAAGCGGGGTCCGCGCCCCGAGGCGGGCGACAAATATGCCTGGTTCAAGATCGCCAAGCCCAGGGAAAACAGTATCAAGGATGCCCCCGGCTATTACGTGCTGGGCGAGTACCTGGGCGTTGACTACGTCCTGGCCCATGCCACCCCGGACATGGGTCTGCTCAATGACAAGTCCTGGTCGCTGGTTGCGGCCAGCCCGGATCGGGATCCCACCACCGGCCGCCTGGCCGTGGCTTTCCAGCTTGATCAACGCGGCGGCGACAAGTTCTCCGAGCTGACCAGCACGAATCTCAAGCGGCCGCTGGCCATCTTCCTGGATGAGGAGGCCATTTCCGCCGCCACCATCCAGAGCAGGATCTCGACGCGCGGCCAGATCACCGGCACCTTCACGCCTCAGGAAGTCAGCTACCTGGTGCAGACCCTCGAGGCCGGTGCGCTGCCCGCCCGGCTCAAAGAGGTGCCCATCCAGGAACGCAACGTCGGTCCCTCGCTGGGTGAGACCAACATCCGCAAGGGTCTGACCGCCGTCACCGTCTCGATTCTGGCGGTCATCGCCTTCCTGGCCATCTACTACACCTACAACGGCGCCATCGCAGACATTGCCCTGCTGATGAACCTGATCATCACCCTGGGCATCATGTGCTTCATCGGAGCGACCTTTACCCTGCCGGGCATCGCGGGTTTGATCCTGAGCTTGGGTATGTCGGTTGACGCCAACGTGCTCATCTACGAGCGCATGCGCGAGGAACTTCAGCGCGGCGTCTCCGTCCGCATGGCCGTCAAGCTGGGCTATGAGCGGGCGTTCTCCGCCATTTTCGACGGTAATGTCACGGCGATCATCACCGCGGCCATCCTCTACTGGATCGGCAGCGAAGAGATCAAGGGCTTCGGTCTGACCCTGGGCATCGCCCTGGCCATCAGCATGTTCACGGCCCTGTTCGTGACCCGCCAGTACTACTACGTCATGATCCCGCAGACGCTGAATCGGGACGAGACGAAGAAGGCCTGGCTGCTTCCGGCCATTCTGATCTTGATCGCCTCGGTCATGCTGGCCCTCGGCTGGGTCATTAACCGGTCGGCCCTGGATCAGTCCAACGCGTTCGCGCTGGGCCAGTTCCTGGGCGTCATCGGTCTGACCGCGGCCGTGATCCTGGCCAGCATGTGGGGTTTCCGGGCCCTCTACCGGTTGGCCGGCCACCAGAAGGCCAATCGCCTGCCCATGTTGCAGCTCATGTCCACGCCCAATCTCGACTGGATGAAGCACTACAAGAAGTACTGGACTGGTTCGGCCGTGGTCATTCTTGCGGGTCTCATCTTCATGGCCGGCGTCTGGAAGGAAGTCCTGGATATTGAGTTCGTCGGCGGTACCAACGTGCAGGTCGAGTTGAAGGACCAGTACAAGGGTCTGAGCGACGAGGATGTCCGGCAGCAGATCGTCGCGGACAAGGAAACGTCCGTCGTAAGCTGGTTGCGCAACGCGGCCGACCAGTTGCGCAAGGCCGAAGTGAAGCCCGCGGGCGAGGCCCGGTACATCGTCTCGATCCCCGATGGCTCCCTGAGCCAGAATCAATTGCAGGCCCTGCTCTCCGCCCGGCTGTTCAGCGGACAGAAGGGCGATCCGACCGTGGAGCGCAGCGGCATCGTGCCGGTCCAGGATGGTGGCGTGGCCGTCCAGTTTCTGCGGACCGGCCAGGTGCCCGACCAGGCCGCTTTTGAAAAACTGGTGCGCGAAGGCACGGCCGAGTATGCCGAGGCCGCCGCGCGGCGCATGAGGGATGCCCGGATCCAGAGTGTGCAGGAGAGCGGTACGACCGCCTTCGACATCATCACCACGGAGACGGCCCGCACGCTGGTCGGGGAGGCCCTCATGGCCTCCTCGCTGGGGGAGATGCTGGAGGTGAAGCACTCCATCGAGGCCGCCCTGGTCACCGACCCCGAGCGGGCCCCGGACGGCGTGTTCCCGGTGAGCCGCGACGACAACGTACTCGCCGACGTGATCGGCGGTAACTCGCAGGCCGACATCTCGGCCTACAAGGGCGGCCTGGTGCTGGTCTTTGACCGGCTGGATCCCCCGGCCACCATCGAGGACGTCAGGGAACGCCTCAAGCAGATGCGCATGCAGCCGGACTTCGAGGCCACGGGATGGCGCAGCTCGGAGGTGTTCGGTCTTGAAGCCGCCGGCACGGTTACCGTGAAAAAAGACGGCAGGCAAGAGGAGGTTCCCACATACTCGAAGCTGGCGATCGCGGTGGTGGACACGAACCTGATCTACGCGCCGGACGGGTCGAATGAGACCTGGCAGGCCGAAGTGGCCGGGCGCGAAAAGGCCCTGGCTCAGGCGGCTCTGGGTTCGAGCCAGTCCCTCCAGCGCGTGACCACCTTCCTCCCGCAGGTGGCCTCCGAGGCCGCCCAGAAGGCGATCATTGCGTCGGTGCTGTCCTTCATCGCCCTGATCGTGTACCTGTGGATTCGGTTCGGTTCGTTGGAGTTCGGCGTGGCCGGCATCATCGCCCTGTACCATGACGCGGCGATTTCGCTCGCCGCCCTGATGGCCTGCCATTACATTCACGATACCTGGCTGGGCAACCTGCTGATGCTGAGCGACTTCAAGTTCGATCTCACCATCCTGGCTGCCGTGTTGACCATCGTGGGTTACCAGATCAACGACACCATCGTGATTTTCGACCGCATCCGCGAAAACCGCGGGCGGTTGGGCACCATCTCACCGCAACTGATCAACGATTCGTTGAACCAGACGCTGTCGAGAACCGTGCTGCTCGTCTCGATCGTGCTCATGACCCTGTTGATCATGTACGTTCTGGGCGGCGAGGGTATTCACGGCTTCGCCTTCATCATGATCGTCGGCTCGATCAGCGGTACCTACACCACGCTGTGTATCGCCACGCCGATGCTCATGCATCCGCGGGCCATGTGGATTACGGCCATCGCCATTGCGGTCCTCACCACCCTGGCGCTCACCTGGCAGATCGAGAGCGATGTGCTGCGGTGGTCCCTGGTTCTGGTGGTGGCCGCCCTGGGCGGCCTGGGCGCATACCGCCAGCTCGCCGCCGCCCGCCAGGAGCAGACCGGGCCAGCGCCCGCCCGCCGACCGGCAACGGCGTAGTAATTGCGGCTCTCAGTCGGGGGCCCCGCCTTCCAGGGTGGGGCAGGATGGGTGCGAGATTCCTTTCTCGCACCTCCCCCGGGTGGGAATTCCTTCCCGCAAGATCCGCTTGAAAGAAAACGGGCGGCGAGGTCCGAAAGGATCTCGCCGCCCGTTTCTTGTGGTTGAGATTGGTTGGGGATGGTGATCAGCCGTTGCCAACCCCCAGCCTGGGCCTTATCGACGCCGGCACCCGCACCGGCCGTTGCTGGAGATGTGCTTCCGCAGATATTTCAACCCGCTGCGGGCCAGATCATCGCCGTCCTTGGCCAGCGGGCGCCAGATGGCCGCCGCCGCGGCCAGCTCCTTGATGGCCGGCACGAAGCTCTCGATGGTGCAGTAGCCCTTGTAACCCATGCTCTTGAGCGTCTTCATGGTCGCGTCCCAGGGCACGTGACCCGTGCCGGGGATCCCGCGGTCGTTTTCGCAGGTGTGGACGTGGAACAGGTACTTGCCGCATTTCTTGAGGGCCGCGACGGGATCTTTTTCCTCGATATTCGCGTGGAAGGTGTCGTAGAGAATGCCCAGGTGCGAACTGCTCACCTCTTTGCAGAGCCGCACGGCGTCTTCGCAGATGTTGAGGAAGTAGGTCTCGAAGCGGTTGATGGGCTCCACGGCCAGCCGGATGTCGAGCTCTTCGGCCCGATCGGCCAGCTTCCGGAGGCTCTTGACCGCGTTCTTCCATTCCGCCTCGTTCCGGGCCCGGCCGACCAGTTCGCCCACCGGCGAGTACAGCGGACCGGCGATGGCCTCCACGCCCAGCTCCTTGCTGATGTCCAGCGTGGCCAGCATGTGGTCCATCGCGGCCTTGCGCTTCGACGCATTGGTGCTGATCAGCGACATGCCGGCGGGAATCACCGAGCAGGCCGTCACGCCCAAGCCGCTGTCGGCCAGGGCCTTCTTCGTGCTGCGCACGTCCACGGCGGACAAGTTGAACAACGGCAATTCCACGCTGTCAAAACCGATCTTCCGAACCTTCTCGATCAGGGGAATGTCCTTCCTGGAGAAAGATCCGGTCCACAGCATCAGGTTGACACCCGTCTTCATAAAAGCACCTCGCATCGAGTGAAAGCAACTGGTTGTTACGCGACGTAACGTCGGGCCGTATGCTAACCCAGTCCGCTGAGTTTCGCCAAGGCGACCGCCTGCGCCCCGGGGCAACGGACTGTCGTATCAGGCCGGTTCCCGCCGATCTGGCCTCGGCAAGCGGGGGCATCCGCAGCGGCTCCACGGTGGGGTGTGGCAATTCTTTGTGGCCCGGTGACGCGGGGTCCCGGAGGGCGTGCATCTTGCACGCCTTTGAGGCGGGCAGGATGCCCGCCCCCCTGATGCGCCTGCCCGCTTCACCATAATCTTTCGATAGACCCCCGCAGCGGGCGGCCGCCGGGTGATCCTTGCGGAGGAGCGCCCCAGAGGTCAAAATGGCCGAATCTCTCACACCGTTGAAAGGAGAATGACAGCCGTGGATCGATTGAAGACTGCGTGGTTCGGACTACTGTTGGCTCTTCTCGCCGGGACCGGCTGCGCGACCGCCCCGCGCGGATCCCAGACCGCGACCTTCACCCTCTGGCAACTGCCCAACCAGACCCATTCGCAAATCATGTCCTACGTGATCCGGACCGCGCACGGGCGCATCATTGTCATCGACGGCGGCACCACCGGGGACGGCCCCTACCTCAAGGGCTTCCTCGCCGCGCTGGGCGGCGTTGTCGATACCTGGATCATGTCCCACGCCCACGATGACCATTTCGGGGCGCTCACCGCCATCCTGGCCACGCCGGACGCCCCGGCCATCGGCCGGATGTACGCCTCCCTGCCGGACATGGACTGGCTACGAAAATACGGCTACGAGCAGGACATCAAACCTTATGAGCAGTTCCTGGCGGCCGTCGACAAGGCCGGACTGAAGGTGGTCGAGGCCAAGGTCGGCGACACGTTTGAGATCGACGGCGTGCGCACGGAGGTGTTCGGCGTGCGGAACCCGGAGATCACTAAGAACGCGATCAACAACTCCAGCATGGTCTGGCGGATGTGGGACGAGCGGAAATCGGTGCTCTTCCTGGGCGACCTGGGTGAAGAGGGCGGCTGTAAGCTGCTGGCCTCGCCCTACGCAAACCGCCTGCGCGCCGATTACGTGCAGATGGCCCACCACGGACAGAACGGTGTGGATGAGGACGTCTACCGCGCCATCCAGCCGCGCTACTGCCTGTGGCCGACCCCGCTGTGGCTGTGGGACAACGACAAGGGCCAGGGCAAAGGCTCCGGCCCCTGGAAGACCCTCGAAGTGCGGGCCTGGCTGGACAAGCTGCCCATCGAACGCCACTACGTCATGACCGAAGGCCTGTGCCGGATTGATTAGGCGCGGGGCGACGGGAAGGGATGAGCTGCCTCAGCCAGCCGGCTGAGGCACTCCTCCTGTCGGGCCAGGTTTTGGCGCGGGGGCTTCGTTTGTCTTGGCGCGGTTTATGCCCTCGACCTTGCCCACCAGACGATCGCCAGGCGGATAGGCATGAGTGACAACGGCATTCTTCGTAACGCGCGAAATGCACGATAACATGTCGTCTGTTATCGTGCAGGTTTTCCGTTAGCGATGAAAATTGAAGACAGAACTTCGCCAGCTTGAGTGAACCGGGCCAACCCGTCCATACTCCTGGCGAGCCTGCTCCCATCAGCGTTCATCCGCGTCCATCTGTGGTTGATCCTCTTCGCGTTCTTGGCGTCTTGGCGGTTCGAATAACGAAAGGAAATCCGACCCGAACCGCGAAAAAACAACGAGGCGAAGCCGAGCCTCCGACTCTCCATCTCTCCAACTTTCCATCTCTCAGCCTTCCTTAATCCCCGGCCTTGCCGGCCAGGGCCTCCCTCGGATAAAAGGGCACAGCAGGTTGTGGTCAGCCAGTCCCCTCGCGGGATCCGAAGGTCCCGCTGAATGCAGCGCGGAATGGCTGCGGGCCCGGATCGGATAGCAGGGGGGACATCCTGCCGGCCTGAAAGTGAGAAGTGAGACGTGAGAAGTGAGAAAGGCTCGGCGGTCTATCGTGCCCGCTGGATCATCCCCGTGGCCGGACCACCGATCGAGAATGGCCGGCTGGAGGTCGTGGATGGTTGCATTGCCTCTGTGCAGCGCGCCTCCGGTCCCGGCGGCGACGCGCTCGATCTGGGTGATGTCGCGGTGCTGCCCGGCCTGGTCAACGCCCACACGCACCTCCAGCTCACCTTCTGTCGGGGCAGGGTGCCATATCGCGGAAGCTTTACGCAATGGATTCGTGACCTGGCCTCACCTGCCCGCCAGGACCTGCCGGGCTCGCCGGAGACGGCCATAGAAGCGGGTCTCCGGGAATCACTCCAGGCGGGCGTGGTGGCCGTGGCGGACATCGGGCACGGCCGGGCGGCGGCGGAGTGCTGGCGCCGGGCCCCCCTGGCCGTGATCGGCTTCCATGAGGTCCTGGGAATCGGTCCCCGCGCCCGGCAGGATCACGAGCGGTCCTTCGAGGCGGCCGCGCGAGTCTGTGAAAAGGCTTCCTCGACGCCCGCTCCGCCGACGTTCGGGATCGGCCTTTCCCCACATGCTCCCTACAGCACAGATCCGGCCGTGTACCGGCAGGCCATCGCGTTTTGCCGCCGGACGGGCCGGCCGATCTGCACGCACCTGGCCGAGACCAGCGAAGAGTGGCAATTCCTGGCAGATGCCACCGGTCCGTTCCGGGAGCTGCTGGAGGAGTGGGGCCTGTGGGACGGTTCCTTCGAGTCGCCGGGCTGCTCGCCGGTAAGCTACGCCCACCGACTGGGTCTGCTGGCCTGCCGGCCGCTGCTGGCCCACGTAAACTATGCAAGCGATGAGGATCTCGATCTGCTGGCCGGCAGCGGCGCGAGCGTGGCTTACTGTCCGCGCACGCACCGGTTTTTCGAGCACCAGCCGCACCGTTATGCGGAGATGCTTCGCCGGGGCATCAACGTGTGCATCGGCACTGACTCCCTGGCCAGCAACGAAACGCTCTCGGTCCTCGACGAGCTGCGCTTCCTGCGCCGTGAAGATCGGCATCTCTCCGACGAACAGTTGTTGACGATGGCGACCCTCGCGGGCGCAAAGGCCCTCGGCCTGGAGGATCGAATCGGATCGTTATCCCCGGGCAAGCGGGCGGATTTTGTCGTGGTGCCCCTGGACAATCCGGCCACGCGCGAGCCGTTGGCGGACGTGCTGACCAGCACGCGCGTTCCCTCGCCGGCCCCATGACACGCGCGCTTGTGATCGAAGTGGCCGGCGAATCCCGGCTTCGGGCGCCTCACCTGCTGAGAAAGCGATCCCGCCCGGCTGCGAGATGGCGTGCATATAAAACAACAGGGCATCGACTTCCCGCGAGGGGTAAGCCGGTACCCTGTCATCACGCCGGGTTGTTGTTTGTCCGGCCCTGTTCCGGCGCGTATTGCCTTAAGGTCTGGCGAACCGATTACTGATTCGTTTCCGGCTCTGTCTCGTATTGCGGAGTACCGCTCTCGATCTCCCGCTCGCCGTTCAGGCCCCTGAGGCCGCGGTTCTGCTGATCGATACGAGATCCGGGCTGGTCATAATCCTCTCCCCTCATTCTTTCCTTCATCCCTTCTTTCATGTCGTCGCGATAGGAGCGCTGCTGATAGCGACGCTGCTCGATGGATTCCTTCTCCCGGTACTGGTCCGGTCGATCCGACCGCTCCCGGAATCTCTCCCGTTCCCGTTCCAGGGGACGGCCCTCATACTCGCCTTCCGGGCCGACCGGTCGGCCGCGAAGCCGGCCGCGGAATGACTCGTCACCCAGTTGCAGCGGCCCTTGGGCCTCATAGTTCTCCAGCATCACGTACTGACCATCCGCCGTGGTCAATTCATCGGCGATCAGGGCCTGCTGGCCGTTGATGCAGCCGTTGCGGGCCACGAAGCTGATCTGGTCACCGTTGCGGAAAGTGTGGTCAGACAGATGCTGTGCGGGGCCCAGGTCCACCACCAGGGTCGAGTCCTGGCCCTCCAGTCGGACGCTGGCCAGCAGGTGGGCATGGTCGTGGCCTGAGAACCAGGCCTCGCGCGTGCTCACGACCTCTCCGCTGTATTGCTGCCCGCCCATTTCGCGCAACGGGCCCTGACCGGCACGGGCGAACGGCTCGAAATCGACATCGATGTTGATCCATTCTCCGTCATGCTGGACGCGGTGGGCGATGACCAGCGGGCGCTCACGGAACGGGCTGCGGCGGCCCATCACCGAGATCCGCGCACCTTCGCGGAGGCGGTTCAAGGCCTCGGCCAGCCGGTCCCTGCGTCCGAGATCCACCTGGATCTGACGATTGTCAGAAGTCTCCAGGTTGAGCACCAGGTGCTCCTCGTCGTATACGTTCATCGGCGTGACGCTGAGCACTCGGCCCTCGATGCGTTCATGCTGACGCCAGCCCCGCCTGGCGGCCATGCTCTCGGCACGTTCTCTCCAGCGACCTTCCGCGCCGCGGCGTTCCTCCTGGTCCCCGCGCGTCATGGCTCTCTCGCGCAAGATGGTGCGGCGCTCTTCGCGCCAGGTCTGGTCGCCGCGTTCCGTGCCGCGCGCTCCGGCCGCGCGAAGACGATCGGCTTCTTCCGACGAAACGTAATCGAAACTGTCGAACCGGCCGTCGTCGTCGTAGTCAAAGCCGATACGGACCCAGCCCGACTCTTTCTGCTCGCCGGTCTCGCCGGGGCCGATGGGGTGGCCTCTTACCCCGCTCGGGCGCGTCGCGGCTTTGCCCAGGTCCGTGCGCGTGCGCCCGGGCTTGCCGTAGGGCTCGTCCAACTGGCCCGATGGACGGGTTTCAGGGACATTGCCCTCCCTGACAGCCCGATCAAACCGGTCAAGGTCTGCCTCGTCGCCGCTCGTATTTTGAGCCTGCGCCGAGAACGCTAGCCCCAGGACCGCGGCCGTACAGACCGCCTGCCTGAGGATTCTGCCTGTTTTCATGCCTTGCATTGTGTACTCCTCCCTTGCCAAAAGACACCCATACGCTAAGAGGATACAATGCCCCGATGAGACGGAAGTCAAACTCATCCATAGACTTAAGCGCTCTTAAGCACGCGGCGCTCAACGCCTCTGCGCGATTGTAAAACAACCCAGAGCGGCGGCTTATGGAGTCTGTGGATTCGACCGGATGACCGAAACAAAGAACGTGCGTCATCCGCCCGCGCGATCGCGTGCTGCCTCGGCGGTCGCGGGACAACGCAGGGCCGGCCCCTACCTGGGCCATTGTGCGGGTAACTCAGCCGTGGAGGGGCGTCAACGTTGTTGATCGCTTGAATCTTCGCGCCCCCGCCGCGATGCGCTCACTCGCCCGCGTCCACCTCCAGGTCGGGCTGGGGTGCGTCTCCCAGGAGCCGGTTGGTGGCCAGGAAGGCCTTCATCCTCATCTCCGGCGTGATGTGGGCGGCGGCGACGGCCAGGGCGGCCACGACCGCGGCCAGGTCATCGCTGTAACCCGCGCCCGGCAGGAGGTCGGGAATGGCATCCAGAGGGAAAATGAGGTAGCCCAGGGCGCCGAGAATGGTCAGTCTGACCCGGGGCGGAAGGTCGCGGCTCTGGAGCACGTAATACAGCTCGAGTGCTTTCTGCACCAGCGACCGGCCGATCCGCCTGGAATGACGGCGCAGCTTCTTCCAAAAAGAGGTATCCGCGTAGTGAACGGCATGATATTCGCCAGCCTGGCCTTCCGTGCTCATAGGGACTCCCCGGACAATCGCATCCGTGTGGTGGAGAAGACACATACGAAACAGTATAGCGGATTCCCACATGTCTGTTTCGAATTTCACCGGCTTGCTTCCCTGGCCATCATGGATCCTGGCGCAAGGCTTCCGCGCCGGCCGCTTCCTCTGTGTGGCGGCCAGGCTCAGTACGGGCCGTTTCCGGCGTAGCGGCCGGGCTCTGTACCGGCCGTTCCCCGGACAGAACGCCAACTCCCCATTCGGATTCATAAAGGCGGGCAAGATGCCCGCCCTCCGGGCTCAAGCAGGCGGGCAGGGATGCCCGCCCCCCCGGGATTGGCGAGACACCGGGGGTCGCTTGGCGCAGCCTCTGGAGGGACGTCATATCCGTACGCGCGTGGCGGTGGCCGTAGCGCTCCGCCGGGAGCGCACAGTCGGGGGAGTATGATACTGTGCCAATGCATATACTTACCTCAGATCGGAGGATAGCCATGCCTGACAGGACCAGCCGTGAGATTCGTTTGAAATCCCGCCCGACGGGGATGCCCGCGCCGGAGCATTTCGAACTGGTTGAGGTACCGGTGCCGTCTCCTGAGGAAGGGCAGATCCTCGTCCGCAATCTGTGGATGTCCGTAGACCCGTACATGCGCGGGCGGATGAAGGCCGGCCGTGGGAGCTACGTTGAGCCGTTCGAGGTCGGCCAGACGCTGGAAGGCGGCGCGATCGGCGAAGTGGTCGAATCGCGAAACCCGGCATTCAAGCCGGGCGATCATGTCCTCAGCATGATGGGCTGGCGCGACTGGTGGGTCTCTGACGGGACGGGCGTAACCCGGATTGAGCCGGCGGCGCCGCTTCAATCTTACCTGGGCGTGCTGGGCATGCCGGGTTTGACCGCCTACGCGGGGCTGCTGCGGGTCGCGGAGTTCAAGTCGGGGGAGACGCTGTTTGTCTCCGGCGCGGCCGGCGCGGTGGGATCGGTGGTCTGCCAGCTCGGCAAGATCAAGGGTGGCCGGGTCATTGCCAGCGCGGGATCGGATGAAAAGATCGCCTGGCTCCGCGAGGAGGCCGGCGTGGATTACGCCTTCAACTACAAGCGGACCGACAACCTTCTCGCCGAACTCCGGCGGGCCGCACCGGACGGGCTGGACGTCTACTTCGATAACGTGGGCGGCGATCATCTCGATGCCGCCCTGCGGCACATGAAGGTCTTTGGCCGGATCCCGGTCTGCGGCATGATCTCCCGCTACAACGCGGAGACGCCTCCGCCCGGCCCCGCGAACCTGTTCATGGTGATCGTTCGCCGGGTTCGCCTGCAGGGCTTCCTGGTGCATGACCATAAGGACCTGCTCCCGCAGTTCCGCGCGGATATGACGCGGTGGATCGCGGAGGGCCGGATGAAGTGGCGTGAGACGATCATCGAAGGCCTGGAGAACGCCCCCAGGGCCTTCATCGGCCTGTTCCATGGCGAGAACATCGGCAAAATGCTCGTGCGAATTGCGCCGGCATAAGGCAGGTCAGCAGACCTGGCGCATCTCAACAGTCGCGTCGGGACCGGGTACACGGCCGGCGTGCCTGTCCCCGGTTGCGACCGCATCAGGCGTCCAGAGCTGGCCTATCTCCCGGCAGATGATTCGATCCTCGCTACGCCCGGCGGCAGCGAGCAAGCGCTCCAGGGGCTCGTGTATCGGTTCGTGACTGAGCCGGAACGTGCTGTGATGCATGGGCAGCATGAAGTCCGCCCGCACGTGATCGGCCATGGCCCAAGCTTGCTCGGGCGTGGCATGGGCGGCGATGTAGGGGTCGTATGCGCCGATGCCCAGAACGGCCAGGTCCACGCGGCCCACGTCCTTGAAGTGCAGCCCCCAGGCGGTGTCGCCGCCGTAGAGTATCCGGCGTCCTTCCGCCTCCAAAAGGAAGGCCGCATAGCCGCGATGATGATCGATGAAGGTTCGCGCCCCCCAGTGCCGGACCGGCCAGCCGGTCACACACAGGCCTCCCACCAGGACACGCTGGCCCCAACGGACTTCGGTGACGCTGTGGAAACCCAGGTCGCGGATGAGGTCGCTGTTGTGCTCCGACGTGACCACCGGCACGCGCTTGGGCAGCCGGCTGAGCGTGGGACGGTCGAGGTGGTCGAAGTGAGCATGGGAAACCAGCACGAGATCCAGGCGGGGCAGCTCGTGAAGGCTCAACGCGGGCTTGACCAGCCGTTGCGGTCCCCCGGTCAACAGGCCCAGGCCGATTCCCACCCGGTTTGAAAAAACGGGGTCGGCCAGCACGGTTCGGCCGCCGATGCGCAGCAGCACGGTCGCGTGCCCGATCCACAGGGCGGCCAGCTCCTGCCGTTCCCATCCGCTCAGCTCGGGCCGTCGGGGAGCGGGTGGTGGCGGATTGATGGCATCCAGCAGCCGTGTGCCACCGCGGCCCTTCCCGAGCCATTCCGCCAGACGCAGCATGGTCGGCCGAGTCTTGGCCCAATCGCTGTAATCTCGCCAGCTCACTTCCAGACACCCTCCCAACAAGAGGCGCCGACAAACGAGACGATTATAGGCGGGGGCGGATTGCAGTATGGAAGCAAAAAGAGCAGGCCAGAAGCCGCGAGGCCGTGCGGGGGACGCGGACCAACCCGCACGGCCATCCTGTCAAAGCGGCCATGATGATATTTCGTCCCCGGCAAAGTCCAGTCAACTATTTTACTCCACTTCCGGGCTCCGTATGATCAAGGTCGACAAGGACCGCTCATGACTCACGAAAGCATCCAGCCTGTGGACGAACGATACATGCGCCAGGCCATCCGGGAGGCCGAGTCGGCCTGCGAGGCCGGCGACGTGCCCGTAGGGGCCGTCATTGTCCACGAGGGGCGAATTATCGGACGTGGCTACAACCAGCGCGAGTTGATGCAGGATCCCACCGCCCACGCGGAGATGATCGCCCTGACGGCCGCGGCCTCCGCCCTGAATTCCTGGCGGCTCTCCGGCTGCACCTTGTACGTGACCCTGGAGCCCTGCAGCATGTGCGCTGGGGCCCTGGTGTTGGCCCGGATCGACCGGCTGGTCTATGGGGCCACCGACCCCAAAGCAGGCGCGTGCGGCTCGGTTTACAACCTCGTTGAGGACAAGCGGCTCAACCACCGCGTGCAGGTCGAGCGGGGCGTGCTGGAGCAGGAGTGCGCCGCTCTGCTGCGAGCGTTCTTCGCCCAGCAGCGCGCGAAAGGGAAGAAGTGATGACCTCTGGCCAGATCAACGAAGCAGCCGGGCAGCATCTGGCCCGCCGGCGGGTGTGGGAGAGCAAGTATGCCATCCGCGCCTGTTATCGCGGCTGGTTCGAGCGGCTCCGTCCGTTCATTGCGCCCGGGCGAAGCCTCGAAATCGGCGCCGGCAGCGGCCACTTCAAGACCCTCTGGCCGGAGCTGATCGAATCCGACGTTGTCACGACGCCCTATGTGGACCTCGTGGCGGACGGCATGCGCTTGCCGATCGCGGCGGAGAGTCTGGGCAACCTTCTCGTGGTCGATTTGCTGCACCACCTCCGCGACCCGCACCTGTTCTTCGATGAGGCCGTTCGCGTGCTGCGACCCGGCGGGCGGGTATTGGCGATCGAGCCGTACATCACGCCGTTGTCGTGGCTGGGATACCGCCTGCGGCACCACGAGGACATCTACTTCGGCGGATACCATCGCTGCGCGGCCAAGGATGATCCGTGGGCCGGCAATCTCGCATTGCCCAACCTGCTGTTTGCCCGGGAGGCAGCCGACTGGCCGGCGCGTCATCCCGAGCTGAGGATCATTCATCGGCAATGCTTCAGCCTCTTTGACTTCCAGCTCGCCGGAGGCTTCAAGCCGTATGCGTTCATTTCCAACGCGCGGTTATACGACTGGGTGTTGGCCGTGGACCGCCGGTTGGATTGGATCGCGGCGCTGGCGGGTTTCCGGATCTTCTGCGTCATTGAGCGAGTTGGCGGATCAGGGCGATGATCTCCGCGTTGACCGGGGGCATGGGCAGACGCTCCAGCTCGCTGACGGCGGCCCAGCGGACCTCCTCAACCGCCGGATCGCACGCTTGGGGCTCATCGCCGGCCGCTCGACAGTGAACCAAATGCAGAATGACTTCACGCCCGCCATGTGCGGTTCGGAGCACTCCCACGACTGCCACCGGCGCCACAACCAGTCCGGTTTCCTCCTGGACCTCGCGAACGGCCGCCTGCTGGGGTGTTTCCCCTGGTGCCAGCTTGCCGCCGGGGAATTCCCACAGGCCGGCGAAAATCCGTCCGCTGGCCCGCCGGCTGATCAACCAGCCGTGCTGGCTACTCACCAAGGCCAATGCCACGTGCAGCGGTTCGTTCATGCTAAGTTCAAGATCACAAACGGATTAGGGGGTATGAGGAAGCGGCCACCTTCCGGGCCGGGGCGGGTTGTGAGTTTTTTATTACGAAGTGCTCCGTTTTTAGCCTGCAAGGAACTGTTCGGAGCCTGTGAGTTTTGGTTGGAATGCCAACCCCTGATGGCCGCGTCACTTGCGTTCGTGCGGGGCACGAGCGGCGGCTGCCTGGTTTGTAAGTCATTGAAAATAAGATAGTTAAGTTTTTTATCGCCGAGCCCTCGATTCGCCGATGGATTGATTGACACGGCCTTTGAGCGCGCGTTATAGTCAGTGGAGTTCGAGGGGGGCGTTTGGTAATGAGCTGACCAGGCGCATGAACAACGCATCTTCCCGATTCTCGGCTGTTTTAGCCGTGGCGCACTTCCGGGATGGGACCTGACAGTCCTGGCCCGGAAGTTTTTTATTGATCCAGCCATCACAGCGTCCCGCGGGCGCGGCCTCACCCGATGCGTATCACGATCTTCCCGAAGTGTTCGCCGCTCTCCATGTAGCGCAGCGCGTCATGGACCTGGTCGAACGCGAACACCCGATCCACGACCGGCAGCATCTTGTGCAGGGCGATGGCCTTGTTCATTGATTCGAACATGGCCCGGCTGCCGACGAAGATGCCCTGCACACGGGCGTGTTTCATCAGCAGGGGAATGGGATTGAACGCGCCCGCGCCGGTGAGCACGCCGATGAGGCTGATGTGACCGCCCATGCGAACCGCCTGCAGGGATTGCGGCAGCGTCCCGGCTCCGCCGAGTTCGATCACGTGGTCCACGCCCCGTCCATGGGTCCGTTCGAGCACCTGCTGGTGCCACTCGGGCGTTTTCTTGTAGTTGATGCCCACGGCGGCGCCCATGCCTTCGGCGCGCAGCAGTTTCGCATCGCTGCTGGAGGTGATGATGACCCGGGCGCCCATGAGCCGGGCGAACTGCAGGGCGAACAACGACACGCCACCGGTGCCCAGGGTGAGAACGGTATCGCCCGGCTTGACCGAGCCGCTGACGGCCAGGGCGTTCCAGGCGGTGACGGCCGCACAGGGCAGCGTGGCGGCCTGCTCATCGGTGAGATGCTCGGGCACGTGCACCAGCCCATCCTCGTGCAGGGTCACATATTCGGCCAGCACGCCGTCGATCTCGCCGCCCAGAGCGGTGCCGGTCTTCTCAATCGTCGGCTCGCCGTCGATCCAGCCCTGCATGAAGATGCCGGCCACGCGATCACCGCGTTTGACCCGCGTGACCTCGGGTCCGACCTCCACCACCTCTCCCACGCCGTCCGAGAGCGGAATGCGCGGCAGGGGGATGTTGGGGTTGTAGATGCCCTTGGCGATCATCAAGTCACGGAAATTCAGCGAGACCGCCTGCATGCGAATCAGGGCCTCCCTTGGACCGGGCCGGGGCTTTGGCCGTTCGGCCGGCCGGATGGCGTCGATTCCGCTGAAGCTCTTCTGGATCTCGTAGACTTTCATCACCGCAATCTCCTTGTCTCAGAATGCATACTCACTGTAGCAGCCCTAAGTCAAGCTGCAGCGGATGCAGACGGTATTTTTGACCTCCGAGGTAATATTGGAATATCGCGACGTCCCACGCGTTCTGACCTGTATGGTACTGGTAGGCAAGGGCATAACCATGGAACACGGTTTGGGTGATGAACGGGCGGTATCTCGCCGTGCGGCGCTGAAACGGGGCTTGCTGGGGGCGGCCGGGCTGGCGCTGGTGCAGACCCACAGCGCCCCGTCCCGAGCGGCCGACGGACCTTCTCCGGCCAGGCGTGGGAGTACTGCCACGCGGCCTGCACTGGGAAGAACGGCCAAGGCCAGGTCCGTGATTCAGATCTGGATGTGGGGCGGGCCCTCGCATCTGGAAACCTTTGATCCCAAGCCGGAGGCCGGGCAAGCCTATTGTGGGCCGTTGGACAAGCCCGTTGAGACCAATGTGAAGGGCATCCGTATCTGCCAACTGCTGCCGCTACTGGCCCGGCAGGCCGACAAGTACGCCCTCATCCGCAGCATGACCCACGGGGTCAACGCCCATGAGACGGCCTCCTACCTGGTCCAGACCGGACAGAAGCCCGGCCGGCTGGTTTATCCTTCGGTGGGGGCGGTGGTGTCGCTGTTCAAGGGGGTGGATCATGGCTACCAGGGGCTCGTTCCGCCTTACGTGGTGTTGACTGAGCTGCAGGGGCGGTTCTCCGAGGCGGGTTTCCTGGGGCCGAAGTATAAGCCCTTCGCCACCGGGGGCGACCCGGCTAAGCAGCCCTTTGCCGTGGAAGGCATCGTGGCCGAGGGCATCTCCGACGAGCGGCAGAAACGGCGGCGCGAGCTGCTCGTCGGGCTGGATACGCTCGGTCGGGCCATGCCGACGGATGCGAATTTCCAGCGGTTCGATGCCTGCGGAGAGGCCGCTTACGAGATGATGTTCGGCGAGGCCCGCAAGCTCTTCGACCTCTCGGCCGAGAAAGAAGAGCTTCGCAAGCGCTATGGGCTGAATACCTTCGGGCAGTCGTGCCTGATGGCCCGGCGGCTGGTGGAGCGGGGTGTGCCCTACGTCACCATCAACTACAAGGGCTGGGACACCCACAAGCAGCATTTTCAGATCATGAATCGCAAGCTGCCGGAACTGGACGCCGGCCTGGCCACGTTGCTGCAGGATCTTGCCGATCGCGGCTTGCTGGAGAGCACCATCGTGTGGTGGGGCGGCGAGTTTGGCCGGACGCCCCGGGTTCAGTGGGAGCCGCCGTGGAACGGCGGGCGTGGGCATTGGGGCAACGTATTCTGTTCGCTGGTGGCCGGCGGGGGCTTCAAGGGCGGACAGGTGGTGGGGGCCTCGGACCGGAAGGGCGAGGATGTGGCCGACCGCCCGGTGGCCCCGCAGGATCTGATCGGCAGCATTTATGAATTGTTGGGGATCGATCCGGACGGCCCTCTGCCCAACCCGAGAGGTATGGATGTGAAGGTCCTGGAAGCGAATCTGCAAGGCGTGCGGAGCGGCGGACGGCTTAGGGAGATTATGTGAAGGCCGGGGGTGTGGAGCGTGGATGGCTCAGGGAG
>JAAXZI010000157.1 GCA_012719955.1 Phycisphaerae bacterium | reverse complement strand
GGGCGGGCGGGGGCATCGGCGACAGGGTGCGGCCGGTGGTTTTGCGCAGCAGGGGCGTGTATTCCTTGTCCAGTCGGTCGAGGACTTCCCGGAAGGCGGGGTTGCCCCGGGGCCGATACTCACGGCGACTGGTGGCCAGGGCGACGAACCATTTGACCAGCCCGTTCCAGTCACCCAGGTCGATGTACTCGGCGGCCAGGCGCTTCCGGCGCGGGTCCATGTTGTGGTAGTTGCCCAGGGCGACGCACAGGCCGGTGGCCTCGTAGCCGTATTCGCAGAAGGCGGCCGACTCGCAGGTGCCGCCGTCCATGAGTTTGCGCTGGTATTTGAAGGTTTTGTCCTGCCGGGCCAGATCGTCGGCCACCTGCCGGCAGAAGGCGGTCAGGGCAGGGGTGAAGATGGCGTCCCGGTCGCCCACGCGGAGGATGGGGCCCTCGCCCATCTTCACGCCGGGGATTTCGGAACTGGTCTCGACGGCCACAATGCGGGCCCGGTGTGGGAGCAGGCTGGAGTGTGCAGCGGTGGCGATGGCCCCGGCAAAGCCGACCTCCTCGGCGCGGGTGAAGGTGGCGTAGAGGTCGAGGGGAACGCTGGATTGCGGATTTGATGGGCTGCCTTTGGTCGGCGGTGGGGGAGATTTGGGGCGGATTGCCCTCGCTTGCGCTTCGGGCTCAGTCGGCAGGCAGGATACCCGTCCCCCCCTCGCTTGCGCTTCGGGCTCAATGGGCAGGTAGGATGCCCGTCGTCCCCTCGCGGGCGCTTCGGGCTCAATAGGCGGGCGGGAGGCCCGCCCGCCGGACGCTGGCGCATGGGGCTCTGATAACTGGTCGAAGGCGGCCAGGATGGCGGCTGCACCGGCCACGTCGTCGCAGCCGCGGGCGTAGAGGCGCGAGCCGCGGATGAGCGGATCGGGGAAGTCCCACATGCCGATGGAGCCGGGAGCGACGGCCTTCTTGACCGCGATGGTGGCGGTCCGGACCCGGCGACGGCCGCGCAGGTCGCGCACGATCTTGACACTCTCGATCACCCCGCGAATCCACGCGCCGTCCGAGTAGAAACGCACCTTCGCGCCGGGGAAGTACTCCGGCAACACGCCCCCGCGCCAGAGGGCCCGCAACCGGCCGGGACGGATCATGGCCTGGGCCTCGAAGCCGGGGTGGTCCATGTGGGCGGAGAAGACCAGCGGCGAGGCGGCGGCCGGCCCCCGACGAAGGCGGATACGCAGGTTGCCGAACTCATCTCCGGTAAGCTCCAAGCCCGGCCGGCCGGCGGCCCACCGGCGGATGTAACCGGCCACATACTGCTCGTTGAACGGCGAGGTGGGCAGGGACAGCAGGTCGACGAGAAGCTTGTGAGCGTTCTTGATCATGGGATTACGGTAGGGGGGATGACGGCCCGGAGCAAGGGCCGGCCGGCGCCCTGGAACGGAGAACTGAGAGCCGAGTGCTCCGTCAGTCCGTGAACTGAGCCGGGACGGCCAGGGCCCGTTTGAGGCGGGCCAGGTACTGCCGGCGGGGGATTTCGACGGCGCCGAACCGGGCCAGGTGGGGGGTGGTGTACTGGACGTCAAAAAGGACGTATCCGCGGGCGTTGAGACGCTCGACCGTCGCCACCAGGGCCACCTTGGAGGCGTCCGTGCGGTAGTGGAACATGGATTCGCCGAAAAACGCTCCGCCCAGGGCCACGCCGTAGAGCCCGCCGGCCAGTTCGCCCTCCTGCCACGTCTCCACCGAATGGGCCAGGCCCAGGCGGTGCAATTCACAGTAGGCCTCCAGGATCTCGTCGGAAATCCAGGTGCCCTCCGCGCGGTCGGCGCAGCCGAGCATGACCTCGCGGAAAGCGGTGTTGATGCGGACCTCAAACCGGCCCGACCGGCAGGTCCGGCGGAGCCGGCGGGAGACGTGCAGGCCGTCCAGCGGGATGATGGTCCGCGGGTCCGGTGAGAACCAGCAGATCTCGCCATCCACGTCCATGGGAAAGATGCCCTGCGAGTAGGCGGCAACAAGCACGCGGGGAGTGAGGGGGAGGGTGTCCATGGTTTTAGTATATAGGGTTCAGGGTTCGGGGTTCAGGGT
>JAAXZI010000156.1 GCA_012719955.1 Phycisphaerae bacterium | reverse complement strand
GCCCACCTGCCGGGCATGTGTGCGGCCAAGACCCATCTGCCGGTGCTGGGCGTGCCGATGGAGTCGAAGTCGCTGGGCGGGCTGGATTCGTTGCTCTCGATGGTGCAGATGCCGGCCGGCATTCCGGTGGCGACCTTCGCGATCGGCAAGGCGGGTGCGATAAACGCGGCCCTGTTCGCCGCGGCCATGCTCGCACCACGGCATCCACAGATTGCCGAGGCCCTCAAGCAATACCGCGATAAGCAGACAGAGGCGGGCGTTGCCGCCGGGGACCCCCGGAAGGGGTGAGTCGCCGTGGCGAAAACGCGGGACGGGACAGACCGCTGATAGACGCGCATGGACACGGAGCGGCCCTGCCGCTGCAATGGGCCGTCATCCTTTGCAGGCAGATTACGGGCCAGCTTACGGCAGGATCTGCGTGCCCACGCCCTTGTCGGTGAAGATCTCCAGCAGCAGCGAATGGGGGATTCGCCCATCGACGATGTGGGTCTTGCGGCAGCCGGCGTCGAGGGCCCGCAGGCAGGCCTCGACCTTGGGTTTCATGCCCCGGTCGATGACGCCGCGGGACATGAATTCGGCAATTTCCCGGCGGTCGAGGGTGGGGCGGAACGAGCTCGGGTCGTCCTTGTTCTCGCGCACGCCGTGAGTGTCGGAGACCATGACCAGCTTCTCAGCGCCGACGGCGGCGGCCACTTCGCCGGCAGCGGTGTCGGCGTTGACGTTGAGCTTGCCGCCGATCCGGTCGCGTGCGATCGGGGCGATAACCGGGATGGTGTCAGCGGCGCACAGCAACTTGAGAATCTTGGCGTTGACTTCCTCGATCTGGCCGACGAGACCGACGTCGATCCGGCGATTCTCGTCGCCCTTGAGAAAGAGCCGATCGGCAAAGAGCACGCAGCTCGTGAGGCTGTTGAGCCCGAGCGCCTGGACGCCAAAGGACTCCAGCGTCTCGACGATCCGGCGGTTGATGCGTCCGCAGAGCACGCGCTCGGCGATGGCCAGCGTGCGGTCGTCGGTGTAGCGGAGGCCCTGGACGAACTGGGGCTCGAGGCCGGCCTCATCCATGGCCTTGTTGATCTCCTTGCCGCCACCGTGAACGATGATGGGCTGCATGCCCACGTAGTTCATGAACACGATATCGCGCAGGATCTCGCGTTCGGCGGCGGGATCGTCCATCACTGAACCGCCGAGCTTGACCACCACGATTTTTTCATAGTAGTCCTGGATGTAGGGGAGCGCTTCAACGAGTACGTTGGCCTTGTCGATCGCCTTTTGCACGGTTGCATACCTCTCGGGTTGATCGCGCGGGCTCAATAACGCCCGCAAGTTTGGAGGGACACACTATGAAGGCGGGGGTTCCAAGTCAAGCGGCCCCCTGAGTGGAAGGGCGTTGAGCCTGCCTCCGGAACGGGCGCGGCGGCCCCGGGCCCCAGAAGCTGTAAGCCCTTTGCCCGCACGGGCCGGGAAGGGCTCAAGGCCGATGGCGTATTCGCCCGATAATTGCGAGAGTAAGCGGCGGAGCCGCGTTTGGAGCAGTCTCGAGCGAGGAGGAGGACGCCATGAGCCCACCGCGCCCACTGTGCCCATACCTGGAGCGCCGGGATGCGCGTTGTGCGAGTCTGCTGACGCTGACCAATTTGTGCGAAGCGTTCCGGTTGTGCGCGGGGAATCATGAGTCCTGCACCACCTATCAGCAAATCCGAGAGGACGACCTTCAAGCCCAGTGCGACCACCCTGTCGCCCAGTCGGCCTGATGAGGATAGTCTCCGTCCCGCCGCCCGGACCAGCGGCGGAGTTGACACCCATGACTCGCTGTTGGCGTTGATCGACAAGTTCCTGCTCAGCCTGCGGGCCGAAGCGGGGCTGGCGGAGAACACCATCAGCGCCTACCGGGCGGACCTGCTCTCCCTGGCCGGATATTGCGAGCGCGAGGGAATCGTCTTTCGCCGTATTACGCCGGTGGACATTCAGGGGTTCCTGATCAGCCTCAAGGAACGCGATGGGCTGGCGCTGAACTCGATTTCGCGCCGGCTGATCGCGGTGAAAGTGTTCTGCCGGTTCTGCTACCACAAGGGCTTCATCGAACGGGACGTGGCCGACCTGATAGAGATGCCCAAGAAGTGGCAGAGTCTGCCGCATGTGCTCAGTCCCAAGCAGGTGGACGCGCTGCTGTGCCAGCCGGACGAGGACGATCCCCTGGCCGCACGGGACCGGGCCATCCTTGAACTGTTTTATGCCACCGGCGTGCGGGTCAGTGAACTGGTCGGCCTGCGGCTGGAGGATGTACGGCTGGACATCGGCTATCTGCGCTGCATGGGCAAAGGCCGGAAAGAGCGGATTGTGCCCATCGGCCAGCGGGCGGTGGAGGCGCTGCGCGATTACCTTCAGGATCTGCGACCGCAACTGGCGGACGGGCGGTCCACGGATCGTTTGTTTCTCTCCCGCACCGGCCGGCCCATCGATCGGACCAACACCTGGCGGCTGGTCGTCAAGTACGCCCGGCGGATGGGGGTCGCGGGCAAGCTCTCGCCACACACGCTCCGGCACTGCTTTGCGACGCACCTGCTGGCTGGCGGGGCGGATTTGCGCGTGGTCCAGGAGATGCTGGGGCATTCAGACATCTCCACCACGCAGATCTACACCCACGTGGACAGCTCGCGGCTGAAGGCGGTGCATCAGAAGTTTCATCAAAGGCAGTAGAGGGTTCAGGGTTCGGGGTTCAGGGTTCAGTAGGCAGGGGTTGGGGTTCAGGGATGAACCGGAAGTCTCGGCCTGCGCCGGCTTTGTAAGGCCAATGTGGGGGGATGGCGGGCCGGTGTCTTATCCCGAAACCTTGCGTATCGGGACGCGAGGATCGGCACGATGCCCTAGCGGGGATCAACACGGATCCCCTTCACGCCATTCTCAAGGCTGACCGAGTCAAACGTCTCGCCAAGCTCTCAAGCCAACACCTCTTGAACCTGACGACGCATGGCAGCACCCACTTGACGTCCAATGGCGAGAACCGTTGGCAAAGGCTTCCCTGATATTCGCTAACGTTCTTTCGTCTTGACAATTTTTCCTTCTCCTGTCATATTGCCCATTAATGTCCAAGCCGTTGGATAAATTGGGAGATTAAGGGCAAGCATGCAACTGACCGTCAGAGATGTCGCTAAGCTCTTAAATGTCTGTGAGAAGACAGTTTACCGATGGCTTGGAGACGGCATTCTTCCTGCCTACCGAGTTAAGGATCAATATCGATTCAATCGGGCGGAGCTGCTTCAATGGGCCGTGGCCCACAAAGTGAATGTCTCCGCGGAGATCTTCGCGGAGCCGGAAGGGGCTGCCAGCCCGCCACCGACCCTGTCTGAGGCGCTGCGGGCCGGTGGGATCTTTTACCGCCTGGACGGGAAGGACAAACCCTCCGTCCTGCGGGCAGTGGTGGATATTCTGCGCCTGCCGGAGGAGGTGGACCGGGACTATCTGTACGAGGTGCTGCTGGCCCGTGAATCGCTGGGTTCGACCGCCATTGGCGACGGCATAGCCATCCCGCACGTGCGCAATCCGGTAGTTCTGCACGTGTCTCAACCCACGGTGACACTCTGCTTCCTGGAAACCCCCATTGATTTCGCGGCCCTGGACGGCCAGCCGGTGGACATATTGTTCACCCTGATCAGCCCGACGGTGCGCTCGCACCTGCACATGCTGTCCCGGCTGGCGTTCATTCTTCGGGATCCGGCGGTCAAGTCGGTCCTGAAGCGCGAGGGATCCCGCGAAGAGATCATGGCGGAAATTCGCCGCGCGGAAGCGACATTGGCGACTACGGCACAAAGTGCCTGAAGGGAGGGGCGAGTTGTCCGCCATGGATATTGTTCTGGTGCTCAGCGGGATCGGTCTGCTGGCCGGCAGTGGTCTGCCCGGGCTGGTCGTTGGAGCCGTGGCCGCTGTCGGCAGGACGCCCCCCAGGCCTGGTTTGCTGAGAGGCGGAGAACTGGCGGCCCGCCTGTTGAAAGGCGGCAAGCTGGCGAATGAATGCAATCCGGCGGAAGGCCTCTCGGTAGTGCTCATGGTATTGGGCGCGGTCGTCGGCCTGGTAGGCGCGGCGGTCAATCTGGCGGGCGGGGGTGATTCGACCTTCACGGCGAGCTGGTCGATCCCCTGGGGCAGCTTTTCGATTCGAATCGACGGCCTGGCGGCCCTGTTCCTCCTGCCGGTTTTTCTGGTGCCCGGGCTGGGAGCGATTTACGGGGCGAAGTACTGGAATTCGGCGGAGCATCCGGAGAGCGCTGCACGGCTGCGGTTTTTCTATGGTGTGCTGGCGGCATCGCTGGCCCTGGTGGTGATCAGCCGGGACATGATTCTCTTCCTGATGGCCTGGGAGGTCATGGCCCTGGCCGGGTTCTTCCTGGTGACCACCGAAGACGATCAGCCGGAGGTGCGCAAGGTCGGCTGGATTTACCTGGTGGCTTCGCACCTGGCCGTGCTGTGTTTGATCGCATTGTTTTCTCTCCTGCACCGTGCCACGGGCTCATTTGTGCTTGAGCCCGTTGGCACGGAAATACTCAGTGCCGGGGAAGCGGCGGCCATCTTTCTGCTGGCGCTGGCCGGGTTCGGGCTGAAGGCGGGCATCATGCCGCTGCACGTGTGGCTGCCCGGCGCCCACGCGATGGCCCCCAGCCATGTTTCGGCCGTAATGTCCGGCGTGCTGATCAAGCTGGGCATTTACGGACTGGTGCGGGTGACCGGGTTGTTGCCGGATCCGCCGGTGAGCTGGGGCGCGGCCCTGCTGGCGCTGGGGGTGGTGAGCGGCATTCTGGGTGTGGCGTTCGCGATTGGGCAGCACGACCTGAAGCGGTTACTGGCATATCACAGCATTGAGAACATCGGGATCATCGTAATGGGCCTGGGGCTAGCCCTGATCGGGCGGTCGCAGGGGCGGGCAGACTGGGTGGCGCTGGGGCTGGCCGGGTCCCTGCTGCATGTGTGGAATCACGCCCTGTTCAAGTCGCTGTTGTTTTTCAGTGCCGGATCGGTGTTGCACGCTGTGTACACGCGCGAGATCGACCGCATGGGCGGGCTGGCCAGGCGCATGCCGTACACCTCGGTCGGGTTCCTGATCGGGGCGGTGGCCATCTGCGGCCTGCCGCCGCTGAACGGCTTTGTGAGCGAGTTCCTCCTCTACCTGGGGCTGGCCCGGACGGTGGGGGTGGAAGGCGGCACGACGTGGGTGGGAGCGGCGTTTGGTATTCCGGCGCTGGCTCTGATCGGGGCCCTGGCGGTGGCGTGTTTCGTCAAGGTCTTCGGGGCTGTGTTCCTGGGCGAGCCACGCACGCACGTGGCCGAAGGGGCCTACGAGTCGCCGCCGGCCATGCTCGTTCCGCTGGTAGTTCTGAGCGGAATCTGCGCATTCATCGGACTGCTGCCGATGCGGGTGACGCCGGTTCTCGACCGGGCCGTGGCGGCGTGGGTGCCGGGCGGAGTCAAGACCTCGGACGCGGGCGAGGGGTTGGCGACGATGGTTCCGCCGGGCGTGTTTTCACTGGCTCCGCTGGGCTGGGTGAGTTTTCTGGCGATTCTCCTGTCGCTGCTGGGTGTGGGGGGAATCGTCCTTTTGTGGCGACAAATGAAACGAGGCGTGTTCCAGACGGTGGGGACGTGGGATTGCGGCTACGCGGCGCCGACGGCGCGGATGCAGTATACGTCGTCCTCATTCGCCCAGATGCTGGTGGCGTTGTTTTCGTGGGCGTTGCGGCCGAAGGAACACGGGCCGCACGTGCGCGGCCTGTTCCCGGAGCCGGCCCGCTTTGAAAGTCACGTGGATGATACCGTGCTGGAGGGGGTAGCGGTGCCGGCGCTGCGGCTGGTGGAGCGGGCGGCGCTGCGGCTCCGGTGGCTGCAGGCGGGGCGGGTACAGCTCTACATCCTCTATATCCTGGTCATTCTGTTGTTCCTGTTGGCGTGGCTGCTGCCGGTGGGGGAGTACTGGGGTGTGGTGGTGGGCGAGTGAAGGTGGGAAGGTGGGAACGTGAGAAAGTGAAGGCGCGAAGGGGGGAAAGTGAGAAAGGTTCAGTGGT
>JAAXZI010000155.1 GCA_012719955.1 Phycisphaerae bacterium | reverse complement strand
GCCCGAAGGCCCCCATGAGCTGCTCTTGCGTCTCGAACCGGATGATGCCCTGTTATTCGACAATCTTCGTTTCGCGTGCATTTCCGTGGGACGAATTCCCGATGTGATCGTCGTCGGCGAGGAGGGCGGCGTCGTGGCCGACTTGGTTTCCGCCATGATCGCCCCACCCGCACTGCCGCCTGAAGCGCATCGCTTCAGGGTTCAGCGCATTCCCGCCCAGGCCCTCTCCACCACCCGCCTCGAGGGCTCCCTCGCGGTCATCCTGGCCGACCCCACCGGGCTAACTCCCGGCGGTTGGCAAAGCCTGAGCCGTTACCGGGCCGCCGGTGGCGTCATTCTGTTCATCCCGGGCACCCATACCACCCCGGAAATCTACGCCGATCAGCCACAGCTCCTGCCGGCTGAAATCCGCGGCACGATCACCCCGTCCGAACCCATCACCCTCGCCGCCGCCGATCTGAGCCACCCGGCCCTGAAACCCTTCACCGATCCCGGCATCGATTCCATCAACGACCGGCTGGTCTACCGCCGTCTTGATCTCGGCACTCCCCGGGCGGGTACGACCATCGTCGCGCCCTTCTCCGACCGCACGCCGGCTATTCTTGACGATCACGCCGCCCCCGGCCGGGTGATGCTGTTCGCCTTCTCCCCCGACCGCGACTGGAGCCAGTTCGGCACCCAGGCCGGCCCCTTGATTGTGCTCCTGCATTCGCTGCTGGAATCGCTGGCCCCCCCGCCGGACAACATCCAATCGCTGATCGCCGGCCGCCTGGCCGTCCACCAGTGGCCCGCCCCCGCGTCCGACTACACGCTCCACGGCCCCGCAAGTCCGCCCGCACCGCTGCCCGCCCCCGACGGCACGAGTACGCTCCCCGCTGACCGGCCAGGCCACTACAAGGTGTTCGCCACCCCGGCCACGACCCAACCCGCGCTGCTCTACAGCGTCAACGTCGCCGAAAGCGAGTCCGAAATGAACCGCATCACCGATGAAGCCCTGCTCTCCCGCTTCCCCCCGGGTCTGGCCCTCGTCGTCCACGAGCCGGCAGACCTGCCCTCCCGGCGAGCGGAGACCGGCGGAGTCGTCAGTTGGACCGTGCCCCTGGCCCTGGTTCTCCTGGTCCTGCTGTTCATCGAGAGCTTTTTCGCCAACCGCTTCTACGGCAAGAAGCTCGGCGACGACATTTCCGAGGATACCCACCCCCCTTTACAAGCCGCTGGCGGGTTTGCTAGACTTCGCGCACTTGCCCCTCGCCAGGGAAGGGGGCATCCATAGCCCAGTCCGACCACCCTCACGGTGCTCTGACGGGTTGGTTCCGATATACAGCGGGAGCGCATGACTATGCAGGATTACGATAGGCTGAAGGAAATGGTTGAATCCGTCGCCGATGACATCGCCAAGGCCGAGGGAGGCAACAAGGCCGCGGGAACCCGCGTCCGCAAGATCATGCAGGACATCAAGGCGACGGCCCAGGAAATCCGCAAGAAGATCCTGGAAGTCCGCTCGTCCGAACAACCGTAAACCGCGTCCTTATCAGGTTTTGATTTCCACGGCCGAGGGTCTTCGCGCCCCCCGGTCGTTCTTTCTGATAGCCGGGGGAGCCGCGCATGGCCTCGTTACCCTTTGTCGATCTGTCCACCCTCGATCTGAACCGCCGCATCACCACGCGCGAGGAGATCTACTCGGTGCTGCCCCACCGCTACGAGTTCATGCAACTCGACGGGATCATCTTCGCCGACATCGAAAACTGGCTGGCCGTGGCCGTCCGCGAGGTCCGCGAGGACGAATTCTGGGTCCGTGGGCACATTCCCGGCCGGCCGCTGCTGCCCGGCGTCCTCATGATCGAGACCGCGGCGCAACTGGCCGCTTATATGACCGTGCTGCTGGTGCCGGACCAGAACCGGTTCTGGGGTTTCGGCGGCGTCGAGAACGTCAAGTTCCGGGCGGCCGTCACCCCCCCGGCGCGGATGTACTTCATCCTCAAGGGCGTGGAGTTCCGCCCCCGTCGGTCCATCGCCGACGTCCAGGGCTGGGTGGACGGCAAGCTGGCCTTTGAGGGCCGGATGATCGGGATGCCCGTTTGAGGGTTCAGGAATCGGGGTTCAGACTTCAGAGATGCGAGGAGAAGCCCGGCGGATTACCCGCGCGGGCTTCTCTTTTTTGTGCGCAGCGATGTCGGAAGGCTCTCCCGGGAGGATTCAGCCCTGGGCGAAGTCCTTCCAGAGCGCGTCCAGCTTGGCCTTCTCGATCCCGCCTTTCATGACCACCACCTGGTAGCGCAGCCGGATGGACTCGCCGGCCGGAAGACTCCACCCCTTCTCATCAATCCACAGGAACGGGGTCGGCGAGATGTTGCCATAGTCGCGCGTAAACCACGGGCAGTTCGGGGCCCAGGGGTTCCCGGGGTGGTCCAGCATGACGATCGATTCGGTCACGCCGAAGCGCGTCCCCTCGAATCCGCACCACTTGGCCGGCTTGCCGAAGGTGGCCTTCTCGCCGGACTGGCCCTCGCTGTTGATCAGCTTTCCGCCGCCGGTCGGCGCGAGATTCCAGGCACAACGGATCGCGAACAGCGAGTGGTTGGTCTTGGCCACGTGGATGTCAATCAGCGCCTTGAGGGTGATGTCCACATCGATAAGCCGCAGATCCGGCGAGGGCGCCCAGAGGGTAAATTGCCGACGATCTTCGATGATCGGATCCTTGCCCGGCGGCTGCCACCCGCACAGATCCGTGATGACGGCCTTATCCGCATCCTTCAGAGGAGACTCGACCTTCGGCCCCCGCGAGATGATCTGGCCCCGGTCGTTGCCCTCCTGCCAGAAGTTCCAGCCGTTGACCTTGTCGCAGCCGAAGAAGAGCGAGCGGTGATGCGGCCACGGCTCGTCGGATTCCTCGGTCATGGGCAGACCGGTCCCCGGTCCATAGAGCGGAAAGAAGTACGGCCCCTTCTGGTCGGGATTGGCCCGGTAACAGGTGAACAGACGACCGTTCACCCGCACCCAGACATTGTGGCCGAAGGCATATACTGTGAACTTCTGCGGTCCGCCCGCCGGGGCGGCGGCCGGGGTCTCCGCGCCCATGGCCGCGTTGTTCATCAACCAGGCCGATCCGGCGGCGCCGGCAGCCAGTCCCTTCAAAACGCTACGACGACTGCTGAGTTTGTTCATGGCCTTTCCTGTGGATGTTTCGTCTGATTCCAATCTCGTGAGGCTCTTGACTGATGAAGAAGGATGGGCCGCCTCATCAAGGCATAACCTCTAAACCCACCCGAAATCCGCTGGGTTGGGTCGGGTCGACTTCCAACGTGTAGATCAATAGAGCACCGCAGGGATACTCGACGCCCTGCTCGGTAACCACTTCGGGCGCCCGGCCGGCGGTGGCCTGGCCGGCCCCCGGATCATCCAACGGCTTGTCCGAGAAGGCGATACCCGGCTGGAGGGCCTCCTCGCGGAGATCAGCGGTCAATCCCGCGTCCTTAAGCCGGTCGATCAGTTCCGCCCCTCCCAGACTGAAGGCCCGGCCACAACGCGTGAAGGTGATGACCTCGCTCTCGCTGTCGCGTTCCAGACGCAGAGCGGGGTCCGCGTCGGCGCTGAACTGGCGGGCATCCGGCCGAAAACCCTTGTTGAGCGGGTCATAAGTGCCATAGGTGAAAATAGCCCGGAAAGGGGTATTGTTGATGAAGATCACCTGAAGGTTGGCCCGATCGCCGGGGTTGTTGCCTCCCAGCGAAGCGGCGTTAAAGATGCCGCCCCCGCCACAGGCCACCGACATCGTCAAGGCGGCCGCCAGAACCCCAACCGGCCATTTCACAAGCATCCACCAGCAACGCGTAAACATGAAATCCTCACATTAAGAGTCGGTCCCGGAAGCTGTGTGCCACCGCTCCTGAGCAGTGCCGGACCGTGCCGGTCGCTGCCGCAACGGTCCGAACGGTCCACCAGCAGCGGACGCCTGGCCAGCTCGGGGCCGCGAACTCCGGGAGCCGACGCCCTCGCCGGCGCGGGCATCCGGCCCACCGGGCACACTGGCCGGATGCCCTTGTGACAAGACCATTAGACCCGAGCGCCCCCCGGCTTGCAATAAACGACGGCCTCAGGCTATCGTCCATCTTATGGCCAGCCAACCGGTGCGTGTCATCATCAACGATCGCTGCCTGCGGAATGCCCGCACCGGCGTAGGACACTACGTCTGTGAGCTGCTGGCCGCACTGCCCGGCGTCGATCCCGGTATCGAACTACTTCCGTTCTATCGGACATACCTCCGGCGCGGCAACAGCGACAAGGCCGCGGACGGGGGTGAATCGCCCCAGGGCGATCTGCACAAGAAGCGGGAGATCCGTCCCCCGATCCGGCCTCCCGACTGGCTCCGACGGCTGCTGCAGCGCGGTTATGAGACCGCCTTCGAGGCCATCGGAACCTGGAAACGCTTCCGCCTCTACCACGAGCCCAACCACATCCCCGGCCCCTGGAACGGCCCGGTGGTGACCACCATCCACGATCTGTCCGTCCTGCGCTACCCGGAGTGGCACCCTCTCGACCGGGTCCGCTGGTATGAGCGCGACTTCCTGGCCGCGCTGCCCAGAAGCGCCCATTTCATCAGCGTGTCGGAATTCACCAAACGCGAAATGATGCAGTTGCTGGGCATTAAGGAAGACCGGATCACGACCATCCCCCTGGGGCCGCGGGCCATCTTCCACCCCCGCCCGGCGGACGCGGTGCGGGCGTGGCTGGCCGCCCGGGGACTGCCGCCGGAATACCTGCTGTTCGTGGGCACGATGGAGCCGCGGAAAAACATCGGCGGACTGCTGGCCGCCTACGCCCGCCTCCCGAGGGAACAGCAGAGGCGGTTCCCATTGCTCATCGTCGGCGGAGGCGGCTGGGCCGGGAGAGCTGGCGCCTCACCCGTCTTGACCTTGGCGGAGTCGATTCGGCGCCTCGGCCTGACGCCAGACCCTCACGCCCGCTTCGAGCCGGTTCATGTGCTGGGGTATGTGTCGGATGAGGACCTCAGTTGGCTCTATGCCGGCGCCCGCGCGTTGGTCTGGCCCACGTTCTATGAGGGCTTCGGACTGCCGCCGCTGGAGTGCATGGCCACCGGGACGCCGGTGATTACCAGCCGGGCCGCCTCCCTGCCGGAAGTGGTCGGCAAAGCAGGGCTGCTGGTGGATCCGAACAATCCCGAAGAGATCGCCGAATCAATGCGCCGGATCATCGAGGACGACCATCTGGCGGAAGATCTCGCCCGGCGCGGAATCGCCCGCAGCAAAGAGTTCTCCTGGGCACGCTGCGCGGCAGCCCATGCGGCCATCTATCGGAAGTACGGCACCTGATGGATGCGTTCAACCGGGAAGATCACACCTCCAGGAAAAGCGCCGGGCTTACATTGAAGTGACGAGCCAGGATGCGGATATGCTCCTTGCTCAATTCCCTTTCGCCACGCAGAATGGCCCCGCCAACCTGCCGCGTGCCCAACAGACGCCCCAGATCGGAGCCGTTCATCCCATGCTCCTGCATAAGACTCTTCAAAACGTCCAGCGGCTTGACCGAACTGGTGTCGATGGCGTGGTGTTCCCTCTCGTAAGCCTCCATCAGCGCCAGCAGCGTCTCCAGATAGCGTTCCTGTCCCTCGGTGGGATGATCCAGGATCACCAGGGCATCGGCCACCACCTTGGCGTTCTCGTAGTCCGCCTCATCGTGGATGACGTAGAGCGGCCGGAGGCGATTCAGGGCCTCGAAGGACCGAGGCAGCTTCCGAGGATCGAGACGAGAGAGGGTAGTGCTCATAGGACGTTCTTCCATTGACCCCGGCTGTACTCCTCATGGGTCATGACCAGCAGGGTATAGACCAGATGGAGCTTGAATTTCACTGAGGCGACCAGGCGGTAATCGTTGCCGTGGATGTTGAACACGGTCACCGTATTCCCGCTGGCCACTTTCACCTGATCCGCGTGAGGAAACGTGACCCGCAACTCGACGAAGTTGCGCCAATGCGCCTTCGCCGTGATTCTAAACCACGTTTTCAAAGGAGCTTCAGCGTCCGGATGCTGCTCCCAGAAGAGCCGCAGGTTCTTCTGACTGATGATCCTCACGACTACATTATGTGGTCAACCTGGCGAAAAAGCAAATGAAATTCGAGGGAGACCATGCAAGATGGCGTCTGTGGCGCAACCATCTCGTCCGCCCCGAGAAGACGTGTACCTGTGCGAGTCCGCCAGCTCCCACCCACAATTCAGTTTCCGGCTGGTGCCGGCAAGCTGGAGCTTCCGGGAAGGTGTTGCGCGCCCCCGCTACCCGTGGAAGCCGTCCGTGCCGCGGCCCCAGCGGTGCGCCGCCGCGTAGTCGAACATGGTGAAGATCCGCTGCTTGTCGAGGACGGGAAACTCCAGGCCGATGGCCGCAGCCACCTCCCGGGCGTTCCGCACGTCGAAATGGGGCGTATGCACCACCCGCGGCGTGATCAATTCGTAACGATCCCAGAGCAGCGATTCGGCCTTGGAGCACTTTCCGACCACCTCGTCCGGGTCGGCGAAATAGCCTCCGTGCAGGCCGAAGTAGTCCTCGTAACAGCGTTTCATGAGATCGTTGGTGGGCGGTTCCGGATTGGTCAGATGGTAGATGCGCCCCTGGAACTCGGGCCGGAGAACGACCTCGGCAATCATCCGGGCCACGTAATCAACGGGCACGATGTTCTGGCGATCCTCAGGACGACCGGGGATGCGCAGCGGTATGTATGTCCTGTCCCCGTTGCCGTTGTGCGAGAATTGCTGCTTGAGCACGCTGACCAGCCGGGCAAACTGGTAGAAGCCGCCGAACTGGGTGGTATACCCGCTCTTCGAATCGCCGATCAGGAAGCTGGGGCGAAATACCGTCAGCACGTTGCCCGACCGCGCCGACCACTCCTGCAAGAGGCACTCGGCGATCCACTTGCTGCGCTCGTAGTCGGTCTGAAACTTCGGCTCGGGATGATGGAACTCCTCGCGGATGACGCCGCTGTTCCAACCACACGTGTAAGCGGTGCTTACGGCGAAAATCCGGCGGATACCGCGCCGCTCAACCCAGTCGATCATGGCCTGGGTGCCGGCCACGTTGGTCTTGAACGGATCGCCGTTGCCGTTGGAGAACAGTTGGATGCTGGCGGCACAATTGATCACCGAATCAATCGGTCCCAGATCCCCCTCGGGCAGGGAATCCGGCAGGGCGCCATCGACCAGTCTCAGTTGGCCCTGCTCGATGTATTCGTTAATGTCCACCCCAATGGGCAAAAGCAGGTTGCGCAGGCGAACCGTTGCATCCGACAACGAACCGCGCACAAGGGCTACGATCCGGTGCCCGCGGACCAGCAAGTCGCGAAGAACGAACTGACCCAGGAAACCCGTTGCGCCGGTGAAGAATGTCGCAGGTAGAAAATCAGCCCTCATATCGCCTCAAATACCCTATTTGCCTGATTCTAATATCCAAGTGGGTTAAACCGTTCATCATAATGGATACCGGGCCCGTGTCCAACGGGGCCTAGCGCGGCCCGGGAAAAGGAGGGCCGGTCATGTACAGGTCAGTCCGGATCACATGGCGGGCAATCCATTGGATGCTAAACAGCCGATCGCGCCGGGACTGGTAAGCCTCCCACTCGCTCCGGCGGACCCAGAGTACCTGCAAAGTGCGATCCCTCACCGAATCGCCCCACCATTGCCTGATCACAACCTGATCCTGCGGGTCCCAGGACGGTGATTTCAGGAGCTCCTGAATCGGCGAAGCCAGGGCCTGACTGACCGGAAGCGCAACCCGGCGAAATTCCGTCACAGCGACCGCTCGGACCTCCGCATCGTCCGAATTCATCGCCTCGAACAAGATATTCGCCGCCGCTGCTTCACCCGCGTGAAGCCGCTTGACGGCAGCCTGAACCTGCTCCACCGCGCCGTCCCCCGGTTGGGGCGACAACGCGGCGGCCGGCTCCTGCGATTCCCAGAAATGGACACGCACGGCGGCCTGCCGGTTTGTTGTCAGGTAGAAACAGTACTCCGGGCTGGCCAGGGGGCGATGGAACCTAAACTGCAATTCCTGCACACCTACTTCGTCCGCCCGGACTACCTCGACATCGAATAATCGGCCATGAACGACCTCGCCCGCCTTGAACCGGCCGGACGGACGCATCGACTCGATCAGGTAGCGGCCGAGCGCTCCCTCGAAGTACCGGCCCTCGATGGTCAACCGGAACGTGTGGGCGTCAATCTGCTCAAGCCGACAGTCCTCCTCCATGCGCAGCACATTGGGCGCATAGGTCAGTACATGGCAGCGGAAATCGGGAACCGGTTTCTTTTCCGGCAAGTTTTCCGGGGGCGCAGCGCCGGCCAGAATGGCGGCGCTCGAAGCCCCCGCCTCGCTCGCGCCGCCGGCACCTTGAAGCTGCTCCGCCAGGTGCAGCCGGGTGTAAATGTTCACGAAAGGCAGATTGATCAAGAATATCTCGCGCGTCGCCGGACCCGGAGGATCCGCCGCCATCTGGGCAATGGTGAATTTCTCGGCTGACTGCACCGCGGACCAGAAGGTGTGATAGATGGGCATGTAGGTGGTGGTGGCAATGAGAAACCAGATGGCCACACCCGGGCACCATCGGCCAATAGACGCCGGCTGAATTTCGTGCCGCAGGGCCGGCCCGAGGATCATCGCCACCGCAAATCCGACGGCCGGCATGTACGCCGAATGGGGCGCAGCGAACACCGGCACTACCGGCAACAGCGACAGAAAAATCCACAGCGGCCAGATCCACCAGCCCCGGGCCCGGCGGCAGGCCAGCCAGTAGCCCAGAAACATCACGCCGATGATGCCGATCATCAGCAGGCAGTCGCCGGGCACCTCGCGGAAGGGGTTGAACCGGGCGCTCGGCCCGACCATCAGCGGCGAGAGCCACACCACGCCGGTCACGTAATGCAACAGCTTGGCCAGCCACCACCACAGGTACTCGGCCCCGTCATACCGGCGGACGTAAAAGTCGGGCATTGGATGGTAAAAGACGATCAGTCGCCAGAGCGCAAATGCGACTGCCAGCGCCCCCATGAGCGCATAGGCCGGAACCCGCCGCCGGATATGCCGCCATCCGCCGAACGCCAGATCGAACGCCGCCGCGAACACGGGGAACACCAGGGCGTTCTCGCGCGAAGCGAGGGCCAGAATCCAGAACCCCAGGCTCAGCAAAAACCAGGCTGGAGAGTTCCTCGCCGGGGCGCGGGCCTCCGGCTCCCGCACGCACTGATCAAGAGGCCGGGCCGCGCCGGCATACACGTCCAGTCCCGATGCACGGATGTAGCAGAGCAGCGCTGCCAGCGTCAGCACGGTCTGCAGCACGCAGTTCTGGGCCGCCAGCCAGCCCACTGCGTAGACGCTGTGCGAATGTACGACAAACAGCAGGGCCCCCACCAGCGACCAGCCTCGGCTGCGGGTCAGCCTGCAACAGAGGTAAAAAATCATCACCGCCCCCGCAAAATGCAGGGCCACGCTCAGTCCGTGGAGGGCCTTGACGCTCTCGCCGAAAAGGTGGTATACGGTCTGAGCCAGCAGCACCGAGAAGGGGCGGGCGTACTGCCAGCGGATGGATTGATCCTGCCACCAGGTTTCCATGAACTCCTCGGGCACAATGGTCGTTGCCTCCAGCCAATGGCGAAGCGACCATTCGTTGCTGCGAAACCGGACGATATGTAAATGGTCATCCAGAAAGAGTCCGTCTAAGATGCTCGCGCCGTGTGCGGCCAGGGTCGCCGCGGCGATGAGCAGAATCGGCACGGGACCACGCACCCATGATCGGCGGGTTGGTGCTCCGGCGATCGGCCAGGACGGACCGGCAACGGGTTCTGTGCACTCGAGGGAAAGCTTGTTCATGGGTAGCTACGTTGACGAAGGTCGGTTGCGAACTTGCCCATCCCGGCTGCGTGCGGCGGCGCTGCGGGGTTTGAGACTGGCCGTTTCCAAGGCGGCCAACAGTGTTCTTGCCGGAACAAGCGGCATCCTGCGGCGGATCGACAGGGCCGGCTCCGGCCATCTGCGGTCGCCTGCGACCGACACGGCCGATCATTCTATGAGATACCCTTTCCTGCCGCCAGCGTATCCTGCCCGGAGCGCTTTTAACCGGTACACGCTCTCCTGGAATCGGCGGCCCCTTTCGGGCCATTACGGCTCGCCTTTCTCCGTGAGGCCGCCAACGCGGCATCAGCCGCGCGGTCTGGGCCGGTTCGTGCCCTGGGGTACGGTCGCGCTGTTGATCGTGGCGCTCACCAGTGGTTGCTTCAGCGAGCGATCCTTCCCCCTGCGCTCCCATGACCTGGTCCGCGTGGCCGACGAAAACCCCGGTCCCTCAGCCAACCTCGCCGCCAGCCCCGCCCCCCAGTCCACCCGGGCCTGGCTGAGAGAAGTCCATGCCCGGCTCCAGCCCCTGCTGCCCCGCCAGGACCGCCCTACCCTGCTCACCGAGCGAATGACCGACCCGGCCGGCCGGCCCATCGACGTGTACCGCTTTTTCGATCGTGACATCGACAAGATGCAGGGTCTGTTCAGCAACTGGTGGGCCCTCCAGCACACGGCCCAATCCATCGAAAAGGGTTATGCCATCGAGAACGCCCCCGCGCTCTGGCCGGGCTTCCAGTCGGTCTGGATCCCTGTGGCCCCCGGCGTGGAGTTGCACGGCTTTCTGGGCTTTGCAGAACGGAACGGCCGTCCCATCGAAGCCGACTGCATTGTGATCCTGCCGGGACTCTATGGCGACAACGGCGCCAAACGTAACCGCGACGTATCCTGCGCGCTGCGCGACAGCGGTTTCCATGTGCTCTCCCTGGAACTGCGCGGCCACGGGCAGGTCGAGGCGAAATATCCCCAGCACTATTACCACTACGGAGTTCTGGAAACCCAGGACCTCATGAACGTCTCCGAATGGCTGCAGAACAATTTTCCGCACGTTCGCGAAACGGGCCTGATCGGCTTCTGCTGGGGCGCCAACCAGGCCCTGCTGTGCGCCTGGTATGACGGCCGGTCGGAGAATGACCCGAGCATCAGCCCGGCGCTGGCCCGGTATCTCGGACCGCCGTCTCCGCGCGTGCATTTTGCGGCCGGGGTCATGGCCTTCTCGCCGGTGTTGCGTTGGGAGGAATTCCTGGACCGCATGGAGACGCCCAAGTCAGTCTGGACCGATCCCTCTCCGGCCCTCTTTCAGGAGTCGGTCAAGGATCGCATGCGGCGTAAACGCTTCCCCGAGGTCAGCGGCAACCTGCGCAACTGCATCGCGTACGAGTTCGAGTCCTCGGGGGTGCTGAACCATTTCGCACTTGCAGACGGCTATCAGTTCCTGCGGCTGATGGACTATAAAGGCTACCGGGCCGGCGACAAGCTCGAGTCCGCGCGCGTGCCGGCGCTGATCGTGCACTCGGTCAACGACCCGCTCCAGAACGCCCAGGACGTGGCTGACTTCATGGCCTTAACCTCGAACCCGCGGGTGGCCGCGGTGATTCTTCCGGGCGGCGGGCACATCGGCCTGCAGGCCTACTGCCGGGCGTACTTCTACAGCCTGATCATCAACTTCTTCGACCCGAAAACCGGAGCAGCCGCGGGAATGCCCATGGAGAGGGATACCGCGATCGAAGTGGACGACACAGGGCAACGTCCCAGTCCTATGGGAGCCGATGCCCTCAACGCGCCTTCCGCAGTTCATCGGCCAGGTTGATCCCGTCGATCTCGCCCAGGGCCGGGATCCGCTCGGCCTCGCCGATGAGGCCCAACACCGTGGGCGTCACGTCCACCAGGCGGGCGAAGTCGATGCTCGCCCCATGAGGCAGGCCTGGCCCGCTGAACATCATCGGCACGCGCATGTCACAGGCCAGACAGGAGCCGTGACCGCCGTGCTCCGCCGGACCGATGGCAAACCCCCACTCCGAGGCCGCAAAGACCACCACGTCGCCGGTATGCGTGGAGTCGAACATCTCCATGATCTGCGGCACGAGATCGGGATAACGCTCCTCGACCATGGCGACCAGCCACTCGCGGGAGGTGTGCCAGCCCTGTTGGATGAACGCGGCCAGCGCCGGCCGGTCGGCAACCTTCAGCAGATCGCCCTCCTGGTCGATCACCCGGTATTGCTTCACTCCCTCGTGGACCCGCCGTTCGACGACCAGGCTGCCCTCGCGCGACAGGGCGCGAACGCGGTCAGGACCGGCCCGCATGGTCACCATCTCAACGGCCGGAACCTCCAGCAACGACGGCTCCCGCGTGATCCATTCGCGAACGACCTCCTCCGGGGGCCGACAGGACCAGTCCGGCCCGTGGCGCAGATGGAACGAGGCGGTGCGTCCCGCGTCTACGCTGCCGACCGTGTCGTACCGCTGCATGAGCCGGAAGCGGTCCCGATAGCGGGCCTGCATCAGCGCTTGCGTGCGCAAGCGTGCGCCCCGATGTCGCACAGCCCATTTGAGAATATCCACGTGCTGATGAATCGGCGGGTGGCTATGGTCAGTGACCAGGGCGTAGTACATACAGTCGCTCAAGCCGGCCTCATCGATTTGACCGGTGACCCGCCCCACCGTCTGGTCGATGACTCGAAGGGCCTCCCCATACTGGGGCGTCGGCGAGCCGAAGCGGTGCCCAACCTCATCCACGCCGGGGAAGTAGGTCATGATGATCCGCGGCCAGCGCCCCTGGCGGTTGGCGGCCGCAATGGCATCGCTGACCGCCCTGCGGCACACCTGCTGATCAGCCAGGCTGTAGCGTCCCAGGACCCACGCCAGAGCGAAATTGTCCTTGTTATCGATGGTCATGGTCGCGCCCTTGCGGGTGTGATGCTGGAAGCTGAGCGTGAATTCATCGTGCAGAACGTCGTAAAGCGTCGGCGCTTCCAGATGCTGGTTGACCGTCCGGTAGGTGCCCAGCGTCATGTAATAAGGGGCGAAGAGCGAGGCGCGATCGAACCAGAAGTTGCCCATGATGCCATGATGCCCCGGGAACCGGCCGGTGATCATGGAGCTGCAGTTGGGATAGGTGATGGAAGGCAGGCTGCTGAAGGCATGCCGGACCCGCACGCCACCCTCCACGAACCGCTTCTGGATGTGGGGTAACTCGCCGGCCGCGAGCATCTGGTGGAGCCGCGCGTGGTCCATCCCGTCCACGAAGAACATAATGAGCGACGGCCGCGCGCAATCCACCTCGGGCGACAACCGCCGGCTTGAAGACATGCACCCGGTCGCCAGAACCAGGAGCCCTACGCAGAGCCATACGAGGTTACGAAGCAAGGCCGCCATCCCCTCCGGGGAGTGGCTCGCCTCCTCGGAGGCGAGTCCGTGATATCCAGGACGCGCAAGACGCCGCTCGCCTGAGCCGGCTGCGTCCACGGTTTCATTATTATGAAGCCGGGTCCGGAACCCCCGGACCCGGGCCACCAGTAAAAGGAACAAAACACCAGAAAAGAGTGGGTACGGCGTCCCTCCGCACCTGATCCGGTCAGACCACCGCTTCCTGCTTCTCGGCATTCCACGTCACCTTGACGCCCCGGCGGTACGCGATGTTGGCCATCAGCGAGGGCACCAGCGAGCTGAAGCCCAGCTCCACCGGCGCATTGGGCGTCTTGCCGGTGCGAATGCACTCAAGCCAGTTGTGCTGGTGCGGCGCTCCCTCGGGCCCGAACTCCATGATCGGCTTCTGCCGATCACCGCCTTCCTCGTAGATGCGGACATAGGTTCCGCGAATATCGATGGTTCCCTTCGTCCCGTACAGGGTCACGCCGTCGCCCTCGTAGCCGTTGGTGAAATTGCTGGTGAAGACGACGGTATGCGTGCCGTAGTCCCACACCGCATTAACCACGTCCGGCGTGTGCCAGTATTTCAACCCGTAGACGCCGCCGTTGCACACCGCCGACTTGGGCGTGCTGTTGCCGGTCAGCCAGTGCACCAGGTCCATCACGTGCACGCCGACGTCGGTCACCAGGCCGCCGGCGTACTCCCAGAACCAGCGCCAGGCGAAGTAGCGCCATTCGTCGTAAGGCACCTTGTTCTCGCAGGGCTCCTGGAACTTGTCCCAGTCGATCTTGCCCCGTACCGGACGGGGGGCGAAGGGGTCCCGGCCGGTCAGGTAATTACGGCAGTCAAAGGCCCGCACGTACTTGATGTCGCCGATCTTGCCCTCTTCGATGAGTTGGCGAACCTTGTGGTTGTGGGTCTGGCTGCGGCGCTGGGTACCGATCTGGATCGTCGCGCCGGTGTTCTTTCGGGCGGCCGCTACCATCTGCTTGCCCAGCTCGATGGTGAAGCAAAAGGGCTTCTCCTGGTAAATGTGCTTGCCCGCCTCGCAGGCATAGATGAAAGGCTTTGCATGCCAGTGGTCGGGAGTGGCGATGATCACCGCGTCGATGTCTTTGCGATCCAGCACGCGGCGATAATCGTCATACCGATCGATCCGGACGCCGGCCGCCCCCGCCTTGTCCATTTCCGTGGAAACGGCCTTGGCGCTTTCGTCGAGTCGAAACTCGGCCACATCACACAGGGCCACACAGACCGCGTTGGGCGCCTGCACGCACACACGGGCATCGTGGGTGCCCTGTCCCCCGCTGCCGATGACGCCGAAATGGATACGATCATTCGCGCCCAGGGTGCGGCGTTGAGCAACCGCCGTCCGGGCGGCTGCGGAACCCACAGCCCAGGCCGCCGTGGCTGCGCCCGAAGCGGCCAGGAATGAGCGTCTGGTAAGTGATGTACGGCCGGTCATGCTGTGCTCCTGTTCCAGAACGAGCAAAAGAGAAACGCGGCAAGCGCGCGTTCGCTGTATCTTAACCGATCGCGCCTCGTTGTCACGCCCGGCCTGCAACTGTATCTGCAATACTTGATTAGGCCGGGGCCGCGCACTACATTACTTGCGGGTCTCCAAATCTCTATGGAAAGGACTGGTATGCTGAGCAAGACCGCAGAGTATGCGTTAAGGGCGGTAGCCGCGGTTGCCCGGGTCAGAGAAGACCGTCCCGTGCTGGCCAAAGAGATCGCCGCTCAGGGGCAGATCCCCACCAAGTATCTGTCCAAGGTCATGCGCGATCTCGTCCATGCGGGCGTTCTGTCCTCAACCCGCGGAATTGGAGGCGGTTTTCGCCTCAAACGCAAGCCCGAAACCATCAAACTCGTGGATGTGATCCGTCCGTTCGACGACGTCCAGGCCTCGCGCCGCTGCCCGTTCGGCAATGCCCGCTGCTCGGACGAAAATCCCTGCTCCATGCACGATCAGTGGCGGCCCGTGGCCGAAGCCTACCGCGTCCTGCTGGAACAAACCACCATCGCCGACATCATCCGCAAAGAGAAAGAGAATGCCACTGGCCGGTTGGCCAACGAGCGGCCTCGAGTGAGCATGTCCAGAAGCCGGGCCCGCAACGGCAAAATGAAAGCCTCTTCATAGGCGCCCTGGCTGACTTGCGTCCATCTCATACTTATGCCCGGGCGTTCCCGTTACTTGCGGCCACCTGTCCGAAGCCTCAAGCGGGGGATCGCGTTCCACAACTGCTCTACGGTAATCAGCTCCCAGGTACAGGGGAGCCCGGAAACGCCTGTCCAGAGCGACCGGCTCGCTGGTTGATCGACCTGTCTGCCCTGTGCAGGGGAACGGCACCCCCACTTCCCGCAGGCTGGCCCGCAGGTCCGCCATGCGGACATTCCCGGGCAGTTCGCCCTCCGTGGTCATGGCGAAGCCATAGGTACTCATGGGCCGCAGACTGCCGTGCACGCCAATAAGCGTGATCAAGTCGGTCTGCAGCTTGCTGCCGACGTGATACCCGTCGGCCAGCGACACCAGCACGTCCGGCACGTGCTCCACCAGGCCGTGAAAGGCCCGCCACAGCCGCGCCGCCACATCGGGGTAGGTGTGATCCACCGTGGCCGCGAACAACGCGTGATCGGAGACATATCCATCCGCATCCACTTCGCCGGCCTGGGCCAGGCGGGCCAGGATCGGCTGGAGTTCCAGTGGATCTCCCCGCTCAGGCTGGTAACGGAAGCCGGCAGCGGAACGACTCAGCCGCGCCAGGCCGTCCCGGCGGACCACCACCAGATCCGCGCCCTCCCGGTAGGCGGCCAGGTCAACGCCCTCGATCATCACCACGTCGCGCGCCACGCAAGCGGGCGCGTGTGTATAAATCGAGGCGCAGCTCACCATGGAAAATTCAGGCACCACGACATCGCCGGGCCGGCGCAGCCGCTCGCGAACGCGATACCCGCATTGGGCCAGTTTCCTGCGCAGGGGAATCCGCTTGCTCTCTCGACAGCCGAGGTAATGTCCGTGGTCCGAAAGCAGGGTAAACCGCACCCGGCCTCGCGTCTGATAGATCAACTCCCGGCAGAAGCGGTCCACCATGATCATGGCGTCCACATGCCCCTGCCGGCCGTAAACGGCCCCCATGCCGGAAGTGCCCACGCAGTAGCCGATCACCAGCGGCCGGTCGCTTTCGAGAAACAGTTTCTGGATTTTCCGCAGCTCGTGTGCAAACCACGGCCGGATGTCCAGGTAGGCGTTGCCGTGGTTAAGCTGGGGCATGTGGTAGTCGGTGCAGGCCGTCCAGGCGGAGTTCTCCTCGCGAATGTACACGCCGTAACCATCCCGCAGCCGCCTGCCGTCATAGTACTCCGACTCGACGCCGGGAGAGGGCGAGACGTGGAAAAACTCGGCGAAGCTCAGGTCGGTCATGACCGGGAAAGGGCTGATCACCCGGCTGAGGCCGCGAAAAAACTGGAAGCACCCCTCGCGCCGAAGCGCCTCCACGATCTCGTGGGGCACACTGTCCAGCAGCACGACCAGGTGCCGACGCTCGTTCTCGGGAACCTGTTCCAGGACGACGTTTTCCTCGACCTGGCCGTCCTGGTTCCGGTCATACCCGATGGCCACCAGGAGGCCGTCCGGCGAAACCTGCTCACGGTAATCCGGGCAGCCGTCGCGATTGGTGTCATACCAGCGTTCAACTGAGCCGTCGGGAAGAGTCTGTCGCTGTGCGGGGGCGGCCGGGAAAAGTTTGGGGCCCGGACCGGCACAGCCCAGGGAGCCCATCATCAGCGCCCCGGTCAGGATGGCCGGCAGAGCGCCGGTACGACGAATGGGGAGAGGCATCAGTCTCCTTTCAACCTGAAGAGCGGCCTTCAGCGGCGAATTCCTTTCCAAATCCTAAATATTTCCGCAGTGAAGTAAAGGCCATCGCCGTGGCGGCCAAGCTCCGCGCCGGCCTGTTAACACCACACCCCGTAGCGGCCGGGCTCCGTACCAACCCGTTGACACCACATCCCGTAGCGGCCGGGCTCTGTACCGGCCGTTTTCACCTTGGCGCCCTTCCTTTCGCTGGACCGGCCGTTCTCCCAACGGCACTCGCGGAACCGATGGCCATCGAAAGGGCGTTTGCACTGCTCAAAAGCAGTGGCACACATCCTTCAAGAGCAGCCGCAATACCTCCTTGAAGAGCAGGTGTATACACCCTTGGAGACCGGCTCTCAGTCGGCACCTCCGCTGATGGGTGTGGCAATTCTTTGTGGCGGGGTGGCGCGGGGCTCCGGAGGGCGTGCATCTTGCACACCTTTGAGGCGGGCAGGATGCCCGCCCCCCGATGCCCACGCAGCCTCCGCCATTGAACCCGCCGCCCCGCCTCGCTAGATTGTTGCGATGGCAAGACAACGACGCACCATTACTTACAAAGATGCCGGCGTGGACATCACGGCCAACGACCGGATGGTTGATCTCATCAAGCCCATCGTCCGGGCCACCCACGGCCCCCGGGTCTTGGGCAAGCACGGCGGCTTCGCCGGCCTGTTCCGCCTGGGCGGCAAGGGCCTGGCCGGCCGAGGCTACAAGGACCCGGTGCTGGTCGGCTGCACCGACGGCGTGGGCAGCAAGATCCTCCTCGCACACCAGGCCGGGCGCTACGACACCATCGGCATCGACCTGGTGGCCATGAACGTGAACGACATGCTCACCGGCGGAGCCGAACCGCTCTTTTTCCTGGATTACATCGCCTGCCACAAGCTGGTGCCCGAATGGATCGCCGAGGTGGTCAAGGGCATCGCTGCCGGCTGCAAGGACGCCGGCTGCGCCCTCATCGGCGGCGAGACGGCCGAAATGCCCGACCTCTACCGCCCAAATGACTTCGACCTGGCCGGTTTCGCCGTGGGGGTGGTCGAACGCAAAGCCATCCTCGACGGCTCCGGCGTGAAGGCCGGCGACGTGCTCATCGGCCTGGCCTCCAGCGGCCTGCATTCCAACGGCTATTCGCTGGCCCGCCGGGTGGTGTTCAAGGAAGCAAAGTTGAAGTACAAGTCGCGCGTGCCCGGGATCAAGGGAACCATCGGCGACGAGATGCTCAAGCCCACGCGCATCTACGTCAAGCCGGTGCTCAAGCTGCTGAAGAACACTCGACTGAAAAGTGCCGTTCAGGCCATGGCCCACATCACCGGCAGCGGCCTGCCCGGCAACGTCCCCCGCGTGATTCCGAAGGGCTTGACGGCGGTCATTGACACCGGGAGCTGGCAGCCGCCGGCTATCTTCGGCCTGCTGGAGTCACTGGGCGTCCCCCGCCGGGAGATGTTCGATGTCTTCAACATGGGCATCGGCTATGTGCTGGTAGTCCGCCCGAAGGCCCAGGCCGCGGTCCTGGCCCACTTCCGCCGCAGCGGCGTGGAAGCGCTGCCCATCGGGCAGGTCGTTAAGGGCAAAGGCGGAGTGGAACTGCGGTAGATCCTCAGGGAGAGAAGGTCTGCTGTGATTCTCCATAATTCGGAGCGTCAGCAGGCTGCGATTTGCGCCGGGGCACAGCCCAAGGCACAGCAGCCGCTCCGTGGCCTATTGTCTGGTGCAGACGTAGGTGGTGCGCATGACCTCCTGATCCAACGTAATGACGCAAGCGCCGACATTGGCCGCAACGCGAACGCGAGCACCGACCGGAATGTGTGCATCCGGCGGAAGGCGGACCATCCCGTTCTCCACTACGCCTTCAACAATCAGAGCGGCATCTCACAACGACATGATACGCAAAGCTGCGTCGCTTGACTTACTCGCCGCTGGCCTCAGACGATACTTTGCATCGCGTTGACGAACTCCCGGCCGGACATCGGCGCGGGAAGCGGCTTGCCGTCCTGTTCGTAGAGTTGGATCGTCTCTTCAACAATGTCGCAGAGCTGGGCAAAAACGGCCTTTGCGTCGGGGCCATGGCAACCCCCGTAAAACAGCTCCGGGCAACTGCCGATGAAGCAGTTGTCCTCCGGCGACCATTCCACAAGCTTCACATATCTGTCGCCTTTGCTCATTGCTTCGACTCCCGGATGGCCATCCCAACAGCCTTCTCTTGATAATGTAGGGCATCGTCACCCTCTTTTCCAGAAAGCGTTACTGGCTTCCGGACTCTCGGATGTACGAAGTTTCTATGGCTGCCTGTTCCGCCCCGATCCACAAAGCCGGCCTGTTTGAGGTCTCGTATGAGATCACGGACTTTTCTTGGCATTAGTTCATCTTACCCGATCTTGCGCAGATCCGCCCATCTCAGCGTTCTCCCATGCCTCTTAGCCATTCACGAGGCGCTTGACTTCCCGGCCAAGGGGCCTATCTTCGGCCCAATGAATCGGGTCCAGTCCATTGCGAGTAAGACCGGTTGGAGTCGCGAACTTGGCAAACAATGAGCCAGCCCCTCTCAGCTATGCCCCCGCCGACACGCAGCCTTCGCTCCTGCCCACCATGGGCTTCTGGACGCTGACCATCTACGGCGTCGGCGACATGCTCGGGGCCGGCATCTATGCCCTGATCGGCCGGGCCGCCGGCATCATGGGCAACGCCGTCTGGCTTGGCTTCCTGGTCAGCATGGTGGCCGCGATGCTCACCGGCCTGTCGTATGCCTGCCTGGGCTCGCGCTACCCGCGGGCGGCGGGCGCGGCCTACATCACCCAGCACGCCTTTCACCGGCCGTTCCTGTCCTATGTCGTCGGCCTGACGGTCATGGCCTCCGGCCTGACTTCCATGGCCACCGCCGCCCGGGCCTTCGCGGGCTACTCCTACAGCCTGATCCACGCCACCCCCGCCGCCACCCCGCCGGCTCCTCTCCTGTGGGCCGGCATCATCCTCTTCATCGCCGGCCTGACCTTCATCAACTACTGGGGCATCCGCGAGAGTGCCTGGTTCAACGTCCTCTGCACCGCCATCGAATTCGGCGGCCTGGCCTTCATCATCCTTATTGGCCTGCGCTACTGGGGCGGCGTGAACTACTTCGAGACGCCCCGCACCGGCCCGGATATGCCCAACCTCAGCGCCCACCTGGTGTTCCAGGGCGCCGTGCTGACCTTCTTCGCCTTTGTCGGCTTTGAGGACCTGCTCAACGTCGCCGAGGAGGTCAAGAACCCCCAGCGCACGCTGCCCTGGGCCCTGGTCACGGCGCTGGGTATTGTGACGCTCGTCTACATCGCCGTCAGCATCACGGCCATCTCCGTTGTCCCGCACGCCGAACTGGCCGCGTCGTCCGGCCCGCTGGTCGAGGTGGTGCGCCGAGCCGCTCCCTGGTTCCCGCCCAAGGCGTTTACCCTGGTGAGTCTGTTTGCGATCACCAACTCGGCCCTGGTCAACTACATCATGGGCTCCCGGCTGGTTTACGGCATGGCCGGGCAGGGCCTCGTGCCCAGGGTGCTCGGGCGAGTCCATCCGAAACGCCGGACGCCCCACGTGGCCATCTTCACCCTCATGATCATCGTGCTGGTGCTCGCCCTGGCCGGCGATATCTCCGCCCTGGGCAAGGCCACGGCCATCCTCCTGCTGGGTGTGTTCATCGTGATCAACGCCGCCCTGGTGGTGCTCAAGCTTCGGCCGGACGAGCCCAGGGGCCAGTTCGAGATCCCCCTCGTCATCCCGGCGGCGGCAATCATCGCCTGCACCGCCCTGCTGGCCCACGCCAAGGCCGACGAACTCAAGATCGCCATCGCCATCGGGGCCGGCATCGCCATCCTCTATCTGGCTGTCCGGCCCCAGTCGATCCCTGAAGCCGGGTAGAGCCCCCCATCCAAACGCCAATTTCTCGCTTTAGGGTGAAGACACCGGTTACGACGGGAGAACGGACGGTCCGGAGCCCGGGGGCGGGAACCGCCGGTACGAAGCCCGGCCACAACCGCGGGCGTTTTGCTCACTCGCCGAAAACGCCACTAGCCCGACCGGCTCGTCCGCCCTATCTTAATGGCACTATGGTTGCACTACTTTGGATCGGATTTCTTCTCTTTGTTCTGATTATGCTGGCCCTCGACCTGGGAGTCTTCAACCGCCAGGCCCATGTCATCAGCACGCGCGAAGCGCTGCGCTGGACCGGCCTGTGCGTCGCCCTGGCCCTGGTGTTCACCGGCGTAGTGTACTACATCTATCAGCACAACTGGTTTGACATCGCCGCCCTGGAAACCCTCGAAAAGGCCCAACAGCACAATACTACCCCCGGACGGCTGGCGGCACTCGAGTTCTTGCTGGGCTACATCATTGAGATGTCCCTGAGCCTGGACAATATTTTTGTCATTGCCCTGATTTTCTCCTACTTCGGCGTGCCCCGCATTTACCAGCATCGCGTGCTCTTCTGGGGCATCATGGGCGCCCTGGTCATGCGCGGCATCATGATCGGGGTGGGGGTGGCCCTCATTCTGAAATTCCATTGGATGATCTATGCCTTCGGCGCGCTGTTGATCTACACGGCCTTCAGAATGCTGTTTGCCGGCGAGGGCAAGGTCGAGCCGGAGCGCAACCCCCTGGTCCGGTTTGCCCGTCGGATCTACCCTGTGACCACCCATTTCGAGGACGAAAAATTCTTCACCCACCTGAACGGCCGACGGGCCATTACTCCCCTGTTCCTGTGCCTGCTGGTGATTGAGAGCACCGATGTGCTCTTCGCTGTGGACTCCATCCCCGCCATCTTCGGCATCACCAAGGACCCGTTCATCGTCTTTACATCGAACGTCTTTGCCATCCTCTGCCTGCGGTCCATGTATTTCGCACTGGCGGGCATGCTGGCCTATTTCCAGTATCTCAAGTACAGCTTGATCGCACTGCTGTTCTATGTGGGCGTCAAGATGCTCATATCCGACATCGCCCCCATCCCCCCGCTGCTCTCGTTGGCTATCATTGTGCTGTTGCTGGGCATCGGCATGGCTGCATCTCTGCTGCACCCGGCTCGACCGACCGTCACCCCGGCAGAACCGCAGCCGTCGGAGGACGACGTGGGACTTTGACCATGTTCTGGACCTGGAAGACCGCCAGACGGGCCGTAGTCGCGGTGATCGGCGGGACCGTCGTCCTGATCGGGGTGGTGTTTCTCGTCACGCCCGGGCCGGGCATCGGAGCCATAGTCCTGGGTCTGGCCATCCTGGCCACCGAGTTTGTCTGGGCCCAGCGGTTGCTTACCAGAGTGAAGCATCGGGCCCGGACGACCGCCACCTCCCTGGGTTGGGGCCGTTCAGCCGCTGACGTGCAGACCAATCCCCCGGCCGAGGCCCAACCCGATCAGCCCCCGCCGCCCTGCTCGAACCCATCACCGGAAGTAAGGCACGAGGTTCCCACCGCTATCGCCGATGGGCATTTGCCAGCGGGCTTGGTCGATTCGATCCAGCAGCCACCGTCCTCCCCGCCGGACGAAGTGTAACTGCCAGCGAGTGGGAAAGTCGTTCTGCACATCGCTTCCGTGACGAACATCGCAGAACGCCCCGAAAGTGACCACTGCCTCGTCACCTTCCACCTTCGTCTTCACGTCGAAGATGCGGGGTTCATCCACCTGGTAGACCTCCAGCGTCCGGCTGACCGATCCGAGAAATTCGTCCCGCCCGTCGTTGCCCAGCCGAAAACCGGTGTCAATGTATTCGCCGATGGTCCCCACATCGCCCTGATCCACCGCCCGGGCCATAGTCCGAACAACCTGCTCCAGTGCCTCATGGTCGGTGACGACGACCTTCTGCAGGACCACCAAGGCCGCGCAGACCGCCAGGGTAATCCAGATGCCCCGCCGGCTTGCACGGGTTCCCCGCGTCCGGTGGACAGCCACCGCTACCACAACGGCCACCCCGCAGAAGAACAGCAGCCAGGGAAGACTCTCAAACAATACGCGCGTCAGGAAGTTGATCATGCCACCATCTTAAAGCACAACTGCCATCTTGTCCCCAGGCCGGCATCGACATCCGGCCCATACAGAAAACAATAGCTGCCCACCCCGGAAACGCGGCGGCCATGGCACCACGTCCACTTCCCAACAAACGACTCTATCCCCTCCCCAGACCACCCTCTACCCCCTCTGCATCCCTAACCTCCATAACAGAAATCTCTGTGCCCCCTGTGCCCGCGGGGGCATGAATCGCTGTGGCCGCCGCGCCCCATTCCGCTGCGCCGTTTGAGCCACACCCCCCGTACGGCAAATCCCCCAATC
>JAAXZI010000154.1 GCA_012719955.1 Phycisphaerae bacterium | reverse complement strand
GTTCAGGGTAGCCCTTGGGGAGCGGGCACCTTGCCCGCCTGAGAAGGTTCAGTCGGAGGGCGGGCATTTTGGCCGCCTGGTGGGCTTCGAGGTTCAGGATTCTGAAAAAGACGCCAGCACCGCGGCGGCGGTTGATTCCAGGGCCTCCGGCGTTCTCGCAAGGGCTTCCTGAAGCGGCATCTCGGGCGGGTTGATCGGGTGGAAGCTGCGGAGCACCTCCAGAGCGGCTTCGGCCCCTTCGCCGGTGCAGCCGACCAGGGCGACGACGGGGACGCCGGCGGCTTTGCCGGCTTGGCCGACGCCGGCAATGACCTTGCCCATCATGGACTGGCGGTCGAGACGGCCTTCGCCGGTGATGATCAGGTCGGCGTCTTTGATGCGCTGCTCGAAGTGAACGGCTTCCATCACCAGCCGGATGCCTCGGTCGAGGCGGGCGTTAAAGAACGCGACCATCCCCGCGCCCAGCCCGCCGGCCGCGCCCGCGCCGGGAAAATCGCGGACGTTCTTGCCCAGGTCGCGTTCGATCAGGTCGGCCAGGTGGGCGAGATTTCGGTCAAGGATCTGGACCTGCTCGGGGGTGGCGCCCTTCTGCGGGCCGTAGATCGCGGCCGCTCCGCGCGGGCCGTACAGGGGGTTGTCCACGTCGCAGGCCACGAGGATGGAGACCGGCGCAGTGCTCTCCGCCTGCGAGCCGCCTGCCCCTCCTTCTTCTTCTGAGCGCAAGGCGGGCAAGACGCCCGCCCTCCGATGTGAGACACCGGCGTCTCGCTGGTGCGCGGCGGGCAGGATGCCCGCTCCCCCGAAGGTGGGCAAGATGCCCGCCCTCCGATCGATCTGGGCGACCTTGTCCAGTTGGCCGCCGGCGATGGGGGCGGGGATGGGCCGGCCGGTCGCGTCGAGAAAGCGATATCCGCAGGCCTGGGCCGCGCCCGCGCCGCCGTCGGTGGTGGCGCTGCCGCCGATGCCCACGATGAGACGAGTGGCTCCGCTTTCGATCGCGGCCCGGATCAACTCGCCGGTGCCGTAGGTGGTGGTGAGCAGGGGGTTGCGACGGTCGGACGGGACCAGGGCCAGGCCCGAGGCGGCGGCCATCTCGATGACCGCGGTGTTGCTGCCGTCGCCCAGCAGACCCCAGGTGGCCGTCACTGGTTCGCCCAGTGGGCCGGTGACGGTGGTTTGACGAAGCGCGCCGCCCGTGGCGCTGACCAGGGCGTCCACGGTTCCTTCGCCGCCGTCGGCCATGGGGATGGAGTCAATGATCGCATCCGGGCGGACCCGGCGAATGCCGCGCGCGATCGCTTCGCAGACCTCGCGGGCGCTGAGCGATTCTTTGAAGGAGTCTGGGGCGAGGATGATGCGCATGGGGCTCACTATAGGCATCGTGGGGTGAGGTGCAACTCTGCTCCGGGCAAATGTCTAATGTCTAATGACCAATGTCTAACGAATGACCTACGACCTAAGGACGGAAGGTCCGAGGCCGGGGCGCAGCGTTTCTGGATGACCCCCGCGCGATGGTGAGACAACTCAACACACGATGCGTGCATCCCGCCTCTTGATCCGTTCTGGGGGACATCGACGCCTCGTCGGTGAAGGCTCCGTGTGGCGCCGGCATCCCGTGGTGAAAGAACGGTCACCGGGCGGTCAGGTAACCTTCCAGCACGCGGACGAAGCGCGGGTGGTTCTCCCAGACTCTGAAAAACACCTTTTCCCCCCGCCTGACGTTCTCCAGCAGCTTGCCGGCATCCTCCAGGTCGGACGGGAAGTATTTGCCGATCTGGGCGATGATGTGGCCGCGGACCAGGCCGGCCTCCTGTGCCGGGCTGCCCGGGGCCACGCCGGTGATGACCAGCCCGCCCCGCAGCCGCAGTTCGGCGGCTTCCTCCTCGGTGAGCGGCCGGGCGGAGATGCCGAATTTCTCGCTCAGCAGCCGGGCCCCGTCGGGAGCGGGGAGGGCCCGCGGCTGGACCCGCACGGAATAGCGCTTGCCGTTGCGAACCAGCTCCAGCGTCAGCGGGTCGGCCGGCCGGCGGTGGAGCAGGTGGATGTAGTAGTCGAGGTCCTGGCGGACCGGCGTGCCGTTGATGCCGACCAGTTCGTCGCCGGCCTCGATACCCGCGGCGGCGGCTGGCCCGTAGGCCTCGGTCACGTACGTGCGGTCGCGCCAGTGGAGCCGCAGGCCGACCTGCATCCGGCGGATGCGTTCGATGGACAGCATCTCCGGCAGAAGCCTGCGCAGCGTGTCCACCGGGATGGCGAAGCCGATGTTCTGGGCGTCGCCGCGGATGGCGGTGTTGATGCCGATCAGTTCGCCGAGCACGTTGAGCAGCGGCCCGCCGGAGTTGCCGCGGTTGATGCTGGCGTCGGTCTGGATGAGGCCGGTGTAGGAGACGTTTTCGCCGCCCTCCAGCGTGCGGTTGGTGGCACTGACGATGCCGGCGGTCACGGTGTGGTCGTAGCCCAGCGGATTGCCGATGGCGATGACCGTCTCGCCGATCAGCAGGTCGTCGCTGCGGCCCAGGGTGATGGCGGGGAAGCTGCGGTTTGCCCGGACGCGGAGCACGGCCAGGTCGTGCCGTTCGTCCACCGCCACTTTGTCGGCATCATATTCGGTTTTATCCGCGAAGATAATCTTGACGCCGGCGGCTTCGGCCACCACGTGGGCATTGGTGACCACGTAGCCGTACGGGTGAATGAAGAAGCCGCTGCCGATGGCGGTGGTCTGGTAGCGCTGGGTCCGGCCGCGACCGAAGATGTCGCCGAAGGGCAGCACCCGTTCGACCTCCTGGGTGGCCTGAATGCTGACCACGGCGTCACGGGTGCGCTCGAAGACGTCCACGATGGGCGTCCGGCGAAGCGCCCGGCCGGTGGCCACGGGAGCAGGCCCGGCCACAGGCTGGGCGGCAGGGCGGATCTCCGATTGCGGATTGCGGTTAGCGGATTGGGTGGGGCCGGCCGTATTGCGATTCGCTGCGGCGGCCTGGCGCGGGGCGGCCTGGGCTTGGCGTGGCGCCGGGGTGGCCCTCTGCTGTGCCAGCTCAACCGCCCGCTGTGCCGGCTCGACCGCCCACTGCGCCGCCGGGGCGGCTCCCCAGAGCGGGCCGGCGGCGAGTATAAGTGCAATCAATATCCCGATGGTCCCCTGAACGTTCATACAGGCTCCTGCTGTGATTCCACGGTAATACCCAACAGTATAAGTGGCCCGGCCATGGTTGTCAGATGGAGCGGTCCGGCGGTGGTTGGCCAATGGGGCACCCGGCGCGGGCCGCGCCCGCAATCCCAGGGGCTGGTGCCGGACGTCAGTGGTCAGTAGTCAGTTGTCAGTTGCCGGGTCAGTTGTCCTCTTGTCAGTTGTTGCGAGCGGCGGCTTGCTCCGCCGGCAGATCTCCTGCCTGTGCAGACCCTGTCGGCGCATCTCCCGCCAGGGGGGGACCCACATTACCAGCCTGAGGGGAAGGCTCGTGCCCCGCGCAGGTTTCGCTTGACGAGTGTCGGGCTCTTCACTGGTTTAGCGGACGAGCGGCAGAGGCGAAAAGGCGAGGTTGTCCCAATAATTTGCCCGTCCCAATTCGCTCGACATCTGGCCTCCCCCAAATCACCAGGTCGCCACCGGCCCCGCCGCCTACAGCCACCGCGACATCGCCGCCACGATTGCGGGCAAGGCAGCTGCCAATGCCCTCAAGAACGGCATCAGCGGGCACTACCACTCAGTCACCAGCAAGCCCCTTGGCATCCCCTACATCGACATGTGCTGCACGATCGTCACCGTGATGCTCGACGGCCCGTGCCAGCGCTATGGACTGAAGCTCACCTGGGGTGCTAAGATCTGCGTCATTGCTCCTGGCGCTGGAACTTTTCGGGACTCGGTGCATGTGCCACTCACCCTGGGTACATCGCACGAATTTGGCTGACCCTCTCACTCAGGTCTTCATCGTAACGCACGTGAATTAGATTCACGCCCAACTGCTTACACAGGATGGTCTTTCGCCGATCGCGCTCGACGGTCTGACGAAGTCCCGCTTCTCCACCGAAGAAGCCGACGGGCCGGTAATGCTGCTCGCCCATGTACTCAATCGCCAGGCATAGTTCGGGAATGAATACGTCCAAGTGCTGGGGAGCCAACCAAATGGGCTGTGCGTGCTGCAGCACCTCCACGTGGTCAAATGCTCGTCTGAGCAACTGAAAAAGTCTATTCTCCGATATCCATGGGCTCGTCCCAATCTCGCTTTTCCACCTGTCTCCCAGCCATGCGAAAGCCTCATCGAGAAGGTCACCCCATTCCGTCATGTCCCGCGGTGAGGTCGGGTCTCTCGTGCCACTGTAAAACGGTCCTGGCACTTTCTTGAAAGTCCGCCTACGCCATATCTGGGCAATGATTTCGGTTTTGCGCGCTCCCTCCTTCCCTGCAAGCCAGTCACTCAGACGCATCTCGGCCCAGTCGTGGCATGAGACTAGCTTCGGATAATCAAGTATACTCCTTGGTTCTTCCCCTTGTACAGCTTTTATTGAGGACTCAATGGACGACATTTTCTGAAACATGCCGGTAAGGAGGTCGCCAGCAGAAAGCGGCAGTTGCAGACGGAACTTCAATTCCAAAAGACGCCCAAAGTATCTCTTGTTCATGATGGGGTGACAGCTGTAGAGCCGCACCAAACGTTCGGGATGGGCGTCGGGTAAACCGCAGGGGTCCATCTCCAGGCATTGAAAGAGGAGGGAGTGGCCAATGGAGGCTACGCCGGATAGGAGCACAGTGTTGAGGAAGCTCCGTAAATACTCTTCCCGGCCAGTCTTCAAAAACGCTTTAACATCTCTCTTCGCACGACTCAGATGATTGGGAGCGTCAACCAGGAATTCCAACGCGGCTCGGGACCGGGGCGTATCGCCTTTGGCGCAAGCCACCGCCAGAGAAACCGAAGGCCTCGTTGCGGGCATGGGCCTGGACCGTAGTTGGAACTTCTGGATACTGACGGAGTCCATGATTGCAGATGCAGCTACCAAGTTGTCCCAATCCGCGGCTGACAAACCGAAGGCCGTTCTCACTAGACCCTCTAGCTCGCTGGGAGCAGTCGTGCCAAGCCTCGTGGAGGCAATTGCGGCCATCTTCAGGTAGGGAGTTCCCGCTACTTCCGAATTACCCAGAATAATCCTACCCTTCTTTACTGGCGAGGGACTTATGGGAGCATCAAGAAGATGTTGACCCGAATTTCCCAGATGACACTTGCGGCGGCGTATACTGAGGTGACGATTTCCCCCGTGAATACAGGCGCAAACGAAGCTCAAGCCGCTGAAACCTGGAGAATCCAATGGGTGAAGCACGCAAGGAGGCGTTGCGGG
>JAAXZI010000153.1 GCA_012719955.1 Phycisphaerae bacterium | reverse complement strand
TGTCCCCTTGTCTCCCCCTCATCCCTCGCCCCTCACTTCGCCTCCCGCACGCGCTTGCGGACGGCATGGTAGGCGGTGAAAACCGGGTTATTCTTGACCAGGATAGTATCAAAGAAACGCTGCGGCATGTAGATCACTTCTTCGTTCTCGATGCTTCCATCCGGGCGGATGCGGCCGGTCTTGGTGAACAGGGGGACGCGGCCCTGGCCGGTCTCGGCCCAGTACTTGCTGTCGAAGTCGGCCAGAAAATCGATGCCCACCTCATAGCGGAAGCCGGTCAGCTCGCTGTAGCCGTTCATGTACATGTTGTAATACTTGCCCTTGTAGATCATCTGATGGTAAATGCGGCCGGTCACCTCCTTGCGGAACCAGGAATGCATGTAGGAGAAGTCGAAGCTGGCCAGGTTCAGGCCGGGGAAGATGCGGGTGATGGCCTTGGGCGCGGCCCGGCCCACCAGGCGACCGCCGTGGATGATCAACTCGCCCGTGCCGGTGGGCCAGTTCAACTCGCCCGGGGCGGGCAGCAGCTTCTGGTTGGATTCGTCGATGAGGGTCAGCGGGCCGGTCGCGGTCATGCCCGGAAAAGTCTTGCGCAGATACGCGTCCACCAGAGGCCCCGGCTGGATGCGTTCAGCGGTGTAGGTCAGGCGCATGCGCGGCTCGGCGGCGTCGGCGATGGTCTCGACCCGCCCGCGCACGGCCCCGCCCTCGACCGTGCCGGCAAAGGTGAAGGACACCGGCCCACGCTCGGCCTGCAAGCTGTGGATCACCATTTCGCCGTGCACGGGGATACCCGGGGGAAGAACCACTTCCAGTTCGCCAACCTGGCCGTCCACCTTCAGATCCGAGCGGGCCAGGAAGGCCAGGGCCAAACGCAGCAGGCGTTCAGAGTCCTCCGGCTGGTCCCGGGGGATGGTTGCGGTCAACGGCGCGAGCCGGCCGGCCCAGACGGCGAACTGACGTTGCAGGTCGAGAACGTCCAGCCGGCTGGTGGCCAGGCCGACGCGGCCCTGCACGCCGCCGGGCAGAGCATTCACCTGTCCGTCGATCTTCCCGCCCGACTCGCCCCACTTCCACTCCAGGCCGGGGATCCGCGTGCCGCCGGGTTCCCAGGTTCCGCGGCCGTCCAGGGCCAGCGCGCTCCCGCCAGAGGCAACCACCAGGTTTTGGAACTCCGCGTGAACGCCCGTCAGGCGGGTCGTTTCGCCTCGCCGCTCCAGGCCCAGTTCAATGGTGCCCGCGCCATCCATCTTCTCGATCGCGGATTCCGGAGCGAGCTGCGGCAGGGCCTGGGGGTTGTCGAGCGAGAGGCGGACAAGGCCATCCAGATCGCCCACCTGAGGCGCGCCCCCGCGCCAGCCGAACATCAGGGCCTGGGCCTCGGCCCGAAGGCGGTTGCCGTGGACGTTTGCGTCCACGCGGGCGTCGATCCGCCGGGCCGAACCGTCCGGGCCGGGAACGGCCGCCAGTTCAACCGCCACAGAGGCGGGTACATCCGCCGGCTTGCGGACAATCGGCACGGCCGGCTGGCCGGTGGACGTAGACCAGGCCAGGGCGCCGGCGTCCAGCCGGGCGGCGAAGCGGAGGGCCTCGTCGTTTCCACTTACCTCTGTTTTCCACTGCAAGGTTCCCGACAATCCCAGGCGTTCGCGGAGCTGCGCCAGGGGCGGATAGAGCGCTTCTGACTCCGGCCCGCAGGCGGCCGATCCTTTGAGCCGCAGGTGAGCGGCACTGACCTGGCGCAGCGAAGCGAAAGCCTCCGCCAGGCGCGAAGATCGGCCCGCGATACCGGGAGCGTTCTCGCCGGCTGCGCTTCCGATCACCTGACCGGTCATTTCCGTCACCGTCAGCCCCGCCAGACGGGCCCGGCCTGAGATCAGGTTCCATGTGCTGCCGGCGGTGGGATCGTCCGGCTCGCTCTCCCAGCGCCAGTGCAACTCCGCCGGGACGCCGACCGGTTTGGAGCCCGGGGTTTCCCCCGGCCAGGCGAGGTCGGTTTCGGCAGCATCCAAAGCCACATCCAGCGAGCATTGGCCGTTCGTCGCCACGGCATTGATATGGGCCTGGGCCGATCCGGCCGCCCGGCACTCTCCCAACCAACGGCCCAGCGCAGGCACACTGCGCTGGAGCGTCGCCCAGTCATGCACGCGGGCATCGAGGGCGCAATGCTCGAAGTCACTGCCGGGGCTTGAGGCATCGCCCTGGGCTTGTGCCAGCAGGGCCTCAAACTCCCCGGCGGGATGTTGGAGGGCCGCTCCCAGCCGGTTTTCCAGCGTTTCGCCCAGCAGGTGGGAATGGCCGACCAGCCGGACGGTAAGCGGTTCGCCGGCGGGCTTGGTGAGCGTGCCGGGCCATTGGGCGGCCAAGTGGCCAGCATCGATGTCGGCCTTGACCCGGGCCAGTGCTTCCCCGGGTCGGCGGAAGGCCTCCGCACGGATGGCCATCGAAACCGCCCCCGCGATCTCCCGCCCCGCCCTGCCGGCTGACTCGATCCAGCGCGGACAGAGGCGGGCGAGTTCCTCCAGGTGCTCCGCCCTGACCGGAAGCACCATGCTGGCTTCGAAATGGCCGTCATCCTGGAGGCGATATTCCGCATGCGCCCGGCCGGTTTCGAGTTGGACGCTTCCCGGTGCGTATTGAGCGATGAAGGCCAGATCGTCAATGCGGCCGGCGGCCTCGTGCGGGATTGTCGCGCCGGCCGTAATCGACAGCGGCTGCCCCGACGGCTTGTCGAACCACGGTCTCCAGCCCAAGACCGCGTCGGCATCAGCGAGGAATTCGAGCTCCACCCGGCTGCTGCCGGATGCCGGAACGACCTGGACCGTCGCTTCCACCGGACCGCGCCAGGAGGCGAACTCAGGCCTGCGCTTCGCCGCCGGAAACATGGCCACGACCTGCCCGACGCGAGCGGTGCTCAACTCCAGGTTGACGGCCAGGCTTTTCCACCACTGTGCCGGTAAGCTGTCCCCCATCGGAGGGCGGGCATCTTGCCCGCCTTCTGCCAAAGCTTGCGGGGGGTGGGCATCTTGGCCTCCTTCTTCCATGGCGCTCGCCCCTGCTGGAGGAGAACCATCTTGCCCGCCTTCTTTCACGCCTTGAGGCGGGCAGGATGCCCGCCCTCCGGGAAGGCAGCCCTCGCCGGTAAGGCTCACCAGCAGATCGCCAAGCGTCAGACGCACGGAAGGCCGCACGCGACGGGAGACGCAATTGCCACTGGCTACCACCTCCAGCCTCTTACCGACTTCCTCCCCGGCGTCAAACAGCGGCTGCCCTCCCCGGGCAAGGGCCCATCGTGAGCGTCCGCCTTCCAGAGTGAGCGCGAGGCTCGCTTCGTCTCCGTACCGGCTGGCCTTGAGCGTGAAGCTTTCCTGCCCGGCCAGATCCACGCCCAGCGACTCCGCCAGACGGTCGATCTGCGGCGCCTCCCGGCGGAGCAACTCCCAGCTCTTGATCCGGCCAGCCAGGGACAGGTCCAGGGACAGGTCGCCGCGCGGGTCGATCTGTATGGCCGGACGGCCCGCTCCGGCCAGGTAGACCGCCGGGCTCTCGTACTTCAGCTCGCCGATGGTCAGGCGGTCGTTTTGCGGTTCCCAGCGGCCCTCGCAACGCAGGACGGCGTCGGGTACGACAGCCGGCCGGTCCAGCCCCGCCCACATCAGCCGAACGCCCCGCAGAACGATCCACTGATTGAAGTCGATGCTCAGGTCCGGGCGGGTTTCGAAGGAGAGCAGGCCCGAGGTCGTCCCGCCAACGGCCTCGATCGGCAACGCGGGAACCAGCCAGAGGGGCAGGTCGGTAAGCGCCAGGTCCGCCCACTCCACCCGGACCGCCCCGCTTAAATCCAGGTCGCGATCTTTGCACAACCGGGGCACGGTCAGGCGAACGTCGAATCCGAAACGCTGGCCGGTGGGCACGGTCGCGCAGCCGTTGAGATCCAGCAGGGCCCGCTCCGGCTCGATCCGGCAATGCACCGTGTCGATTCGGTAGAACTGGCGGGCCTGGGGCGTCCAGAGGTGGCAGGTGGCATTGTCCAGGCGGTAGCTGAAGGTCGGCAGCCGGCCCTCCGGCAGTCTCTCGATGTTCAGGCGGCCTTCAGCATTCTGCACCACCCACATCTGCAGCCCGTCTATTTCGAGCTGGTCGATCCGCCCGGTAACCAGCGTCAACACCGGGGTGAAATCGCACCGCAGCCGGGCGATGCGGGCCAGGTGCGGATTGGGTGCGTCCGGCAGATCGCCGATGGCGAGGTTCTCGATGACGACCCCCTTCGCCCAGTCGATGTCCAGCCGGCCGATGGACACCGGCCGCTCCAGTTGGGCGGCAAGCTGGCGCTCGATCCGCCGGGCCAGCCAGCCTGTCGGCAGCCAGAACGGCAGGCTCGCATAGGCCACGCTCAGCAGGACAACCGCCACCCCCAGCGCATACGGCCACCGCCGGCGCGTACACGGCCGGTCCATCCCCGGAGCAGCGTTAGTGCCGGACGTCATACTTGAGGCGGATGCTACTCGCAGTGGACCCTTTCCTCCATGACCCCCTCGGTGGAAATCAACGCGAGCGGCCAGGGACCTCCTGATACCCTGTTTTCGGGATACCCTGTTTTCGGCGGGAAATGAT
>JAAXZI010000152.1 GCA_012719955.1 Phycisphaerae bacterium | reverse complement strand
GTGCGGGGAGGCGCACTCTGGGGCGGGGGAGCCTCGTTCGGATCCCCAAGGATCGGGTCGGCGCCGCCGGTCCTGCCGTACGCTCTGGGTTGTTCGGCCATGCTTCTGCTCCTGGAAGTCGGTGATGGTCGGTTGAGGGGGGATTGCCACCTTTTGCCAGCCCCTGATCAACCATCTCCGATCCACTATTTGCCTGTCATTGCCACACTTTGGTGGCTGCCTCGCCGCTACGCACGGGCTCTTGGAGGCGTCCAAGCACGGCTCAAGAGCCGTGGCACACAAGCTGGGCGACCGGTGGTTTTCCGCTCTGGTGAATGTCTCACCATCGCGCACGGTCACTTACCCGTTCAACAGATAATCCGCCACGCGGTTGAGCTCCAGATGATCCGGCGGCGCATCCCGCCGCGGGGGCATCCACGGGGCCACGTTCGGATAGCGCAACCCCATCTCGCTCCAGTCCTCGTGCGGCCAGGCCGTCGGCACCAGTGAAGGAGTGTAGACCTCCGTTTTGTCGCTGGAGCGGAAACGAGCCTGCAGTCGCCCGTCGGCCGTGCTGCGCGTGGAGTTCACCGCCGCGCAAACGAAGTAATCGACGTCCAGGCGGATCGAGCCCTCCACGTATGGCCCGACCAGGTCCTCGACCATGTCCTTGAGCAGCATCTGCAGATGTTGCCGCTGGCTGGCGTGTACCTTGTCCGCCTTGGTGGCCACGAAGGCGATCCGGCGGATGCCGCCCCAGGTCAGGTCCCATTTTTCGGAAACGTAGTCGTGCAGCGGCCGGAACATGCGCAACGTCCGCCCGATGACGCTCAGCGATACGCCCCAGAGGTTCTGGCCGGGGTTCAGAAAGGTCATCAGGTTGCGCAACAGCTCGCGGTTGCCCTCGTACATGCCCAGTCCGCCGGCCAGCAGCGTGGTCACGTCCACCAGTACGACCAGCTCGTCGCATTTCTGCATCCACCGGGCCAGCGGAACGGCGATTCTCTCGCGGTACACCTCGTACCGGCTCGCGAAAGCCCCGGCCAACTCCGGTCGGCGGTCGCGCACCTCGCGCGGCAGCGGCAGGAACTGGTTCTCGCGGTCCAGCCCCACGTAGTTGGTCTCAAACCGCTGCTCGGGCGGCAGATCACCCACCCAGAGCCCTGCGTCGGTGAGGATGAAGGTGGACGGCGAGATCACCGGCCGGAAGTTCAGGAACAGATCCTTGAGCACGCGCCGGTAGGTATTGATGAGCGCTTCCGGCGATGCGTCCGGCCGGGCCAGCAGATCCAGGTACGGCTGGCTGTAAACGCGGTATTCGTTGTGCTCGCGGAAAAGTGTCAGAATGAAATCGCTCCACTGGCCGTACGTGCAGCCGGCCATGGGCAGATCCGCCAGCCGCTCGCCGGGAAAATCCAGCAAGGACAGTTCGCCCCGGCTGAGATTCCAGTCGGAACGATAATACTGGCAGCGGTACTGACAGGTGGCCCTCGTCTTCACCGGCCACTGGCGGGAATAGACCAGCTTGTCGCGATGTTCGAAGTAGGGAAATTCTTCGAAACCATTCTCGGGCGGAAGCTGCCGGCGGAAGATGATCCGGCTCTGGCCGTCCGCGATGGGCAGAACACGGGGGTCGTGGTTCTGCAGGTGGTTGATGAGCGAAGTCAGGAAAACAGTCTTGCCCGCTCGGTACAGGCCAACGACGCCAACGCGATGCGCAACGGTGTGAAACTTCGGAAGCCTCATGGGATCCCCGACGCCAATAGTGCTTGACCAGAGGAGGATAGCGAGAATTTCGGCCGCGGGAAAGCCGGAATCGCCCTTGAGCTACAGTGGCGGTGAATCCGCGAATGACGGTCTTCACAGTGCTTCCGTCACTATCCGTGCCAACTCTTCCGTCGTCAACGCGATCGGATTGGGCTTCATGCTGCTGGCCGCCCGGGCTTTCTCCACGAGGACGGGGATGTCATCCGGGCCGAGGCCGTAAGTCCGCAACGGGGGAATGGCCAGTTCCCGGCAGAGTTCTCGAATCCAGGCGACTCCCTGCTCGGCGGTTGCATCCGCCCGCCCGGTGAGCATACGGGCCACTTCGTCTAACCGGGTCAGGGCGGGGCTGTCCGGCTGTCGCTGGCGCAGGGCCTGGAGATTGACGGCCATCACGTGCGGCAGCAGGGCGGCGCAGACCGCTCCGTGCGGCGCCGGGAACATCCCCCCGAGGGGGCCGGCGAATCCGTGCACCGCGCCCAGGCCGGCATTGGCCAGGGCCAGGCCGCCGAACAGGCTGGCCACGCACATGTCTTCCCGGGCGGCGACGTCAGACCCGTTGCGATAGGCCCTCGGCAGGGCCCGGGCGGCGCGCTCGATGCCTTCCCGGCACAGACCGTCGGTGATCGGGGTGGCCCGGGTGCCGACAAAAGCCTCGATGAGCTGGGTTAAGGCGTCCATGCCGGTGGCGGCCGTCACCGCCGGCGGTAAGCCATAAGTCAGTTCCGGGTCCACAATTGCCAGCCGGGGCAGCATCAGCGGACTGCGCAGGCTCACCTTCACGCGATGCTCGGGCGAGGCCAGCACGGCATTGCGGGTGACCTCCGAGCCAGTGCCGGCGGTGGTGGGGATGGCAATGCAGGGCAGGGGGGGGCGAGGTAGAGCCAGGCCCTTGCCGATCACCTCCAGGTAGTCCAGCAAGTCGCCTTCGTTGGCCGTCATCGCCGCGATGGCCTTGGCCGAATCGATTGCGCTACCGCCGCCGAAGCCGATGATGAGCCCGGCGTTCAGCTTGCGTGCAACGGCCGCGCCCGCCCGGATCTTCTCAACCGTGGGTTCCCCCTCGATCGGGTAGGTCAGGCTCTCCAGGGAATGCCGGCTGAGCAGGTCCACCAATGGCCGGGCACGCTGTTCGGATCGGCCGGTGACGATCAGCACCCTGGCCTCGCCGTTTCCGTTCAGCATCTCAGCGGCTGCCGGACCCGCCTCTTTGAGCGTTCCCGGCCCGAACACGATTCGCGTGGCGGTGGCAAACTCAAAGCGCATGACTCACCAGCCTTCCTCATCCGGGAAGACGTTGGCGTACCTGATTCCTTTCCGGGGCTCGGCCATCATGTCTGCGACGGTATCCCGCCACTCCTTGTAATGCTGCGTCTCCTTGTGGGCTGCCGCCGCGTTCTCATCGCGATAGACCTCAACCAGCACGAAGCGGGTGGGGTCATCCATCTGCTGGATGACGTCGAAGCGGGCGATACCCGGCTCCTGGACGCTGTTGCGGGCGTTTTTCAGGGTTGCCTCGCGGAAGGCCTCGACGGCATCCGCCCGGACATGCACATGGACCAGAACAATCAACATGGCCAACCTCCTGCGGGTTCAATTTGTAAACACCTGAAACGGCGCAACATACGATATCCGCAGCGGAGCGGGGAGGAAACCCCAAAAGTGGGGCATCGGCCGCCTTCTCCGAGGCCGCTTTCACGGTTTTGGCCGGTCAGGGTGTGCCGGTAGCCCTACACTTTATTCTCCGCGACATGGCGCCATCAATATCGTGAACTCGTGTTCGTTGAAGGGGTTGGGTCCGGCCAGCGGTCGGCCACAAGAAAAAAACCTGGCGGTGATAGGGTGCCCGCCCAGTGGCAAATTGGAACGTTTTCCGTTACAAGATAGGCCCCTTTGTCGCAGACGGACAGAGCGAGGCGGGCAGACGCCCGCTCCCCGGAGCACAGGCGGATGAAATGTCCGCCTCTCGGAATACAGGCGGACCGCACGCCCGCACCCCCGAGGAAAGATGGTCACCCGATGAGTTGTCAGCCTGCTGGGCGGCTCAGGATACCCGCCGGTACGGCGATTCAGGAGATTAAAATGGGTTCGAGAAAGTTCATCACGCTTGACGGCAACGAAGCCGCTGCTTCCGTAGCCCACCGCCTCAGTGAAGTCATTGCGATTTATCCCATCACCCCTTCTTCGCCGATGGGCGAGTTCTCCGACGAATGGTCGACACTCGGTCGGAAGAACATCTGGGGAACCGTCCCACAGGTGACTGAGATGCAGTCCGAGGCCGGCGCTGCCGGCGCCGTTCACGGCGCCCTGCAGGCCGGGGCCCTGACCACGACCTTCACCGCGTCGCAGGGTCTGCTGCTCATGATCCCCAACATGTTCAAGATCGCCGGCGAACTGACGCCCTTCACCATGCACGTGACCGCCCGCACCATCGCGACGCACGCGCTGTCCATCTTTGGCGATCACTCCGACGTGATGGCCTGCCGGCAGACCGGCTTTGCGATGCTGTGCTCCGACTCCGTGCAGGAGGCCCAGGACTTCGCCTGTATCGCCCACACCGCCACGCTGAAGTCGCGTATCCCCTTCCTGCACTTCTTCGACGGCTTCCGCACCTCGCACGAGGTGGCCAAGATCGAGGCCCTCAGCGATGACGATCTGCGGGCTATGATCAGCGACGATCTGGTCAAGGCCGTCCGCGAACGGGCTCTGACCCCGGACCGGCCGGTGATTCGCGGCACCGCCCAGAACCCCGACACCTTCTTCCAGGCCCGCGAGGCCTGCAATCGGTTCTACACGGCCTGCCCTGACATCGTGCAGGACACCATGGACCAGTTTGCCAAGCTGACCGGTCGGCAGTACAAGCTCTTCAATTACTCCGGCGACCCGCAGGCTGACCGGGTCATCGTGATCATGGGCTCGGGCACCGAAACGGCCGAAGAGACCGCTCAGTATCTCAACGCCAAGGGTGAGAAGGTCGGTGTGCTCAGCGTCAAACTCTACCGTCCGTTCTCCATCGAACACTTTATTGACGCTCTGCCCAAGACGGTGAAGTCCATTGCCGTGCTCGATCGCACCAAGGAACCGGGCGCCCCGGGCGATCCGCTTTACCTCGACGTGGTCACGGCCCTGCGCGAGGCCCGCGACGCCGGTCGCTCGGCCTTTGCCGCCGAGCCGCGCGTGATCGCCGGCCGGTACGGCCTGTCCAGCAAGGAATTCACGCCGGCCATGGTCAAGGCCGTCTTCGAGGAGCTGGCCAAGCCCGCGCCCAAGAACCACTTCACCGTGGGCATCGTGGACGATGTGACCCACACCTCACTGGACTTCGACGAAGAGTTCGACATCGAGAGCGACGACACCGTCCGGGCCGTCTTCTTCGGTCTGGGTGCCGATGGCACCGTGGGCGCCAATAAGAACTCCATCAAGATCATCGGCGAGGAGACGGACAATTACGCCCAGGGCTACTTCGTGTATGACTCCAAGAAGTCCGGCGCGATGACCATCTCCCACCTGCGGTTCGGCCCCCGGCCGATCGCGGCCCCGTACCTGATCCGCCGGGCCAACTTCGTGGCCTGCCACCAGTTCGAATTCCTCGAGAAATTCGACGTGCTCGACTACGCCCGGCCGGGTGCGGTCTTCCTGCTCAACGCGCCCTTCGGACCGGAAGAGGTGTGGGACAAGCTGCCGCGCGAGGCCCAGCAGGTCATCGTGGATCGCAAGCTGAAGTTCTACACCATCGACGCCGTCAGCGTGGCCCGCGACACGGGCATGGGCGGCCGCATCAACACCATCATGCAGACCTGCTTCTTCGCGATCTCCGGCGTCCTGCCGCGTGAAGAGGCCATCGAGCAGATCAAGAAGGCCATCAAGAAGACCTACGGCAAGAAGGGCGAGGAGGTCGTCCGGCGGAACTTCGCGGCCGTGGACGAAACGCTTGCCAACCTGCACGAGGTCAAGGTGCCCGCTGCCGTGACCGCCAAGCATGGTCGGCCGCCGATCGTGTCCGAGGCCGCGCCCGACTTCGTGCAGCGCGTCACCGCGGTCATGATGGCCGGCAAGGGCGATCTGCTGCCGGTCAGCGCCTTCCCCGTTGATGGCACCTGGGCCACCGGGACCACCCGCTGGGAGAAGCGCAACATCGCCATTGAGATCCCCATCTGGGATCCCAAGGTCTGCATCCAGTGCAACAAGTGCGCGATGGTCTGCCCGCACGCCAGCATCCGGGCCAAGGTGTACGACCCGGCGGCCCTGGCCAATGCACCGGAATCCTTCCAGTCCGTCGATTACAAGGCCAAGGAGTTCCGCGGCCAGAAGTTCACCATCCAGGTGGCCCCCGAGGACTGCACCGGCTGCAAGCTGTGCGTGGCTGTCTGCCCGGCCAAGGATAAGGCCAATCCCAAGCACAAGGCCATCAACATGGAGCTGCAGTTGCCCATCCGCGAACGCGAGCGGGCCAACTACGACTTCTTCCTCAGCCTGCCCGAGGTGGATCGCACCGCGATCACGCGCCTGGATGTGAAGGGCTCGCAGTTCCTCCAGCCGCTGTTCGAGTACTCCGGGGCCTGCGCCGGCTGCGGCGAGACGCCGTACGTCAAGCTGATGACCCAGCTCTTCGGCGACCGCCTGCTGGTCGGGAACGCCACCGGCTGCTCGTCCATCTACGGCGGCAACCTGCCGACCACCCCGTACTGCACCAACAGCGAAGGTCGCGGACCGGCCTGGGCCAACTCGCTCTTCGAGGACAACGCCGAGTTCGGCTTCGGCTATCGCCTGGCGCTCGACGCCCACAAGCAGCAGGCCGCTGACCTGCTGGCCAAACTGGCCGGCCAGATCGGTGACAACCTGGTGAACGAGCTGCTGACCGCCGATCAGTCCGGCGAGGCCGGCATCAAGGCCCAGCGCGAACGCGTGGCCGCCCTGCGGAAGGCCCTGGCCAAGATCAATTCGCCCGAGGCACGCCGGCTTGAACTGCTGGCCGATTACCTGGTCAAGAAGAGCGTCTGGATCCTGGGTGGCGACGGCTGGGCTTACGACATCGGCTACGGCGGCCTTGACCACGTCCTGTCCATGCAGCGGGATATCAACATCCTCGTGCTGGACACCGAGGTCTACTCCAACACCGGCGGGCAGGCCTCCAAGGCCACCCCGCTGGGTGCGGCGGCCAAGTTTGCCGCGGCCGGCAAAGGCACCCAGAAGAAGGATCTCGGCCTCATGGCCATGAGCTATGGGCACGTGTACGTGGCCAGCATCGCCCTCGGGGCCAAGGACAACCACACCGTCCAGGCCTTCCTCGAAGCGGATGCCTATCCGGGGCCGTCGCTGATCATCGCCTACAGCCACTGCATCGCTCACGGCTACGACCTGTCCTTCGGCTGCGAGCAGCAGAAACTGGCCGTGGACAGCGGTATCTGGCCGCTGTACCGCTACGACCCGCGCAAGCTGCTGGCCGGCGAGCCGCCGCTGTCGCTGGATGCCAAGCCGGGCAAGACTCCGGTGGCCGACTACATGCGCAACGAGACCCGCTTCCGCATGGTCGAGAAGATCAATCCGGAACGGTTCCGTCAACTGGCTATCGACGCCCAGGCGGCTGCGGCCCGTCGGGTGGCCATCTACGACCACATGGCCAAGCTGTGCGTGCCCAAGGCCGAGGTGGGCAACAACGGCAACGGCTCGGCTGGCCAGGCGGACTGAAACGCCTGATCCGGCCCCTGTGGTCCGATAAATAAGTCAGGTCAACCGGCCTGATCCACTGAGCGAGTCAGCAGGTCGGGCGGCAGCCCCGGCGGACCTCTTCCGGTCCGCGTCAGGGCTGCCGGCCCGACCTGTGTTTTGTATGCACGCCGGGCCGGTCTGGTGGATTGCACGCTCCATCCTTTCAAAAACGGGGGGAGCGATTTTCGCCGGTGGGGGGGGCGACGCGCCCGTTCGCTGCGGGCGACCGCACCTTCAAGACCTGATCCGGCCACCGGTCGTTCTTGATTTCCGGGCCGACAAATCAAAAAAATGCAGAGTGCGGCGCGTTGGCCTTATTCTGGTTCTGTCGCTTTGGCGTATTTCTCTTGGCTGAAGAACTTGGAGATGCTTACATGGACCTGACAACCACCTACCTGGGTTTCAAGCTTCCGCACCCGTTCATCACCGGCGCTTCCCCGCTGTCGGATACGCTTGACCGCGTTCGCCGGCTTGAAGATGCGGGAACGGCCATGATTGTCCTGCGCTCCCTGTTCGAGGAGCAGATCAAGAGCGAAGAGGTGTCCACCTTCCGCAATATGGAGGTTCCGGCCCACTCCTTCCAGGAGGCCGTCACCTATTTCCCCGATCCCAAGGACTTCGTGCTTGGCCCGGACGAGTACCTTGAACATCTCCGCCAGGTAAAGAAGGCTGTCAGTGTGCCGGTGGTCGGCTCGCTCAACGGCGTGACCGTCGGCGGCTGGCTCGAATATGCCCGGCAGATCGAGCAGGCCGGGGCCGACGCCCTCGAACTGCACGTCTACACGCTGAATACCGACCCGCACCTGACCGGTGATGAGGTGGTCAGCCGCACGGTGGAGATGGTCCGCACGGTCAAGGAAGCGGTGAAGATTCCCGTCGCGGTAAAGCTCTCGCCCTTCTATACCGCCTTCGCCAACGTGGCCGCGCAGCTCGATTCCGTCGGGGCCGATGCCCTGGTCCTGTTCAACCGCTTCTACCATCCCGACATCGACGTGGAGAACCTCGAACTCGTCGACAAGCTGAGCCTCTCCGATTCCGGCGACCTGCCGCTGCGGCTGCGATGGCTGGCGATCCTGGCCGGCCAGGTCAAGGCCGACCTGGCGGTCACCGGCGGCGTGCATACGACCCTGGATGCGGTCAAGGCCATCATGTGCGGCGCCACCGGGGTGCAGATGGTCTCGGCGTTGCTCAAGCACGGCCCGGCGTATCTGCGGGTCGTGCAGACCGGTCTGAGCGAATGGCTGGAGGCCAACGAGTACGAGTCGCTGGACCAGTTGCGCGGCAGCATGAGCAAGGACCGCTGCCCCGACCCCAGCCCCTTCAACCGGGCCAGCTACATCCGCGTCCTGCAGACCTGGCAGAACTGGCAGCAGGTGTGACCATGGGGGGCGGGCGTCTCGCTCGCCTGCCTTGAACCAACTGATTTGCGATTCGTAGCGGCCGGCCTGGAGTGCCGGCCGTTTTCATGTGAATGTGCCTGGAACAACGATGACAGGCAGAAGGCCGGTGCCACGGGTTGCGTGGCACCGGCCTCCAAGTTGAATGCTTTCGATCAAAGGCGTTTATCGGGAGCACACGCCCCGATCATGGTGTTGCTCATCAGCGGACGCAGGCCGGATCCGGTTCGTACTCCCCGTTCAGGCACTTCTGGAATATGCCAAAATCGTCCTGATCCACGTCGCCGTCAAAGTCGAGGTCCTTGGGCGGGGAAGCGCTCAGGCACTCGGAACTCGCGGGAACGTCCGGGCCCGTGGCACAGGCCTCCCAGAGCACCCAGTCGCTTTGATTGACCAGATTGTCGCCATTGTAGTCGGGAATGCAGTTGGCGACGACTGTCAAAGTGGCGACCGAGGAGGTTACGCTTCCGCAACCGTTTACGGTGACCGTGTAGTTGCCGGCATCGGCAGCAGTGACTGAACTGAGCGTCAGCGTGGGGCTGTTGGTACCCACGACCGTCGAGCCTCGCTTCCACTGGTACGTCAGTTCGGCGCCGTGGCCCTCAGCCACCACGCTGAAGGTGAAAGACCGCCCCTCGCAGGTCTTGCCGCTGACCGGCTGTACCAAGATGGTCGGTGTGGCGTAAGGGCAGTTGAGCAGCATCGTGCCGGAGTACGGCGTTGTGTAGCTGTTGGGGCCGTCCGGCGGCGACCACACGCGGACGTGGCCGTCGTTGGCGTTGGCCGTGTACAGGTTACCGGCGGCGTCGAAATCAGCGTCGATGCCCCTGTACGACGTGGTGCTGCCGTTACCCACCGTGAAAGCGGGCCCAATGATCGCACCGGTTTCAGTGTTGAAAATCAAGACCTTCGCTACTCTGGCGGAGACAACCGCTCCGCGGCCACGAGCTTCGTCAACCGCGATGCTGGAAGTATAGTTCCAGCCCTCAGCGTAGTTGTCCGGCAGGCCAGCGGGCACGGACAATGCCGGGTTTTGGACACTCCACAAAGCGCCGGTCAGGTTGCCATTGCCGTCCAGCGTCCAACAGACCATGGCGAGGTTGCCGGTGGTGGCGTTGCCCCGTCGGCAGGCGACATAAAGCCGCGAGGTTCCTTTCACCCGGCCAAATTGCATGTCCCAACCCGAGTAGAAGTTGGTGACAGTCGGATTGGTGTGTGTGGTGCCGCCGTTCTTGACCTCGGCGGGCTGGCCGGTATAGTTGCTCAGCGTAGTCCCAACATCGTAGCGGAGGAGGTCATACCCGCCTGTAAACCGCGTCCCACCGGCGTCTTTGTCTTCATCTATTGCCCAGAGCTTGCGGCCCGTTCCGATGCCCGAGAGAAGGGTGCAAAACTGGTTACCGTGATTGGCGGCCGCCCCGGTCGACGGGCCGGTCGTGCTGCTGTTGAGCAAACGCTGCACCTCGGTTCCATCGGCGTTGAACACCCAGACGTTTTCGTAGCCGTCGAGATAATCGGACACCACGATCTCATTCGGGTTGTCCTGGTTGATGTTGCACTTCCAGGGGCTCAAAACGTCGGAGGTGGTGGTGCTGGTGACGAGGCTGCTGTTGGCGGCTGCCGCAGCCGTGCTGGCCGAGCCCCCGCGGAAGGTCAGGTCGTTGTTCAAAAGAAACAGCCCGTCGCCGGCCGCGGTCGCCCCGGGATTGGTAGACGCCGTTGAAGCCGAGTTGGAAATGTAAATCCGCCCGAAATGGGCGCTCGTGGGTTCGCGGTTGATGGTGATGCCCTGGGGCGCGCCAAACTGGGCGTCGCCGATCTCGTTGACTCCGTCGGGCTTCGGGGTAATGTCGACCCATGTGCCGCTGGTGTTGCCGATCGCATCGACCGCGATTACGCGGAATTTGTAATCGTTGCCGGCAGGCACCTGGTTGCCGAGATCGTCCGTCCCGTCCCAGGACACTTGATTCAGTCCCCGGGCCGTCGGGCAGTTGGTGATCGTCCTGATGACCGTGTTGGGATCGGCGGCGCGATAGATTTCGATATTGACGCTGGTGGCCGGCTGGTTGAGCCGATAGCTGAAAGTAATAGGCCCGCTCTGGAAATTCCATGAGGTGGCCGAGGTCTCCAGGTGGGCCGCAAAGACGTTGGCTCGTGCCTGCTGATTGAAGGCCAGCAGGCTGCCCAGGCCGACAATCAATGCGCAGCAGAAGGCATGCACACCAAGCCTCGACCTGGCACAACAGGATGTGTTCATACTACTCCTCCACTCTTTCATACTTCTCCTCCAATTTTGATGTGAATGAGAACGTGATCCATGCCGTGAACCTCATCTCGTTTCATTAGGATGAGCACGACAGGGTTGCAGAGGTAGATACGTTCAGGAACTTCCTGAACCCCCCTCTGAGACCTGTGGCGAAATTGTAATCTGGAAGGCCTTGCGGAATCAATGATTTTTTGCAGGCAAGTTGCTGCTTGCCGCTTCCTGCCGCTACGCCGTTCACCCGGCGCGAGCGGCCGTAAAGATCAACTCTTCGCGGCCGTCAGCGTGCCGGTCGGGGTAAAATCCTGGTTCCCCGCCGTTACGTACCGCAAATTCGGTACAAGTTCGCCAGATTATCAGCACCTCTCGGTTGATTGTGCCTCGAAATCGTCACACGTCGCAGATCCGGAACGCATTCTCCAGGGCCTTGACCGGATCGCCCGCCGGCACGAACTCCTGCCCAACATAGCCCTTGAAACCGGTCTCGACGATGGCCTTCATGATGGCCGGGTAGTAGATCTCCTGCGTCTCGTCGATCTCGTGCCGGCCGGGGTTGCCGCCGGTGTGATAGTGCTTGATGTACTGGTGGTTCTCACGGATCGTGCGGATGATGTCGCCTTCCATGATCTGGGCGTGGTAGATGTCGTAGAGGATGCCGAACCGCTCCGAGCCGACGCCCTTGGCGATGGCCACGCCGTAGGCTATCCGATCGAAGGCGTAATCCTTGTGGTCCACCTTGCTGTTGAGGTATTCCATGCAGATGGTTACGCCCTTCTTCTCCGCGTAACCGACCACCTGCTTGAGCCCTTCGATGCAGTTCTTGATGCCTTCCTCGTCCGGCTGTCCGTCACGGTTGCCGGAGAAGCAGATCACGTTGGGCATGCCCGCCTCGGCGGCCAGATCGATGTTCTTCTTCATCTCCTCGATCTGCCGGGCGTGATTCTCCTTGCGGTTCCACCCCTGCGGAATGCTGCCCGAGCCGGGGCACATCGAGGCCACCAGGTTGTACTTTTTGAGCATCGGCCAGTCTTTCGGGCCGATCAGGTCGATGGCCTTGTATCCGATGCGTACGGCGTGCCGGCACAGCTCCTCATACGAGAGCTTGCGGTCGTAGCACCACTTGGAGATGGACTGGTTGATCTTGCCGCTGGATTTACGTTCGGGCGCATCAGCGCCGAAAGCCAAAGGCGCCAGGGCCATGCCGCCGGCAACACCTGCCGCTCCAGTCAGAATGGCGCGACGGGAAGGATGGTTCGAGTTGGCCATAAAGCTGCTCCTTTGTTACTGCTGCGTGAGTCCGGCCGCCATTCTAAACTCCGGCGCAAAAGAGGGGAAGGAAGCGGGGCGGTCATTCAGCCGTCCACGGCAAGCGGTCTTTGTAGTGCCGGTAGAACAGGCCGATTACCCACATGGCGACGATGGACGAGTAGAGCCCGACGATCGTGCCGACCAGGCGAAGCACGAGACCGCCCACCGGCGAGGACCCGGTTACCGCGGCCACGAATCTGGGATGGGCCGGCAGGGTGGACACCGTGGCGGCAACGACCAGGGCCGCACAGATGGCCACGTAGGCCAGCGGAGCGCCCATGGGCGTGCGGACAATGACATGCGGCCACAGCCCGGAGAAGGTGTGCCCGATGGCCACCGCCAGCATCACCGCCGGCCAGAAGAACAGCCCGACCAGCACGAGGAGCGGCACCGCCCTGGACAGCCCTGTGCCGTTCAATACGCCGGAGGCGGCAAAAATGCCAAAGTCGATTTCGCCCGCCTGCCACCACGCCCAGCAGGCCAGGGCCAGGGCCAGCAGCATCACGAACACTCCGGTCCCCACGAACTCCAGCGCCGGCTCGAACAGGTCATCGTAGAGGTTGTGGATCCAGACGGACGGGAGTTCATCCTCCCCGGAGGCGATCTCCCGGACCGTGGCCAGCGGAAAGGCCAGGATGTACGCATCGACGCCGAGGCGGATTATCAAACCAAGCCAACCCCAGAGCGGGAGGAAGTCCACAATCACCGTAGCAACAGCCAGCGCTAACCATGTAACGAGGTTGCCTGGCTCAATGAAGAAAAGAAAGGAGCCCGCCAGATCGAACCAGAAAGACCGTTCGACAAGGCCGGTTTCGTCCAGGTCGTCCCGTGTGCTGTCGGGAGCCGTGAATTCCGCCGCTTCCGGGCCGGTGGAGTCGAATCCGGACAGATCCAGAGACTCCGGCGTGGACCATGGTCTGTCGAAGGTTGGTTCGCCCGCGCGTGCCTCCACCGGGAGCTTTCTGCCGGGGCGGTCGGCCCCTGAAGCGGCAGTGGTGCGCGGTGGAACGGTGAAGATGACGCCGCACGACTTGCACCGGGCTTTCCGCCTGGCGGCGGTGTGAGGCAGCCGAATGTCGGCGCCGCATTCGCAGGTGTGCCGAATACTCATGGCTCGCTCCGCATCCGGTTACGCCTTCAATGCACGCAGGCGAAGACTTGTCTTTCGCGACGCGGGCGCACGCCGGGTGGCCCGCCGCCACTGTCATACCGGCCGCGAACGGTCAGGGCCATTATAAAGGAGCCATTTGTCTTGAATCGCTACTCCAGCGGGTTCACCACCAGCCCCGTCGCCAGCTTGGGATAGAAGAAGGTGCTCTTCTGCGGCATGAGATCGCCGGCTTCGCTGACCGCGCGCAGATCGTCCATCGTGCACGGCCGGGTAATGAAGGCGATTCCGCCGGTATCTTTGGCCAGCTTGACGGCCTCGTCCGCCGCGTGGGTGTACTGGATCGTGGGGGCCGTCCCGTTCAGGACTCCCCTGGCAATGAGTTCGTTGATCACATAGTCGTGCAGATAGGCCAGGTCCAGCCGTCGGTAGGGCGGTGTGCGATCGGCGGCCAGCGTATCCAGCACGCTTCGCTTCGTGAACGTGCCCAGGTAGAGTTGCCCCCCGTGCGGCGAATAGACCGCAATATCAGAGGGGCGGGCATCCTGCGCGCCTTGTGCGGCGCCGGTCGATGCGGCCAGCCATTCCTCCGGCGTGGAGCGGGTCGCGTCGGCCACGCGCAGATCAATTCCGGCAGCCAGCGCGTCCAGGATCCGCTCCGACTGCTGCGAGGTGAACCCACTGATCACCCGATGCGTGGGCAGGATCACGCAGCCGGGGTCTTCCATCGCGCAGAACCCAACCAGCACGAACTGGGCGGGATGGTCCTCCGGCAACGGGCCCTGCTCGGCCAGCAGCTTGCGATAAATCAGCGCGGTGCCATAGCGATGATGGCCGTCGGCAATATACACCGGCAGGGTGGCCATCTTCGCGCGCATGGCGTCAATGACGCCGGCTTCGCGAAGGACCCACAGTCGATTGCTCACCCCGTCCATCTCGGCAACGGCGTCCGGGCGGCTCTCATCTACGCTCAGCAGGCCGCTGATGGCGTTGGCCGGGTCGCTGTACAGTCCAAACACGGCCGAAAGCTGGGCCCGCGAGGCCTGCATGAGCTTGAGCCGGTCCTCCTTGGGCCCGCCGAAGGTCCGCTCGTGGGGGAAAACCGTCCCCGCCCCGAACTCTTCGAGCCGCATGCGGGCGAAAAACATCTTCCGCACAAACGAACGGCCGCCATGCTGATACTGCTGGTGATACACGTAGATGGCGGGGGCGTCTTCCTGGATCAGTGTGCCCTCGGACAGCCATTGCCGCAGTGTCTCCGCGGCCCGGGCGTAAACCTCATCCGGCCCGGCCGACTTGGGCGGCACGTGGGGCAGGTCGACAGCCACGATATTACGCTCGTTCCGGGCCAGAAGCCGGGCCTTGTCCCGGTCGTCCAGCACGTCATAAGGCGGGGCGATCAGGGCGGAGAGGTCCTGGCCGAAGCGGCTTGGGTTATAACGCAGAGCTTTGAATGGCCTGATATCCGGCACGGGGCATTTTCCTTTCTGCTAGGGACGCAAGGAGGCTAGCGGTCCGGCCGTTCCAGATCAAGTCTGCAGCCCGCCGGCCCCCGAGAAGGGGCTTGGTAAAGGATTACGGTGAAGCGGCCGGGCGCATCGGAGGGCGGGCATCTTGCACGCCTCTGAGGCGGGCAGGATGCCCGCCCTCCGCTGGGCCCGGACGCCGAGTCCGAAGGGCCGGCTCGGAATGTCTTTCCCGCCGCGAACGGCAGGCCCCCATCCGCTGCGTCGATTAAAATAGGCGCGATGAACGACCGCGAAGTATTCGAAAGCACGCTCCAACGCGCCGCCGACGCGCTCCATCTGCCCTTGCAGGATCATCACCTCGCACGCCTGTGGCGGCATTTCAACCTTGTGGTGGAGGCCAATCGGTCGTTCAACCTGACCCGGATCACCGACCCCGCCGACGCGGCCCTCAAGCACTATGCCGATTCGCTGACGCTGTTGGCTACCCCCTGGGTTCGCCGGGATGTCTCCCTGACCCTGCTGGACGTGGGTACGGGGGCCGGTTTTCCGGCCGTCCCGCTGGCGGTGGTTTGCGAAAGCTGGCGGATAACCGCCATCGATGGCACCGGCAAGAAGGCCCGCTTTGTGGCGGAAGCCGCTGCCGACCTGGGGCTGGTCAATCTCGCCGCCCGCCACATCCGGGCTGCCGACCTCGCCCGCCAGGCCGGAGGGCGGACGTCTCGTTCGCCGGTCCGGCAGGAGCCCGGGGAGCAATTCGACCTGATTGTCATGCGGGCGGTGACGCAGATTGCCAAAGGCATCGAGGAGGTGCGCTCGCTGCTGGCTCCGGCCGGCGCGGTCGTATTCTACAAGAGCGGCGATCTGTCCGACGAGGAACTGACTGCCGGCACCGCCCAGGCCCGCCGTCGCGGCCTGACCGAGGTATCGATTCATACCCTGCAACTGCCCGCCCCGGCCGGCCCACTCGAACGACGCCTGGTCCGCTACGCCCGGCAGCCTTGAGGGAAAGCGGTCAGCGATCAGCGGTCAGCGTTCAGCAGTCAGCGGTCAGCTTTGTGGTTCGGTGCCAGTGGCTGGGGGCTGATTGCTGACGGCTGACTGCTTGTTTGACGACTGTCCGTCTGGCTGATTGGCCGGGTATTCGGATGAGAAAGAGCTCGGCTTTGCGCTGCTGGGATAACACCGGCGCCGTTCTGGTCGGGGGGGCGAAAATGAGCGCGGAGGTGTTTTGAGTTGCCAGTTTCCAGTTTCCAGTTTTGGGCGGGACGCGAGGGGGCTGGATGGTGGTTCTATGGCTCGATGAGGGGAAGACTGGAGCGGGCCGGAGTTCAGACGCCGGTCTTCCAGCGTTGATCAATTTCACAGACTCCCGACCTCCCGACCTCTTTTTTCCCGCCCCGACCCAATGCCGCACGTGGCAGGCGAGGCCTGCTCCACGTTGTTCAGGGCTGCTCGAATGCCATACAGAACATAAATGCTTCCCAAAACCTCAGCGTATAGAAATGTAATCGTTTCGGCTCACAGTAAGCTGTGCGGTAGTCAAAAACCGTTCGACAAGCGGTCGGAGCCTGTCCTGTCTCTGTATCCGTAACGACCACGATGCCGCTCGGATTCGTCGGTATTAGATCGTGGACGTTTACCTTGCTCATCTCCCAGCTCAAGGTATACATCTCAGGCACGTTGTCTTCGCTTTCGCAAAGCCGGATATCCCTGCAATTCTCGTATGGCATGAACCTCTTATGGTCACGGAAGAATAAGCACCGCCCTATCTTGATCGCAACTTGTTGCAGCCGGTACGCGTCGGTCTTGAATGCGACCATGCCCGGTGGGAGCAGCAAGCCTTTATCCGTCGTCGTGCGAAACTCACGTAGAATGCTCCGTAGGAGCACGCGGGTCTGGGGTTTTTGAGCTCGGCGCCTTATGTCTTCCCGTATAACAGCACCCGCCCGTGGGTTGACTTCCGCAACCAAGAGGTACGTGGCGTGGTAGAAATACTCCTCATCAGCCTTGTATTTGTTGTTGCATGATCTGTGGGTTGGCACGACCCAGAGGTTCAGGCCATCTCGTAGCGACTTGGGGTAGAATTGTTTCGGCGGGACGTGCTCTCGTGTGATTGGATCATCTTCGGTCGCTATCCTACCGCATAGACAACATAACTGGAGCTCGTCGCCCATGGTCATTTTCTTCGTGTACACCTGCCGCTATTGCCGTCATCTTCCCGCCTCTGCCCTGCAGAGATGGCTAGACGACCTCACGCACGCCCAAACTCCTTCTTCACCGCAGCCCCGAACTCCGAGAGAGGGAGTTGGTCGTGGGCAAACTTCCGTGCGAGCTCAACGAGCCGATCCAGCGGCAGCAAACCGCCCACTTTCTCCTCGATCTTCGCGCGGAGCTTCGCATCATGGCCAGGGCGAAAAGTGCCGCCAGCAGTAGGCTCACCACAACCGCAGGCACAGATTGACATGCTATGTTCTCCCATCTTCAGGGCCAGTCCCCAGGCTGTCCCATTTCTGCCCCCATTTCGCTCCCTACTCACCGGCCATCAAAGTGGCGCGTCCCCCCTTTTTTCGACCCAGACCAGATAGTGATCCCCCGGCCTGGGATACTTCACTCTGCTCTCGAAGGGACAGATAAGGTATCAGGAACCGATTTCCCACAGCCTCCTGATCCCTCGCCGACCACCTTTGCCCGCTGCTTCGCCCCCTCGAATTTGGGACAGGACGACGCGTGCAACCTGGCATTACAGCGCAAGGTTGTAGCGGCCGGGCTCTGTACGGGCCGTTTTACCCAGCAACGGCCGGTACGGAGCCCGGCCGCTACGGGGAATAGCTTGCCTTGCGCTGTCGCGCTAGCCACGCGTCCGATTCAATGCCTCTCCATACTGCCTGAGCGGCTCGGCCCCGTACTTCGCGACGTACTCCGCATCGATGTACACCGCAAAGGTGGTGACGTGCCTGATGCCGCGGCGGGCGTATGTGTCCAGGTCGGCCGACAGCACCTCCGGGTTAAACGGCAGCTTCACCGCCGGCTTCTTCCATTTCGAGAACAGCGAAACGTCGAGCCAGTACTCCAGCACGCGGGCGTCTTCGCGGCCGAACACCTCGAGATTGGCGTCCAGCTTCTCAAACTCCTGCCGGCTCTGGGCGTCGTCCGCCCGTTCGAACGGCACGTCGTACCTGCGATGGATCGGGGCGTACTCGAGAAACACCCCCTCCGCCGGTTTCACCTGCCTGGGGGGCGCGAGCGTGTTGTGGTATGCCAGGTGAGCAACCCGCGCCCTGGGGTCCACCTTGCGCAACGCAGCGACGAGGTGATTGGACACCATGAGCGACTGCTCGGTGTCGCTGAGCCCCCGGCATTTCGGGCAACGGCACCACGCGAGGCCATCATCGCCCCAGTAGAAATAGCGGCCGGTCGTCGGGCGCAGCGTCTTTGCGATGTCAACGGCGTTCTCGGCAACGACCTGCAGGGCCTGCTCGGAATGCACGCACAGGTTGCCCTCACGAACCCGCACGCCCTGATCGTTCATTCGGAAAAGCTCCGGCGACGTGTCGAAAAGCCGCCGCGGCAACAGGTCGGACATGGCGTGCAGTTCATATTCGACGGCCAAACCGATCTGACGGCACGTGTCGAGAAACTGCTGCCCGGCCTGCGACTGGATGAATTGGGCCAGGACCCTCGCGGAGACGGGAGCATGAAGCCCGATGGTGTTGAGGCCTGCCGCCTTGGCCTGCCGGGGCCAGTCCGCCCAAGTGAGATCGTCGGCGGTAATGACCACCCCGCGGGTCAGAAAGCGAGGCTCGTCTACCGGCCGGGTCGATGGACCCGCGACACCTGGCTTGGCCGCGAACAGCCCGCAAGCCAAGCCGCCCAGAAACCCCCTTCGGGAGCATGTAAAAGGCTTTGATGGGATCATGGCTACCATTCTATTCCGTATGCATCCCCCCGGCAAATCAACCACAGGGTGCCAGGGCGGATAAGGTGCCGGGAACCGATTGCACCCTTCATTGCTCCCGGCCGGCAAGCGAAATGTGGATCATGGCCAACAGTAATCAGCGGTCAGCGATCAGCAATCAGCGGTCAGCGTTCAGCCAGCAGCAGAACGCATCCCGCTGAAAGCCGAGTGCTGAGGCCTGAGTGACAAAGGGCCAGCCTCTGAACTCGAGACTGGGAACCGGAAACCGGAAACTGGTTACCTGCTCCTGATCGATCAGGATTATGCCTCACGATGCCGCCAACCCCGCAGCGCGTCGTCGTCTGCATTGGACTGCTCCCAACGCGCAGAAGCACAGCGCGAACGTAGATGGTTCGGGAACAAAGCCCACTCCATAAATGACGACGGAAGATTGCCCGAGACTTGAGACCTCCCCAGTCACAGGGTTGATGTCGTAGAAGATCGTGTTTCCTAACAAACTGCTGCTCACGCCATAGAGCTTGCCGTCCGGCGAAAAAGCCAAAGAGGTGGTGTAGTCGATAATCTGGCTCAACGTGATCTTGGAGATGACGCTGCCGTTGGCAGGGTTGATGGACGCCAATACATCCCCGACCAGGCCGTAGAGGCGACCGTCGGGGCCGAGATCCATTCCGTTCAGCGAGATAGAGCGGGGCCCAAGGTCTGTCACGGCCCACGTTGCACTGTCAAACCTGTAAAACCTGTCGCCTTGCCCGTACAACGCTCCGTCGGGACCGAAACTCAGTGCCCGCATTGGAACCGCGTCGTAGTACTGCTGCAGGACGGTGGCGCGGCCTGTGTCCGGATCGATGGTGGACAGCGAATAGTTGAGGAGTCCATAGTGAACGTTGTTCCACACGAAGATCTTCCCATCTGAAGGACGAACCGCCATAGCGTGAGGCTGTTGGAACATCGAGGTGTCTGGGTGCAGGCGCCCAACGAGGGTGCAGGTACCTGTCACAGGATCAATACGATAGAAACCGCCCGGACCGACCCCCACCATGGTCGCCGCTGCATCTGCCCCGGCGGTCAAGGCCCAGGAAAGCATCCAAATAATACCAGCAGCATGAAGGCGTGAAGCGCGCATGAGAAACCCCCCTCCAGCATTTCAGAGACACTCAGCTTGTCTGGTGAAAGGTTTGCTTTTCCCCTTCCACGCGACCGCAGCGTTCTCCCGAAAGGACGTCGTGAACGCCGTTGCCTGCATTCTACAAAAAAACAAGTGTCCCCTCTCTATCCTTGTCTCCCGCAACACGATGGCACCGCAGCGCAAAGTCGGCCGGGCCTCGTGCCGGCTGTTTCATCTGCAAATCGGGCGGCGCCCAGTTCCCACCGGGCCCCGGCCCGGCTGCTACAGAAAATGGCCCACTTTGCGCTGTGGTGTATAGTTGCCCGGCGTTCAACCAGCCGCCTTCAGTGTTCAGCGGTCAGCGATCAGCGTTCAGCACTCAGCACTCAATACTCAGCACTCAGTACTCAGTACTCTTCACTCCCCCGGTTTGGTGGTGGTGGGTTTTTGCATCGCCGCCTTCACCGCTTCGACCAGTCCGGCCCCTTGCAGGTTCTGGGCCAGCAGCTTGCCGTCCGGGCCGATGAGGCAGGTGTAGGGAATGGCCGTACCGTTGAAGGTCTCAAAAGCCTCGCGTGCGCCGGACTTGGGCCCGAACACCTGCGGCCAGTCGATGCCGTGTTTGCTGATGGCCTGCTTGAGTGCGTCGCGATCCGTATCCAGGCTGATGCCGATCAGCACGAAATCGGCTCGTTCCTTCATGCTCGCGCGCAGCGCTTTGATGTTCTCGATCTCGGCCATGCACGGCTGGCACCAGGTCGCCCACATGTCCAGGAACACGTACTTGCCGCGCATGTCCGCCAGCTTATAGGTGGTTCCGTCCAGGCCCACGAGGGTCATGTCCGGGACGACCTTGCCCACTTCCAGCCGGGCCGGCGGGGGAATCGGCGGGGCGTCAACGAGATCCGGCGGCAGCACGTCCAGCGTGATGAGATGGTCGGTTTTCCCGGAGGCCAGGGCCCGCTGCAAGGGCCGTCCGTAGCCGGGTTTCACAAAGCTGAACAATACCTCGCCGGCGGGGGCGTTATTGAATAGGAATGTGCCTTCCTCGTCAGTGATGGCCCGCAGACCCAGCGTGGTATAATCCTCCCACACGTCGCCGGTTACAAACACTTTCGCGATTGGCTTGCCGTCGGAGCCCACCACCTTTCCGCCCAGGGCCTGGCCGGGATCCATTTTCGCGTCCGCCGTGACAACCTTCTCCGGCTCGATGTGGATCTCCTGGAAAGCGGTCGCATATTCCCGGTGCTGGAAGGACAACAGGTTATCTCCCGGAGCCACTCCGGTGAGTTCATAGGTGCCGTCCAGCGCGGTCCACGCCATGGGTGCGTCGCTGCGAAACTCATGTCCCACCACCACCCGCACGCCCACGATCGGGTCGCCGGTTTTCGCGTCGGTGACTCGACCCTTGATCCGGCCGGCCACCTGCACCATCAGCTCCTGGTGAACGGCCGGCATCGAGGTCGGCAAGCCGCTCTCGTTCTCTTCTCCCGGGGGCAGGAGGACCTGCACTTCAAACCCGCGCATCTGGACAAACCGCGGCCCATTGAGGCGCAGCAGGATCGTTTCGGCCTCTTCGTTGATGCCGTGGAGCGAAACCTTGCCATCCGGCCCGGTGGTGGCGTTCACGTATTCATTGCCCGGCTGTGCGTAGCCCTCCACGCGAACATCGGCCGCGGGCTGCTCCTGGTCCGTGACGATGGTGAGTTCCACCTTGCGCTCCGGACCCAATTCGATGTCAGCCTCGGCCTGGTTCTCCCGGACGTGGATCATCATCCGCTTCACGCCGAAACCCCTGGCCGTCACCATGAGCGAGACCGGCCCGTGAGCGATGGTGTTGAATTGATAGCGTCCCGCCGAATCGGTGATGGCCTGAAAGTCCTGCCCCGCGCTTTCGCAGATCACCTGCGCGCCCTTCACCGGCTCGTTGAACAGGCGATCGCGAACCACGCCCTTGAGCGTGGCCGCGCCTTCCATGACCGCGTCGATCCACGGAGGTTCCTCTTCGTTGGTGAGATCTATTTCCTGCAGGAAGGTGGTATAGCCGTCGTGGGTCACCCGGGCCCGCACCGTGGCCTCGATCCGCCGGGGAAGCTGAATGTGGATCTCGCCCGTCTCTCCGGCCCGGGTCATGGCCAGCGGAGGATCGTCCTCACTGGCGTCCAGCGCCTCGATGCGCACGATCGCTCCCTGCAACCCGGCGCCCAGATGGTTGACCACGATCCCCTCGATCACCTGTCCGGCCGGCGCCGTCGTGGGCGCTGGGCTATCCTCGCTGCCGGTGCGGTTCTGTTCGCCCGCCGTTGCGTGAACGCCAGACAGAATCCCCGCCGAAAGCCCCAGGAGTACGCCAATCCTGTACCGTCGATGTGCCTGCGTCATGATGAGCCCTCATGCAGACCGGCCGGTGTGATCCGCCGATTGGGACGATGATACCGGATGAGCCCGTCTCAACAGACCGTCTCAGATCGTGACCGCCTCTTCTGGTTGGCTGCTCCGGGCCTGCAACATTACAACAAAAAAAGGCCGCGGATGGTACCGGCTATGCGCGATGATGAGACCACAGAACACGATGGGCGCACCGTGCCGTGTGCCACGGCTCTTGAGCGTGCCGTGTGCCACGGCTCTTGAGCCGTGCCAGGGCGACTTCGACCTTCGCCACTGATCAAAACCTCAAAACCTGTAGCACGGCCCATGAGCAGTGGCAGACCGCGCACAGACAGCTCGCCGGCGAGAAACGGACCCCTCTTACGCCTCTTTTGCAGTTAGCTTCCCGGACCGAATTTTTTGAAAAACACCACGGCGAAGGGACGTCATCGGAAAATAGCGTGTGTGATGTAACTGATTGCATGTCCGATGGTTACGGTGGTACTTGTGGGCCCGGTGAATTCACGTGGAGGCTCCGCGCTCTATTCCCATTACCCTGTAAGCTTCGCCGCTGGGGCGACTTAGAACATCCATCAAGCCGGCCTCAAAGACCCGCCGATATACGCTAGACGTTGGGTGCCAGGGATGCGGCACGACCTAGGTATAGGGGCTTGGGACCGATAATCGAGTGAGTCATCCTCTGACGGCACGGACAGGAGGTCTGCTGGCCGGTGGGGGTGGTGCGCGTTGGCCCCCGTGATGGCCGTTCTTGATCGTCGGCCCCTTGACGTTTGGATTGAGTTAGGGTATACTTATATCCGTACAGATAACGAACTGTCGGTGGCGGTGTCTGGTGGCACATGCCGGATGTGCCGTTCACTCGTGACCGGGTCCGACACCGACCAGGCGAAGACAGTTCTGCTGACGGATAGTGCCGCAGGGAGGCGGGTCCATGCTTCATCACGACGTATCAGAGCAGTTGCCGCTGTGTGTGTTCGGGCCGGGTGGTGCTTTCCGCGTCGCACTACCGGTCCGCTCCGGCGGCGCTCCGGTCGTTGCGCCGGCCAGGGGTATGGCCGGGCGCGACGGCTGGGCTGCCGATGGCGGGGCGATGAGCGCGCATGGACCCTCCCGAGATTCTCACGATGAGGCGCTGGCCCGGTTCGACGCGGCGATTGCCGCGGTCGCCGGCCGTCAGACTGGTGGAACGTCTGCACTGAACCGCGAACACATCGGCCGGCAGACCGATTGGCCTGTGGTGGTCATCGGCCCCGAAGGTCTGGCCGGCCTGGCGGAGGGCGCCCATGAGCAAGACCAAGGATACGTTTCGTCGATTGACCCCCAAGCAGATGCGCATTCTCATGCTGGTGCGGGATTACCAGCGCAAGCATGGCTATTCCCCGACGATGCAGGAGATCGCCGACGTCTTGGGCATCACCAAGGTCACCGTGTTCGAGCACGTCAGCGGCCTCGAAAAGAAAGGCCTGTTGCGGCGTTCGCGGCACCGGGCTCGCTCTTTGGAGCTTACGCAGCGAGTTGAGTTTCCCGACGAGTCGGGCGCGACCCTGCCTCTCGTCGGACATATCGCCGCCGGCTCGCCCATCGAGGCCATCGAGAATCCCGAGACCATCGAGCTTGATTCCCTCTTCAAGAGCAGTGCCGGCGTGTACGCCCTGCGCGTTCGCGGCGACAGCATGATTGATGAGCACATTCGTGACGGAGACCTGGTGGTCGTCGAGCGTCGCGAAACCGCCCGCGACGGCGAAACGGTCGTGGCCCTGCTCGACGACGGCGAGGCTACCCTCAAGAAGTTCTATAGAGAGGGGAAAAAGGTTCGCCTCCAGCCCGCCAATCCCGCCTACGCGCCCATCTACGTGGACAACATCCGCATCCAAGGCGTGGTGGTAGGCGTTCTGCGTCGATACCACTGACCGCCCGCGGCCCTTGTGACGCTTTGTCTGGCAACTCCGCATGAGGGGACGAGGAGAGATGGAGAGATGGAGAGTGGGAGAGATAGAGAGATGGAGCGTAGGGCGCGCTCGATGACCTTCGATTCTCCAATCGGGTAATGGCGGAGCGGGTAGCCCACCTCTTCCAGAGGTGGGTTCATGATTTGGACAACCAATGAGGGGGAGGATGGCATCAACCGCAAGCCCGGCTGAGGCCGGAGTAAGTCAGAGGCTGGAGATGTGTGTGTTGCTTGGGTAATCGCTCGTGGCCCCGAGAGGGGCCAGGTGAGAGTAGCCACCAGTGCAGCGCAGCGAAACTGGTGGTTGCGAGCACCCGGCGCACAAGCACCTGCCCCGGCCGGGGCGGGGTGAGAGGCTGGTGCGTGGTCTCACGCCCCCCTGCCGGGGCGGCATGAAAGATGGGGCGGGCTTTGAACCACGGGTTCCGCTTCGCTCCACCCGTGGCTACTCTCGTGATGCCCCTGCGGGGCATGACATGCTCGCACTCCCGTTTGGGCTGCTATTTTGCAGACTGCATAGTCGGGGCTGGATGGCATGTGGACGCGCGGTCGGGTGCCGGGGTCACACGCCGGGGGCCATGTTCACGCGCGGGCCCGGCGGCGTATATGAATGGGATTGGTGGAATGGGCACGCCGTGACTTTGGGTGTGTCTGGCGATCGGGTTGGTTGACTAATCTTGCTGCGCAAAACGACCCGGCCGGGGCGACCGTCCCGATCGCCTGGTTCTGGCGAGCGGGCCGATCGGCCCCGGCCGGGGGTTCGATCCTGTCGAGCTTTTACAAGGTCGGCTCTTTACTCCGAGCAGGCCGGGTTGGCCGGGTTCCACGGTATGGCCGGACCGCTGTCGGACGCGCACTGCTCGAACCGCTCCAGGTCGACTTCGTCAACCGCGCCGGACGTCCCCGCGCGATCGAAGCATTCGCAGGCGTAGGCCGTGCCGAGCAGCAGACCGCTGGTGTCCTCACCGTTGAAACATGCCTGGAACGCGCCGAAGTCGGCCTGGTCCACGTCGCCGTCCTTGTCCGCATCCGCCCACGGCGCCTGCTTGCACGGGCCGCAAGCCGTCGAGGCGGAATTGCGCGGATTGGCCGGACCGACCTCGAAATCGCCGGCGTTGTCGTCAGTATCCTGCGGTGTGCAGTCGCCCTTGCGGAAGATGGCTTGGGTGTTGTCGCCCACCGGGGCCTTCCCGATGGCTCCCTCGTAGCAACTGGCGGTTGAGCCGAAGCCGACAAAGTCAATGACCCGGCAGTCGTCCAGGGGGCATGTACCACCCAGTTGTTCAACCGACTTGACCAGCGCGATCTTTCCGGCGGTGGCGCTCATGTTGATCGTGGAGATCGCGTCCGGCGTTACCGGCAACGGGTCGCCGCAGGCAGAGCCATTGCAGCCAGTTCCTGCCTGCCCCCGGATCAGGTAATACTTGCCCGGCTCAATCGTGCCGCTCAGATCGATCTTGTTGTTCCAGGTGCCACCTGTGGCCGAGGCATACTGTACGGACCAGCCGGACAGATCGACGGCCGTGGTGCCCTTGTTGAACAGTTCGATGAAGTCATTGTGGTAGACGGCGTTGGCGTTACCGCCTCCGCCATAGAGCTGTGTGATCACGATCTGTTTATCGCTCTCCGTTGCTCCGGTGGACAGCGTGGCCGGTTCCGAGATAGCCGTGCTTTGAGCGTTGCTCACCACGCAGCGGTACTGGTTACCATCATCTTCGGGGCTCAGGATGGGCGTCGTGTAGGAGGGCGTGTCAAAGCCTGTGCCGGTGGTCACGTCGACCCATCCGCTGCCGGTGTTGACCTGCCACCGGTACGATGTGAGGCAGAGCCCGTCGGCCACCACGCTGAACGTCGCGGGCGCGCCCGGACAGGAGAACTGGTCGGAAGGCTGGGTGAGGATCGCAGCGGCCGTTGACGAGGCGCTGTTGTGCGGCAGCGGATCGGCGACCACGAAATCGTTGCCGTTATTGTCGGTGTCCATGGCAGATACGCAATCCAGCTTTCTCACCACGGCCGTGGTGTTGCTGGTCCCGGGCGCGGGGTTACCGCCCTCCGCGCAGCCAACGTTGTTGCCCCAGCCGACAAAATCGACGATGGAGCAGGCCGTGGGCGCGGGGCCGTTGCCGTACGGACCCATTTCCGCCAGGGGGGTGGTGGCTTTCACCAGCGCAACCTTACCGCCGCTGGAACCGATGGCAATCCCGCCGTTGGTCTGCGTGGTGCCATCCACATCCGGGAAGGGCAGTGCGGTCGTGCCGCCGTTGCCTCTCGCCTCCTGGATCAGGAAGAACTTGCCCGGCTGAATGACGCCGCTCAGAAGGGTGATGCGGGCCGGGCGGTCAAAGTTTGCCGAAATCCCGCTGGCGTTCGTACTCGCGTATTGCACCGACCAGCCGGTCAGATCCACCGGCGTGGTGCCCATGTTGAACAGCTCGATAAAGTCGTGGGTATAGGTCGAACCGGCGTTCCCGCCGCCGCCGTATACCTGGCTGATGATCACCTGCTTGTCGTGGGCGCTGGCCGGGGATCCGATGGTCAGCGTGGCCGCGTTCGATTGCTGGCTGCCGCCGCACCCGCTGACGATGCAGTAGTAGGGGCCGGCGTTCGCGTCTTCCGGCTGAACGTTGCTGATCCGCAGGGTGTCGGAGGTTGCTCCCGAGATCTTCCCGCCGTCGCTGAGCGGGCCGCTGGCGTTATACCACTGGTAGCTGAGGTTTCCGCCGCGAGCGAAGACGGAGAAGGTCGCCGTTTCGCCCACGCAACGGGTGGCGTTTCGCGGCTGCCCGTCGTCGTACCCCGAATCCCCAGTTTCAAACACTTCGCCAATGGCGACCGTGCCGTCGTTGACAGTCAGGTCGATTGATCGGGTCAAGGTGTTGGAACCGCTGTCAGTCACGATGACGTGGATGGTCTTGGTGCCCGGCGCGGTTGTGCAGGGGACTGGCATCTCAAAGGTGAAAACGGCGTCGCCGCTCGTCACGTCGCCGTGAGTTCCGTCATCATAGAAAGCCTGGTTGGCCGTTCCGCCGATGGCGGTCAGATCGCCTTGAACGGTGTAGGCGGGGGTGCCGCCGGAAACCGCGATGGTGACCGTGACCACGTCCCCGGCGGCGACCGGATTGGGCGTAGCCCCCAGGAATCCGTTCAGGGTATCGCCGATCGAACACTCATGCGTGGGGCTGGCGCTATTGCGCGGCGAAGGTGGGCCGACGATAAAGTCCAGCGCGTTGTTGTCGGTATCTACGCAGCCACCATCTTTGCGGATGGCGGCGGTTGTGTTGGAGAGCGCGCCCGTGGACGCCTCTTCGGAGCAGGTTGCCGTGCCATATCCGACCAGATCGATAATCTGACTGCCCGTCGGACAGCCGGTCTGGGCCTCGGTGCTGGCGACGAGGACGACCACGCCGTTGCTGGCACCCATTGTGATGTTGCCGATGGCGTCCGGGGTAGGCAGATTCAGGGTCCCGCCGCTGCCCGCCGCGAGCTGGACCAGGTAATAACCGCCGGGCGCAATCGTGCCCGTCAGGTTGGCTATGACGCTGGACCAGTCACCCGTGGCCCCCCGGTACTGGATTGACCAGCCGTTCAGGTCTACCTCAACGGTGCTGCGGTTGAACAGCTCGACGAAATCGTGCTTGTACTCGGCGCCGCTGTTGCCGCCGCCGCCGTATACCTGGCTGATGACAACCTGCCCACCGATGCTCGCGTTGCTGGGCCGAACCGTAACTGTCGCTTGGGCGGAGCCGCTTCGAGACTGCGCATCAGTGACTGTGACGCTGACAGACCGGTTGACGTTGTCGGGACCCGGGTTGATCTCGGCGGGAATGGTCAAGGTGAAAGTAAAGACATTGCTGCCCGCTTCGGTTTCGGTGAAGGCCTGGCTGGCGCTACCGCCCAACGCGGACAGATCGCCCACTACGGTAATGCCCGTGCTGGGCGGATTCGTGCCCGGGGTCACCGTCACGGTCAAGCTCACGCTCGTCCCTGCGGGGACCGGATTGGGATTGGCCTCAAGCGTGGCGCTCAGATTGGTGGATGATCCGCAAGGAGCCGGTGTGGAGGCGCTGTTGCGCGGGGCGGCGGCCGAAGCTTCGAAATCGGCAGCGTTATTGTTGCTGTCCTGGCAGCCGGCACCTTTGCGGAAAATTGCATTGTAGTTGGTGCCGGGGGCGGGCGCACGACCAGTTCCCTCGCAAATGCTGGCATTTGAGCCGTACCCGACGAAATCCGCGATGTTGGGGTTGGGCAGGGTGACGGTTTCGCTGAGGGCGGTGGCTGACTTGACGAGGGCGATTTTCCCGGCGCTGGCGCTCAAATTCAGATTGCCAGTGGCATCAGGCTCGGGAAGTTCGGCGAGGCCATTGGTGTTTCCTCCCAGTTTGACGAGGAAATATCCCCCGGGGGGAATCACCGCATTGGCAGGCAGAGCGGCGACGCTCCAATTCGTGCCGGTCGCTGACGCATATTGCACTGACCACCCGGACACCGTCGCGGGGGTCGCGCCCTTATTGAACAATTCGACGTAGTCGTTGTGGTATGCGGAACACCCTGCCCCGGTGCAGCCGGCTCCAGGAAAAATCTGGCTGATCACAACCTCCTGAGCTTGGGCGGCCGTTGCGAAGCCAATGCCCGCCAGAGCGCAAACTGCCCAGATCCTGCTTCTCGTCCTCATGGTTTCTCCTTGCGCCTCGTAACGATAGATGAAGTCCGGATTTCGCCTCTTTCCGTAGCGAAGTGATTGGCCCGCGATCCGCACCGCGACTGAGAACTGCGCCGGGCCAGGCCCCTCCGTGGAGTCTTACAATTTGAGGTCCTATTATGGCGCGTGGCCAGGGATGCGCCAAGACAGGAATGTCTGGCCGGAGATAAAGAACCTGTGAAGATCGTTGATTAGGGGATTTTCCTTTGCGGCGTAACGCCCACATGGAGGAACAGTTATGGCTTTGACTCCATCACGAATGCGGGCCTTGGGCCTGGAAGCCCCGGATTTTCGCTTGCCGGACACAAACGGTCGGCTGGTCAGCCTCTCGGATTTCAAGGAGGCCCCCGCGCTGCTGGTGATGTTCATCTGCAATCACTGCCCGTACGTGAAGCATGTCCGAGATGAGCTGGCCCGGCTGGGCCGCGACTATCAGGCCAAAGGGGTGGCGGTGGTGGCCATCAACGCCAACGATGCGGAGCGCTACCCCGACGACAGCCCCGCGCGCATGCGCGAGGAGGTCCGCGAGGTGGGCTATACCTTTCCTTACCTCTACGACGAGACCCAGGAGGTCGCCCAGGCCTTTGGCGCCGCCTGCACGCCGGACTTTTTCCTGTTCGACAGGAATCGCCGCCTGGTCTACCGCGGTCAGTTGGACGACAGCCGCCCGGGCAACGGCAAACCGGTCACCGGCCGGGATCTTCGAGCCGCCCTGGACGCGGTGTTGGCCGGCCGGCCGGCACCTGAGGACCAGAAGCCCAGCGCGGGCTGCAACATCAAGTGGAAGCCGGGCAATGAACCGGCGTATTAAAAGCGATGAGTTGAAAGTACTGTGTGCTGAGTGAAGGTCTTGTACAGGTTCCCCCTCGCTTGCACTCGGGGCTCTGGTTATCCCTGTTTGCCGGGCAAGTCGTGCTTGCGCAGCTTGTTGTAGAAGGTCCGCCGTGACAGCCCGAGTTGGCGGGCCAGTTGGCTGTGGGTGCTGTCGCGGCGAGACAGCGCCTCGCGCAGGATCATGGCTTCCACCCTGTCCAGCATTTCCGGGAGGGTGAACGTGCCCTGGTCCAGCATCGCAGCGATGGCGGCGGTCAAGTCGCTGTCGACCGATCGCCCTTTGCCGCGGCCGGTCTGCCGTTCGATCAGCCCCGGCGGAATGTCGCTCAACTCGATGCGGGTGCCGGCCCGTTTGAAGACCAGGATCTGGCGTACCACGTTCTCCAGCTCGCGGACGTTGCCCGACCCGATGGAGTGGGCCAGGAGCTCGTAGACCCGGTCGTCCACGGAAGTGATGGGGTGGGGGTAATAGCTGGCATAGCGCCGCAGGAAGAAGCGCACCAGCGGGGGGATGTCCTCCGGCCGGTCCCGCAGGGGGGGCACGTTCAGGGTAATGACGTTTAGCCGCTGATACAGGTCCAGCCGGAACTCACCTTGCTCGACCAGCACCGGCAGCGGCCGGTTGCACGCGGCAATGACACGCACGTCCACCTTGCGTTCCGTGTCGTCACCGACCGGCAGCACGCAGTTTTCCTGCAGGACGCGCAGGAGCTTGGGCTGAAGGGGCTTCTCCAACTCGCTGATCTCATCCAGCAGCAGCGTCCCGCCGTTGGCTGCCCGGAAGTAGCCGGGCCGGTCCTCGGTGGCGCCGGTGAATGCGCCCTTGCGATGCCCGAAGAGCAGGCTCTCGGCCAGGGAGCCGGTGATCGCGGCGCAGTTGACGGTCAGGAATGGCTTGGGTCTCCGCTTGGGGTCCATCCGGTGAATGGCCTCAGAGAGAAGCTGCTTGCCGGTCCCTGATTCGCCGTAGATCAGGACGGGGGCATCCGAAATCATGGCGGCCCGCTTGGCCTGGAGCAGCAAACGGGCCATGGCCTGGCTCTGACCGGCCAATCCGGTCTGGTCGAAAACGTTGCCGGAGTGCAGCTCGCGCCCTTCCTCAAGAGCGGCCAAGTATCGGCTCCGGGCTTGGGCCAGGCGATCCAGGATGGGGTCGATGGGCTCGTGGTCCCGCCACTGTACAAAGCTGGCGGCGCCGTATGTCACTGCCTGGCAGCAGGTTGCCAGATCCATGCTGCCATCTACCAATAACACGATCTGTGAGGTCGGGGAGGCCTGTCGAAAATCGCGGAGGGCTTGAAGACCGCGGCTCAAGGGCGCTTCATCGGAGTCGGCGTCCGGCGGGAAGGTCGAACGGCCCGCCGGCTGCAAACGCGCCGCCGCTGAACCGAGGTCCAGCAGGACGACGGGGAATTCGCAAATCCTGGCTTCGGCGATGGCGACGTCAAAAGACTCAATCGGGACAGCTTCCCAGCCGCGAGCCTGAAGCTCCGCCACCAGACGGGCGGTTCCCAATTGCTTTGGACGCACGACCAGAACCGAAGACCGGTTCATCCGATCTGAGCGCAACTCTCTCTCCCACCTTTCCAGGCCAAGCTGGCACGCTGTCGCGCCTCAAGGCCCGCCCCCTCCAGCTCCCATCTCCTCCAAGGTCCAAAGACATGATTGTCGCCTTGGAGCAACTTTGCGCAGTATACTTGGGTAAGCCTGAAACTTGCAAGAGGCCTCTTAAAGTTTTTCTCTATGTTACTAGCCGCATGAGCCAGGGAGTATGAATCCAGGATAATTTGGGTAAAGATTAAGGTTTCTGCGGCTGTTTCTGAGCGTGCTGAACAAGTCCGTTTGAGGTCCCCATTCCCCCGGGTGCGAGGGGGGAAACTGCCCGGATTAATCGGATTTCGTTAGGTCGGATGAAATTGTTTTAAGCTCAATCTCCGTAGAGGGTTCGCCCGCCGTTGGGGCCTGTGAGATTTCCTGCCGGTCCGGCGGGGGTGAGGGCCGGATAGGTCGGTCCGCGCAGGGGTAGGGCATCGGCATGGCCGTCCAGGAATAAGACCTGCGCCCGGCGATTGTGTCGGAAGTGGGCGTAGCCGGTTTTGGAGGTCAGACTGGCCGGGTTGGCGGCGTATTCGATGTAGTGGCCTTCGTTAATACCAGGGTTGAAATCAAAGTGCACGCCATCGGCGAAGACGAAGACCCTGGCGGAACGGTTGCGGAACTCGGCCCGCCGGCGGGTGGGCCTGGACGGATGGGGCGTGCCCAGCAACAGGTTGTAACCATAGGAAGCGCTGCGCGCCGCGAACTTGGGGAAATACAGCCCATCTTCGTAGGGGAACGACGGACACTGCAGGCCGTTATCGGTGGAACGCAGATAGCGGGCCAGCGCCGCCCGCGTCTTGTCCAGCGGCCGGTACTTGCCGGAACCGGGCCCGTTGGGCTCAAAGCCGAACCACCAGCTTCTGCCCTTGGGGTCCGTGGAGTCCACGTAGTAGCGCCAGAAGTAATCACGGTTCTCATCGAGGTAGCCGGTGGTGGCGATGGCGAGTTGGCGCAGGTTGGCCAGGCACACCGCCCGGCGTCCCTGATTGCGGGCCTGGGCCAGAGCGGGCAGCAGGAGGCCGGCCAGCAGTGCGATCACCGCCGTTACCACCAGCACCTCGATGAGCGTGAAAGCGCGTTTCATGATGGCCGCTCTGTCCCCAGTTGCCGTTGCAGAAGCCCGAAGTCGTCCTGATCCACGTCGCCATCGGCGTCCAGGTCGGCGTTCTGGCACACCGGGTCTTCCTGCGGCACCGCCGGTCCGCTCTGGCAGGTCTGAAAAGCCTCCACATCGTCGGCATCCACCCGGCCGTCGTCGGTCAGATCCGGGTAGGCCGTCCAGGTCAACTCGATGCGTTCATACACCGCGTCGAGACCCTTCGCGGTGCCGTCCATCGCGGCCCAATCGTCCTTCCACGAGAACAAGCCGATTCGATCGACCCGGAAGGGGTAACTTTCGCGCAGGGCCGATGAGGTTTTGACGGCAGTCACAATCGTGGTGACGTCGCCATCGGTGCCGCCGGGCCCGCCTTCGCCTTCCAGGTTGATGGGTAGCGCCGTTGACCCTTCGTAGATGCGCAGGATGGCCAGGCGGGTGGCTCCGTCGTACTCGACAACCGCGGTCAGGGTCGTGTAGGGCAGCAGCGCTTCCTCCGTCAGCAGGCTCTCCGCACCGGGGTACAGACTCATGGCGTCGTAATAACCGCCAGGGAAATATGGATCCGGCAGACTGGCAGTGACCGTGGGGGCCAGCCCTGGATAGTAACCCCAGAATGAATTGCTGAGCGTGTAATCGACCGCGAACAAGTCAAAGGCGCCGTGGAGGCTGGGATCCTGCGCATCCGGCATGTGGTCAGTGCGGTTAGGGCCGGTGCCGGCCGCATTCATGAGGCCGAAGCTGAGCTGGGCGAAATAGTCTTCCTCGCTGGAAAACTGAGGGTCAATGACGCGGAACGTAACTCGGAGCGTAAAAGAGTCGCGATCGGTCAGGGGCCGAGCCAGAGGGTGAACCAGACGGATCGTAGGCCGGCCGGTGTGATGGCGGACCAGGAGAGAATGTGTTTCAGGCTGATAGACGAACTGCGGCTCGCCCGTTTCGGGGTCGGCAAGCACGAATCGACCCGCGGCGATGGGGTCGTCGGCAAACATCTCCACAAAGCACGTTTCCGCTGATGCCGTCGCCGCCAGGACCATCGCCAGCACCGCAGGCAGCGCCAGGGTCGTGCATCGGCCCGAGCGCGTGGATATCCTCACCGGTTCAAATGGATCGGCCCCGTGGTGTACGCCACTGCTTTGTGAGCCATGCTGGTGGGAAGGAGTCGCCACTTCCGACACGGCAGGAGACCATGGCCTGGTGGTCGGTTGTGGGATGCGAAGGTGGTCAATTCGCGGCTCACCGTCGCTCCGAAAACGGAGGCCTGCCATGCTTTCCCGAACCCCGGGCCGCCAACGCCCAAGCCTGAACCCTGAACCCTGCGTCTGCATTATCACTGCCTTTCTGTGGCCGACCTCGAGCCACAAAAAAATCCCGGTGCCCGCGGAGGGAACACCGGGATGCCGTGTCGCAAAACGCAAACGGGACCGCAGATTCGGCCGCTTGAGCGGCGTCAGTGCGATCCCGGGCTTGGCTTCCAAGCGCCCGAACCCGGGGCACATAGAGGAAAAAACACGCTCGCAGGCAGGTCTTCTGGCTTACGGAGGAGGCAGACGAAAAGGTTGAGAGGTCTGCGTCCGGCCACGCCTTCTCGGCCGTTCAGGCACAATGCGCGCCCCAAAACGGACAATGGCAACAGGTGGCCGGTACTCCGATTACAGCGGCGGGTCCGCGGTGGATTTTCACCACCTTCCCTTTTGATTCCGCAATGCGGAAACCTGCAATCGTGCACGTCTTCAGTTGTCAGCACGCATGAGCATACCCATTTGGCGGCAGGATGCAAGCCCCCGGTTCGCAAAACAATGGCGGGGGGCAGGCTTTGTGTGTAGAGTACGGGAAACCGCCTGGCGCGTGCCCGGGGCCTGTTGTTGGTCCGGGTTTGTTGTCCGCGGCTTCATCGCCTTCGGGAGGATTACAACGTGTTCATGTGCCGCATCTTGACGATTGCCTGTCTGTTGGGGATGGCCTCTGTCGCCGGCGGGGCCGAATCCGCCGAGGTGAACCCGCCGCAGGCCGGTGTCGAATTCAACGGCCGGACGGCCTACGCCCTTCCAGTAGAAGCGCTGGCGTTGAACCCCACGGCCCTGACGGTGGCCGGATGGGTGAACCTGGCCGATGCCAGAGAGTCGCAGGTCTTCCTGAACGTGGGCGCGGCCAATACCGCGTTCACGTTCTACCTGTACGACAAAAACGTGCGGATGCTGGTTGCCCATAAAGCGGGTGCATACGCCTACGCGACGGCTCCGGCTCCCGAGCCCGGCACGTGGGTTCACTATGCCGGCAGCTACGATGGGGAATCGATCCGGGTTTACCGGAACGGCCGACTGGTCAAAACCGTGGCGGCGCCGGGCCGGATGGAAGGGGTGGCCGGCAAACTCTACATCGGGTCCATCAACGATCATGAGCGGTTCCTCCGCGGTCGGATGGAGGATCTGCGCGTCTGGCGCCGGGTACTGACCGCCGAAGAAATTGAAGCGGTGGCTTCGGGAAAGCCCGCGGAGAGTCTCGCGCGCGATCTCGCCGCACGCTGGACGCTTGCGAATTTCGCCGGCGACCAGTGGAAGACGCAGCCATCCTCGGTTCCCGCCGCCGGACGGGTCGAGCGATCCGAGCCGAAAGTCTTGATCAACGCCAAGGACGACGGTTACCGCGGCATCTGGTACATGAACCAGCCCTCTAACGACGAGTACGTCTACAAGTACAGCGGCGGCCTGGGCACCTACTGCGCCAATCACACCCCCTTTGCCTGGTATGTGGAGGCAGTCCAGAAGACCTTCTTCGTTTACGGCGGCACCACCAAAGATTCCCTGAGCCGGCTGGTGCACATGGTCTCCTATTACGACCACCGGACCGGCACGGTCCCACGCCCGACCATCCTCCTGGACAAGAAGACCGACGACGCCCACGACAACCCGGTCATCAACGTGGATGACCGGGGCTTCATCTGGGTCTTCTCCAGCAGCCATGGCCGGAGCCGGCCCTCCTATATCTCGCGCAGCAAGAAACCTTACAGCGTGGATGAGTTCGAGCTGGTCTGGACCGGCAACTTCTCCTATCCCCAGCCGTGGCCTTTCCCCGGCCAGGGCTTCCTGTTCCTGCACACCTTCTACAACCCCGGCCGCACCATCTGCATGATGACCAGTCCCGACGGCGTGGAATGGACCGAACGCCGGCTGCTCTCCAGCATTGCCCAGGGCCATTACCAGGTGAGCCGCCCGGCGCCCGGAGGACGCCTGGGCACCTGCTTCATGTACCATCCCAAAGTCAAAGGGCTGAATTGGCGGACGAACCTCTATTACATGGAGTCCGCGGATTTTGGAAAGACCTGGAAGTCGGCCGGGGGCCAGGAGCTGGAAATCCCGTTGACCGAGATCATTAATCCCGCCCTGGTGCAGGAGTATGAGAGCAAGGGCCTGCTCGTCTACATTCAGGACCTGACGTACGATGGTGATGGCCGCCCGGTGATCCTTTACACCACCAGCAGGGGGTATGAGTCGGGGCCCAAGAACATGCCGCGCACCTGGACCACCGCCCGCTGGACCGGGTCGGACTGGGAGATCCACGGCGGCGACATCATCTCCGACAACAATTACGACACCGGTTCCCTCTATATCGAAGCCCCCGATCGCTGGCGGATCATCGGCCCCACCGAGAAGGGCCCGCAGGCCTATAACACCGGCGGGGAAGTCGCCATGTGGATCAGTGACAATCAGGGGCGGAACTGGAAGCTGGCCCGGCGAATGACCACCGGCAGCGATTACAACCATACCTATGTTCGCCAGCCGGTGAATGCCCATCCGGACTTCTACGCCTTCTGGGCCGACGGCCACGGGCGGCAGCCTTCCGAGTCGCGGTTGTACTTCTGCAACCAGGCCGGCGATGTGTTCCGCCTGCCGGTGGAGATGTCCGCTGATTCGGCCCGGCCGGAACGCCTTCCTGCCGAATCCCGGGAACGCCCGGCGAAATAAAAACTTCAGTCAAAGAGGATGACGCGCGGTTGTCTCCCCGGCGTGGGCGCGGGCATTGCGCCCGCGCCGGCCTGCCCAGGAGCCGTAAGCGCCTGCCGCGAAGGATGCTCGCCCCTGCACTCAAGCAGCGCCGAACCGTACCTGTCGCTGTCGAAACGGAACCACGGGCCCGCCCCAGGGGGATGTGTTACCGGCCTATGGGTGGCCGGATTTTGGGGTGGATTCCCGGGAGTGATTGTCGGCTTTCAGAGGGTAGGCTGCTGTGGAAAGGTCCGAAAACGATCTTAGCGTAACGGGGGACACGCGATTCCCCGCTGACGTCTGGGAAAGGAGATTCTTTGCGCGCCGATTGAACACAGTTGCGGCGTCAGCGTGCGCCGCCAACTGCCTCGCGAGGGGGATTTCCCACTCGACTCCAGGAGCGATGATGATGATGCATGACCGGGGGGTGGGCCGGTAATAACGACCCGGATGAGCCGCGGATTGTGATTCATTGTTTGCGGACTTGCAGTGCGGCATACTTCTCAAAACGAATACGCTCAATCTCATTGCGTCAAGCCCCCCGATGAATAGACTTTAAGATGTGGCAATAGAACCTGCGGAATTGCCTCCACGTGATTCCCGGCCAGACGTCCCCCGGACGATCCCCGGGGACTTTGGTTGAAATCACTTCAAGTCGCGAGCAGGGCCCTGATACAGGGGGGCAGCGGCTTCTTTGGTGGGAGTAGAAGCATTTAGATGAAACTCAATCAGGGTTCATATCTGGGGTTGACCGTTGCCGCAGGGCTGGGGATGATGTGTGTCTCCGCTCTGGAAGCCGCGGAGGTTGGCGAGCGGATCGTCCTGAATGACAACGGTGCCTGGTGCTGGTATGAGGACGAGCGGGCGATCATCCACGGGGGAAAACTGATCGTCGGTTCGGTTGCCGATGCCAGCGGGCCGGGCGGATCCGCCCGCGACGGTAACATTGAGATTGCCGCGTTTGACTTCAATACCGGCCAGATCACGCGCTTCGTCCTTCATGCCAACTTCCAGGCCGACGATCACAACTCGCCGGCCATATTCGTTCGTCCCGACGGGCGCTACATCGCCATGTATGCCAAGCATGGCAGCGACCGGTTTACCCGCTACCGTATCTCCACCTACCCCGGAGATCCCACCGCCTGGGAGCCCGAGCAGACCTTCGACAACGGCGCCGGCACGACCTATTCCAACGTGTACCGGCTCTCCCTGGAGAACGGCGGGGCCGGACGCCTGTACAACTTCGCCCGCACCATCGACAGGGACCCCAACGTGCTGGTTTCGGATGATGACGGGCAGACCTGGACCTATGGCGGACGACTGCTCGACTGGCCTAAGCCGGTGGGCGATCCGAAGTTCACCGGACAGGATGGCAGCCGGCCGTATCTCAGGTACACCTCGGATGGTGTCGACGAGGTTCACTTTATCACCACCGAGGATCATCCCCGGGCCTATGACAACAGCATCTATCACGGCGTGATCCGCGGCGGGAAGGTCTACGACTCCTTCGGCAACGTGGTCGATGACAACCTCTTCGACGGGATCGCCCGGCGGCCCAACGAGTACACTCGCGTTTTTGACACCGACACTTCGCCGCTGGGCTTCGCCTGGACGACGGCCATTCGCCTGGATCGGCAGGGGCGCCCGCGTATCCTGTTCACCGCCCGGGCCAACAACAGCGACTACAACGACCATCGCTTCCTGTATGGCCGCTTTGACGGCACGGCCTGGCACGTGTACGAGATTGCGAAGGCCGGCGGGTATCTGTTCTCACCGGAATACGACTACACCGGGCTGGGGACGCTGGATCCCGACGATCCTGACACGCTGTACATTTCCACGAAAATTGATCCGCGCGACGACACGGCCCTGGCCCACTACGAGATTTTCAAAGGCGTTACCCGTGACGGCGGCGCGACCTGGGTCTGGACGCCCATCACCGAGAATTCGGAGGTCGATAATCTCCGGCCGATCCTGCCGCCTTCCGACGGCCTGCACAACGCTCTGGTCTGGTTTCGGGGCGTCTACACGAGCTATACCAATTACAACGTGGAGGTGGTGGCCCAGATTCTTCCGAAGCGGGGCGCTACCTTTGTCGATGCTCTCCCCAACACCGACGGAACCAACGGCAATACCACCATCGATGGGGCCCTGGTCAGTTTCGCCGCCGGAGGCAACGCCACCACCAGCAACCAGGTGCAAAACACCACCCAGGGCAGTGATGATCGCTGGCACATGCGCACCGGCCTGGGCGCGAACGGAGGCGCCGTATGGGAGACCGACGTGCCCGGGGAAGAGAACACCGCGCCGCTGGTGACCACTCTGACGTTGCCCCCCGGCACCTACAACCTTTACGGCCTCTTCTGGAACACCGCTTCCAACACCGGCCTCTGGGACATTGCCTTTCGCGTCGGCCCGACCGGCGACTTTACCACCTTCAACAAGGACAACGCGATCCTGACAACCGAGGACGGCAGCGACTTCGATGGTCCGGTGATCACCCGGGACAGCGGCCGCGTGCTGCTCATGGCCCCGCTGGGAAAGGTCGATGTGACCGGCCCGCTCGAAATTTATGTGAATGCCTTTGATCTGACCGTGGGCGACGAGCGAACCTGGTACGAAGGAATTGCGTATGAACAGTTGACGCCCACCTGCGCGACGATCCCCACGGTGACGGTTGACGCGTTAATTCCTCCTGGCGCAACGACCGTCACCATTAACGGAATCCATCCCGACGCCGAGGCTGTCCATGTCTATGTGAACGGCGACAGCCTGGCCGGATCGGTCGCCGGCGATCCGCCCAACACGCCGGCCACCCTGACGGTTCCCGTCAATTCACTCGCCCTCAACGATCTCGTGAGCGCCCGGCAGGTGGTGGGGGGGATCGAGCACTGTGGTTTTGCCCCCTCCGCGAGAGTCGGTGACTGCATCGGCGTGCCGTCCGTTTCCGTCGAAGGCCTGGTTGAAGGAAGCACGGTCGTTGTCGTGACCGGCGTCCACCCTGCCGCCACCCAGGTGAATGTTTACGCCGATGGTCCCACCCTGATCGGATCAGCGCCCGCCGGCGGCGCCGACACGGTACGGGTTCCGGTCGCGCCCCTGTTGCCCACCCAGACGATCTCGGCTACCCAGGTCGTGCTGGGCGTAGAAGGTTGTATTCCCGCCACCGGGCGGTGGGTGCCCTTCAACATCGCCTATGTGGACGCGGATCCCTTCGACGGCACCCACGGCAATACGACCATCAACGGCGCCCCGGTGGATACCAGGACCGACGGCAATGCCACCACCAGCGACAAGATGGGAAACGCTGGGGATGGCAACTGGCACATTCGCTCCCGGGACACGGTAAATGGCGGCGAAGTCTGGGAGGCCGGCGCCAGTGAAACCCCACCGGTGCTGATCACGCGCCTGACGCTGCCCCCGGGAACCTATGACCTCTTCGGCTTGTTCTGGAACAACGCCCAGAACAACGGAGACTGGGACATTCAGTTCCGGGTTGGTCCCACCGGTGAGTTCACGACTTTCAACAAGAGCAATGGCATCCTCGCCGCCGCCGATGGAAGCGACTTCATCAATCCCGTGGCCACCCGTGAGGACAGCGGCCAATGGCTGCTCATCGCTCCCCTGGGACGCTTCGAGCTGGCCGGGCCGGTGGACATCTATGTGAACCCGGCAGATCTTCTACTGAACGGGGAGGACGATCGCACCTGGTATGACGGGGTCGGATACCGGGTGGTGTGCAATGATCCTTTCGCTGACGCGGACCGGGATGGCGACGTGGATCAGGACGACTTCGGCCTGTTCCAACGCTGCGCCACCGGCCCATCGTCGTCGCCGGGCCTGCTGCCGCCCGAGTGTGCGTGCTTCGACCGTGACCATGGCGGACGCGGCGATGGCGATGTGGATGAGCATGATCTCGAGGCCTTTCTGGCTTGTGAGAGCGGCCCGGCGGTCGTCGCCGCGCGGGCCTGCGATGATTGAGACGTGAGCGGCCCCGCTGCGCGAGCGGTGGGGTTCGAATGCTCTGGATCGGCCGTGGAAGAGGCGCGCCACCGCTCTGAAGCAGCGATGGGCCGCGCCGATTGTTGCCGAAGCGGCATACATGGACCGCCCGCGGCGGACTCGGTGCCGGCCTGTGAGGCGGACTCTTACACGGGCCCCTGGCCCGTGCGGGTGCGGGCAGGATGCCTGTACTGCCGCCAGGAGCTTTTCCGTGGTCGCGTGGACCCGGCTCCTGGCCCAGGGTGTGCGATACGTGAGGACGAACCATCGCTTTCCAATTCGTGAGGGAGGAACACATGAACAGATTCATCGTGCTGCTGACTGCTCTGATGCTGTTCGCGCCCCCGGCGTGGGCGGCAATCACCTATGTGGACGCTGTCCCCGCTGGGGAGGGCGCCAACGTGACCGTCAAAGGGGCCGTGCCCGGGACGGGAGATCCGGTCAATTTCCTGCTCAATGCGAAGGACGAGAAGCAGGCCGATGACGGCAAGTGGTCCGAACGGCCCCGCACCGACGTCAACGGTCCGAGTGTTCTGGTCTCGATAGGCGCAAGCGACGCCGCTGATGATGATGACGCCATCCTGTGGACGAGTACGCCCACCCTGCCGGCGGGCTCCTATCTCGTGTACGTGTTCTTTTGGATTAGCGATAACGGCGGTGGCATGTGGGATATCGCGGCGGCCATCGGCGAGAAGGATACTACCGCTGACTTGACCGGCTTTAACAAGGATACGGCGACCAATCTGGAGGGTCAGACGCAGTTGGACGGCTATGATCTGCCCGCCCTGATGGTGAGTTCTGGTAACCGCCGTCTCTTCGCCGCATTTCTTGGCATGGTTACCCTGGAGACCGACGGTCCGATCACCGTCTCGACTGCGGGTTTTGTGCAGCCGGGCTTCACCGGTGACCAGCGAACCTGGTTCGACGGCATCGGCTATCAGCCTGTTGAGGCTTGCTCGTATGTTCCTGATGTGACCCTTGCGAAGCCCGTCCTCGCCGGCGCGAGCAGTGTCACGGTGACCGGCGTGTCTCCCGAGGCCGAGGTGGTCAAAGTGTACAGTGGCGACACGCTCATCGGGTCAACGAATGGCAACCCGCCGAACACGCCCGACAGCCTGGTCGTCCAGGTGCCCGTGCTGCGGTACAATGATGTGCTCGTTGCCCGCCAGACGATCAATGGCGTGGAGAGATGCGGTCCCGTTTCGCAGACGGTGGTCTCCGCTATGCCGCCCTCGCCTTACATCACTTTCGTGGACGCCGTACCCAACACTACCGGTGACGACGGCAATACCACGGTCAACGGCGCGTTGGTGAACTTCGAGCCTGAGGGCGGCAACGCCACCACAGGCACGGACATCGACCCCGATACGGATGGGCTGTGGACTTATCGGACCGGCTTTGCCAATGGCGGTGCGGTCTGGGAGACTTGGGACGAAATCATCACCCCTGAGCCGCTGGTGACCACGCTCACGCTGCCCCCGGGTACTTACAACCTGTATGGCCTCATCTGGGCCGCCAGTTATGGTAACAGACCCTGGGACGCCGCTTTCCGCGTTGGCTCGACGGGGACCTACGCCCGCTTCTCCCAGGGCAGCCTGGAAGCCTTCAGCTCCGGCAACGTGATCTTGTCCAGCCCCGAGGGGAGTGAATTCGTCAACCCGGTCATGACGCGAGAGGGTGACCGGGCGATCGTGATCGCCCCGCTCGGCCAGTACACCGTTGACGGGTCCATCGATATCTATGTCCTTGGCCCTAACCGCGGGGTGAACGATGAGCGAAGCTGGTATGAGGGGGTCGGTTATGAGCTCGTCTCCTCTCCGGCGCCGCTGCAGGTGTCGGACGGCTTCGGCGACGGCGACCGCGACAATGACGGCGTGCTCGAGGGACCGGTAGAAAATGGTGCTGACACCGGCCTGGTCTGGAGAACCATGCACGGGACCTGCTGCGATCAGCCCCCGGCCGAGTTTACCCTCCAGGTCGGCCCGGACATTGCCGAGCCCAACGGCTTGGGCACCGACAATGCCCTGCATGTGAACGTCACCCAGCCCCAGCCCATCCATGTGGCCAACTTCCCGGCTACGACCTTGGCCAAGGCTGGTGACTTCATCCGGCTGACCTTCAAGTTGCGTCTGCCCACGGTGGTCGATTTCGGCGATGCCTTCCGCTTCGGCTTGTTCAACGACGGCGGTACCCCGGCCAGCCTGGACCAGCCGGACATCGCGATAGGCGAAGATGATTTCGGCTACGTCGTCGGCATCGCAACCGGCGATGAGAACGTGGATCCAGGCGTGAGTCACATCTCCGGCAGCGGCCCTGTCTACAGCAACCTCGGTTCGATGCTGGCCGAGGAGGAAGTCTTCGGGCTGCCGCCGCAACTGCCGATGGAGGATCCGTTCGACGAGCGCATCAGGGACACCTTGCCGCATGAGCTCTCCATGACTGTCATTCGCGGCTTCGCCGGCAATGTCTATATCGAAGTGGCTATCGATGGCGTTCTGGCCACTCGTACCGCCGACTTTACCCTGTCGACGCTGACCTTCAACGAAGTGGCCTTTGGTACCACGCCGGTTGAAAAGGCCATCAGCTATATCATTGATGACGTGGTCATTGAATCGGGCGAGACCACCCGGGACTTCTGCGGGACCATTCCTCCTGTGACCGTGGTGGACCCGCTTATCGGCGTCGGCAAACCCACGACGGTAACCGTGAACGGGTTGCTGTACGAGGCGGAGAGTGTCAACATTTACAAGAACGGCACGACGTTGATTGGCTCAGGCCCCACGCAAGGAAACTTTACCCAGACGTTCGAGGTGGCGGCCCTTGAGCCTGGCGACAGGATCAGCGCCCGGCAGGTTGTGAACGGCGTGGAAAGCTGCGCAGGGCCGGCGCCCGAGGTGGCGGCCGGTGCCTGCGACCTGGTTCCGGCGGTGACGATTGATCCGATGATTCCCGCCGGCGTCAACACGACCCTCACCGTCCGGGGAATCGATCCCAGGGCTGAGGCGGTCAACATCTACGTGAATGACACCACTCTCCTGGTGTCTTACACGGGGACTCCGCCGGCCACGCCCGCAGACGTAACGATCGATGTAGCCCCGCTCACCGCCGGGGACATGCTCACGGCCCGGCAGGTGATCAATGGCTTGGAAAGCTGCGCGCCGACCACCCCGACGATGGTGGCTGACTGCACCGGCGTGTCGCCGGTCACCCTCAGCGCGGCCGTGGTGGGAGATACGCTCGTGACCGTGAGCGGCGTGGACTCGAAGGCCACGATGGTCAAGGTCTATTTGAATGGAACGACCCTGATCGGCTCCGTTGATCCGCGCCTGGAGTCCACCGTCACGTTGGTGGTGCCTCCTCTGCCGCCCGGCTCTTTCATCTCGGCCACTCAGACGTACTCGGGCATCGAGGGCTGCGTCGCAACCCCGGGCCTGCCGGTGTTGCGCACGAAGATCAACTATGTCGATGCCGTTCCGAATACCACGGGCTCGGATGGAAACACGACCATCAACGGCGCTCTGGTCAATACCGGCACAGACGGTAATGCCACCGCGAGCAGCCCTGGGACCACTGGTGGCGGGAATGCCGCCGACGGCTTCTGGCACGTGCGCACCTTCGACAACGTCAATGGAGGCACAGTCTGGGAGACCGACGGCCCAAGTGACGAGGTGACTGAGCCGTTGGTGACCACGCTGACCCTGCCGCCCGGCACCTACAACTTCTACGGGCTGTTCCACAACAATAACAGCAATAAGGGTTTCTGGGACGTGGCATTCCGCGTGGGCTCGACCGGCGATTTCACGATCTTCGACAAGACCAACGCAATGCTCGCCAGCGCCAACGCACGTGAGTTTGTCAGCCCGATTGCGACGCGCGCGGGTGTCCAGTGGCTGCTGATTGCCCCGCTCGGCCAATACGAGGTCGATGAGTCCGGTACCATCAGCTTCTACATCAATGGCCCGGACGGGACCAGCAGGGATGATCGCACCTGGTTCGACGGCATCGGTTGGTCGCCCTTGTGCGGAGACCCGTTCGCCGATGCGGATGGTGACGGCGACGTAGACCAGGAGGACTTCGGCTTGCTCCAGCGGTGCCTGTTCATGCCGGCAATCAGCGGCGAGTGCTCGTGTTTCGATCTCCTGAAAGATGGCGAGGTCGATCAGGGTGACTTCGACGCGTTCGACGCCTGCATTTCCGGACCGATGGTTGCGGCCGATCCGACCTGTGATGGCTGAGACGGTCTGTGGCCGGCACGCCGGCCGTAGGCCCCTGAGAGCAATGTCCCTTGTCTGGCGCCCCGTCCTATTCCTGTAGGGCGGGGCGCCGTTTCTTGGGGGGCGGGCATCCTGCCCGCCTTCGTGAATCCATAGGAGGGCGGGCATCTTGCCCGCCTTCTTAAATCCGAACGGAGAGCGGGTATTCGGCCCGGGTGCTGCAGAAATATGGAGAACGGCGGTACGGAGCCCGGCCGCTACACAGGCAAGGAGCGGGCACCCAGCTTTTGCCGGCTATTCGACTTGGGCGTTAAAGAAGCATGGAGAACGGCCGGTACGGAGCCCGGCCGCTACAGGCGGCGCAAAACATACCCACGGTCACAGAGTCACCCCCGCCCCGATCCCTCTGTCGCCCTGTCCCCCATCCCTTTGTCGCGCCGTCTCCGTCC